>JBAUSF010000077.1:0-4436 GCA_049581565.1 Acidimicrobiales bacterium
CGGTGAGGGCGGCGAGGTAGCCCATGAGCGACGGGCTATCAAAACCGTAGGCTTCGGCGACCCAGACGAGGTCGAGGCCCGCCCGTTCCATGTCGACCACCTCGCCCGCCGCGCGTTGAAATCCACCGGAGTAGCTCAAAACGGTCGTGATCTTCATCGCTCACCTTTCGCGCACGTGGTTGTCACAGTATCGGACGAAAGAACGGCCGGGGCCTGTGGCACGCTCGGGGTGGCTGGTTCACGTAACCTGGTCGATGAAAGCAACGGCGCTTTCTCAAAGTTAAAGGCTGGTGGCACGTGGTCACGCGTCTGCACGAAGCAATCCCTGACGAGCTCAATCCCTGGATGCGCATCGCCTCACTCATCACCGAAGCGGGCCAGTTGCTCGGCCTCAATGACGGCATGATCATGAGGATCGTGACCCCCGAGCGCATACTCGAAGTTGCGGTGCCCGTGCGCATGGACTCGGGCGACGTGCACATGTACACCGGTTGGCGCATTCAGCACAACACCGCACGAGGTCCCGGCAAGGGCGGCATCCGATTCCACCCGAGCGTGAATGTCGACGAGATCGCGGCGCTCAGCGCCGACATGTCGATCAAGTGCGCGGTCGTCAACATTCCCTACGGCGGCGCGAAGGGCGGCGTGAAGGTCGACCCGTCCCTGCTCTCTCGAGCCGAGCTGGAGCGGCTCACGCGTCGCTACGCATTCTCGATCTCGCCGATGATCGGCCCCGACCGCGACATCCCCGCGCCCGACATCAACACCGACACCCAGGTGATGAGTTGGATCATGGACACGGTGTCGATGTTGCGAGGTCACAACACGCCCGGCGTCGTCACCGGCAAGCCCCTCGCCATCGGCGGCACGCTCGGTCATGCCGGAGCGACGTCACTCGGGGTCACCATCTGCACCCTCGCGCTCTTGAAGCACCTCGCCCGCAGCCCGGAGGACCAACGAGTCGTCATCCAGGGATACGGCAAGGTCGGCGCGCCGCTCGTGAAGCTCTTGAGCGAGCGCGGCATGAAGGTCGTCGGACTGGCCGACGTCCACGGCGCGATCCACGTGCCTGAGGGCATCGACTACGAGAAGATGAGCACGCACTTCGCCGAAGCGCAGTCGATCCTGGGCTATCCCGGGGCCGAAGAGGTTGCCTCCGGCGAGCTGTTCGCGCTGCCGAGCGACATCGCGATCCCCGCGGCCCTCGGCGGTGTGATCACCGACAAGGTAGCCGCAACCATGTCCGCCTCGATGATGGTCGAAGCGGCCAATGGTCCAACGACCGGCGAGGGTGCCGCGGTCCTCGCGAGCCGCAACATTCCCGTCATTCCCGACGTGCTCGCGAACGCGGGGGGCGTCGTCGCCTCCTACTTCGAGTGGGCTCAGGACATGCAGGGCTTCATGTGGGAAAGCGAGCTCTTCCAGCAGCGCCTCGAAAAGACGATGCACGACGCCTTCGACGCAGTCTGGGAGCGCCACGGTCAGCTGAACGTGCCGCTTCGAGATACGGCCCTCGTCGTTGGTGTCGAGCGCATCGCCGAAGCGACGGAACTGCGCGGCCTCTTCCCCTGATCGACGCGCGGGCTACCTCGTGCGGATGACGACCGTCTTGGCGAACTTGTCGTGCAGCGTCTGGCGCTGCTTGTCCCAGGCCGCCCAGAGCAGATCGAGGAAGTGGGGCACGGACAGTCCGAGGTAGATGACACCGTGGCGCAACACGACCTCGGCCTGCTTGGTCGTCAGGTGCGACGACCTTTTCGCCTTGTAGTGATAGACCGACGCAACGAGGAGCAACACGCTGTAGAGCGCCGAGCGCACCAGGGCCTGGGTCAGGGTGACCGCACCCCGGTCCGAGGCGTTCACGACCCGCATGCGACAGAGCATCATCCCGAGCGTCTGGCCCTTCGCGAGGCCGACCATCAGTCCGAAGTACAAGAAGTTCGCGACGACTGCGACGATGGCCTGTCCGAGGAAGGTGAGGTTCACGTCTCGCAGGGAGAGATAAAGGGCGAGATCGAGGATGACCTCGTCAAGGACGAAGGCGAGCACGCGCCACCAGAATCCGGCGACTGCCCCCTGCAGCAACGGCGCCTCCTGGTAGGCGGGGGCGGGCGTTAGCGTCGAGGCTCCCGTCGGCGACGTCGCACTGCCGCAGCGGGCGCAGAAGTTCTGCCCGGGCGCCTCTTCGCTACCGCACACCGGGCAATACGCCATGACATCCTCTTTCGACCTGGGTCCCTCTCTCCAGCCTACAAATAAGCTCTACGAGCTCGTTGTCTAGTGCAGCGCGATCGCGAACAAGATCGCGTCGTAGAGGAAGTGCGCCACGATGCATCGGGTGAGGCGATGGTGCTTTTGGAACGACCGTGTGATGAAGTAGCCGAGCGGAATCGTAAAGATGAAGCCGAGCCCGTAGTAGACGTGATAGCTGGTTCGAAGCGTCAGGCTCAAGAGGAGCGAGGTGCGCGGCGTCCAGCCGAGCTGCTCGAGTCTCGTGATCAGATAGCCGTTCACCAGCACCTCTTCGGTGACCGACGTGATCGCCGAGATCGCGATACCCCACACGAGGTAGTAGCCCGGCACGGAGTGCAGCGAGGGACTGACGAAGAGCGACTTGTGGTTGTACAGAAACGCAAGGAGCACCAGCGCCATGGCGAATTCGACGCCAAAACCCGCCGCCCCGAGACCGAGGGCGGGAATGACGTCGCCGCGAAGGCTCGGCACCCCCAGCCCGAGCTCGCGACGCCCCTGGCCGGTCCGCGCGAGGAGATAGAGCGCGAGGGGTACGACCGACGCCACCGTCAGGTACTCGAGTATCCCCAGCAGCATGTTCGTCACGGGGTTGTGCACGATCGTGGGAAAGCGAGCGATGTTCTCGACGCCCGATGCGTGCTGGGCGAGGATGATGACGGCGCCAATCACCGCGGGCGAGAGAAAGGCGACCATGACCCAGCGCGTCTCGTTCACGAGCGAGCGCCGGTCCATGACGGGACTCGCGACACCGGTCACGAGCGACACCGGTGCGCCGTGAGACACCGCGTTGTCGGATGCCGTGGGAGGCACCAGCGGGATCGAGACGGGAGCGACCGACTGAGTGGTGCCACCGCCGGGAGTCGCTGCGCCGCAGTGACGGCAGTAGCTCCCCGCCACTCGCGTGCCGCAGCGAGAACAGAAGTTCACGGCACCCACTTTCGACTCGGACCTACGAACTTTACTCGGCGCGTCCTGGCGCGCGGGCACAATCCGATTGCGGATTCGCTGCAACGGTGTGCCAGTGTGGGGCCGTGGATGAGCGCGCACGCGTGAAAGAGCTTGAGGCGGAGATCCGGTCGCTTCGAGAGGAGAACGAACGGCTGAAGGCGGAGATCTCGCGACTGCGGCGCGACCACGACGAACGCCCACCGCATTATCTGTAGCGCTTCAGAGTTCGATCACGAGCCCGCGCTCGGCGAGTACTACCCGCGCGTTCGGGGCCCACTCACGAACCAGCTCACGTCGCCGGACGCCACTCCCACCGGGCGGCACGTGCGTGAGGAGCGTCGTCGCGGGCGACAACTCGCCCACGAGTTGGGCCACCTCGCGGGCGTCGAGGTGATAGGGCGACGACTGCTCGTCGCGCGTTTCCAGCGTGCACTCGATGATCGCGAGGTCGGCGTTTCGAAACGACGCGGGAACCGTCCACCCGGGTCCGGAGTCAGCGCCGTAGACCACGCGCGCGCCGCCGGCGTTCACCTGCACGGCGAGCGTCGGAATCTGGTGGCGCGTGGTGGCACACTCGACGGCGTACCCGTCACTCACCACCGTCTCGCCATCGACGACGAACTCGGCACGTGCGCTATCCCTCGGGTCGAACGCGAGTGACTCGATCGTGGGTCGCGCCGCGATGAGACGCGGCTCGGCTCGCCACTGCGTCGCAGTCCCGAGAAAGGACTCGAGGTCGGCGACGTGATCGCGGTGCGCGTGGGAGAGGACGATCGCGTCGAGGCGGACGCTCGGGGCGAGCGCGCGAAGCGACTCGAAGGAACCAAAGCCGCAGTCGAGCAGCAGCGCAGCCCCCGCGCTCTCAATGAGGTAGCTCGAACACGGTTGGCGCGACTCGGCGTCGAAAGAGGAGCCTGCGCACCCGAGCACCGTGAGCATGAGCCCGCGATCGCCCGGCATTGACGATGAACCGGTCGCTTAGGTCTGCTCGTAGGTGGCGACGATCGCCGCGCGGGCGAGCGTGTGCGAGAAGAGGTTGAAACCGAGGTAGGCCGGCGTCGCGTTCGCGGGCAGGTCCAGGTGGTCGACGTCAAGCGCGTGGACCACGAAGTAGTAGTAGTGCGGGCCGTGCCCCGCCGGTGGCGCCGCGCCGAGGTAGCGCTTCATCCCCGCGTCGTTGGCGAACTGCACCGCTCCGTCGGGCAAGCCGCTGCCGCTCTCGTCGCCCGCACCGG
>JBAUSF010000078.1:0-8177 GCA_049581565.1 Acidimicrobiales bacterium
CTACGAGGCGCTCGCGAGCGCGCCGCTCGAAGAGCTGGAGGCGGTCGAGGGGATTGGCCCCATCATTGCTCAGTCGGTCTATCAGTACTGTCGAGAAGAGGAGAACCGCGAGCGCATCTCACGGCTCGTGGCGTCCGGCTTCACCCTCGAAGAGGCGGTCGAGGCGACCCCGAGCACCGAGGCGACGCTCGCGGGCAAGGCGGTCGTCGTCACCGGATCAGTGCCGGGTTACAGCCGTGAAGGGGCCGAAGCCGCGATCATCGCGCGCGGGGGCACCTCGCCCGGTTCGGTCTCCAAGAAGACCTACTGCGTCGTGGTGGGCGAGTCGCCGGGGGCGGCGAAGGTCGCCAAGGCGGAGGAATTGGGCATTCCGATGGTGGCGGCGGAGCAGTTCGCCGCGCTTCTCGAAAAAGGAGAGATTGAGAACGCTTCTACGTAGCCACCCGCAGCGAGCCTGAGTTTCGGTAAGGTCTTGCCGATGGCGCCCACGTTTTCTCCCGACCACCTGCTCGCGGGGCGCTACCGCATTGTCCACCTCCTCGGGGTCGGACAGACCGCCGAAGTCTACGAAGCCGAAGACGTCTCGCTGCAGCGTCGTGTGGCGGTGAAGGTCCTGCTCGCGAGCCTCGCCCAGCACGAGGAGATCCGCCGCGCGTTCCGTGATCGCATCATCCGCGCCTCGACCCTGAGCCACCCGCACTTGGCCCGCGTCTTTGACGGTGGGCAGGAGTCCGGGGCGATCTTCATGATCAGCGAATTCTTGGGTGGCGGCTCGCTCGAAGATGTGCTGCGATCCGGCCGGCGCTTCAGCGTCAACGACGGCGCGCGGCTCGGACGAGACGTGTCGAGCGCGCTTGGCTACGCGCACGAGCAGGGATTCGTGCTCGGCAACCTCTCGCCTTCGAAGCTGCTCTTTGACGCCGAGGGGAGAGTGCGCGTGAGCGACGTCGCACTGGCCGGGCTCGCGGGCGCGTACCGCGATCGCATGACGCTCGATGACGCGCGCTACCTCTCGCCCGAACAGGCGGTCGGCGAACCAGCCGGACCCGAGAGTGACGTGTACGCGCTCGCCCTCATCCTCTTTGAAGCGGTCACCGGCTCGTCGGCCTACGAGGGCACGACCGCCGAAGCGATCCTGCGCGCTCGGCTCGATGCGCCCCTGCCCGTGCGCCTGGAGCTCGGCACCCTCGACATGGTGCTCGCCCAGGCTGCCGTCCCCGATCCGCGGCTGCGGCTCGACGCCGCTCAGTTCTCGGCTCGACTTGGCGCGGTCGTCGGAGACGCGTCGCCCCTCATCGTGCACCCGGGCGCCGAAGAGCCGCTCCTCGCGCAGTTCGAACCGCTTCGCCCACGCACGTCGATCGGCTTCAGCGCGCCCTCGGCCGAACAGGTGACCGGGACCGCTCCGATCGTCGTCGGCGGCGCGTTCCCCCACGCGTCGCGTGGTCAGTCCCCGACCGTCCGGGCGCCAATCGGGCGCACGCCGCGTTTCGAGCATTCCTCCTACGACCTTCCGCGCACCGAGCGTCGCCGGTGGGGCTTTCTCGTCGCGGCCATCGTGATCGTCGTCCTCGCCGTCGTCGCGGGCGCCCTCTGGAAGGAGGGCTTCTTCAAGAAGAGCTACACGGTGCCCGACCTCGTCGGGAAGACGGCGACGCAGGCCTCGACGGCGATCGCGACCGACGGCTACACCCTCAGCATCTCGTACGCCTACTCACCGACCGTTGCCGTCCACGACATCATCTCCCAGTCACCCGTGGCGGGCGCGAAGGCGAAGTCGGGTGCCGTGATTGACGTGAAGGTGTCAAAGGGTCCCTCACTCGTGACGCTGCCAACGAACCTCGTGGGCGAAACGTGCACCGCGGCCGAGCCCCGGCTCACGGCCCTCCACGTGAAGTCGACGTGCCCCGCGATCGACCGGATCTACTCGAACACGACGGCGAGCAACCGAATCGCGCGACTGCTCTATAGGGGAACGGTCAACCCGATCGGTGTGCCGTCTGGTGCCACAGTCATCCTCGAACGTTCAAAAGGCCCCAAGCCCTCGACGACGACCACGACGGCGCCGCCCGCCACGACGACGACGACACCAACCACGACCACGACCGGGGCCACGACCACCACCACGACAACCACCACGACGCCCGTAAACCAGGGGCCGCGCGCGGTGCCAAACGTCATTGGTGACAACTACGCACAGACGATCGCGGCGATGAAGAAGGCGGTCCTCTACTTCACGACCGAGGGACCCGGCGCGGGCACGACCACCTGGACGAAGGTCGTCTCGGAGAGCCCGTCCGCGGGAACGAAAGTTCCCTACAAGTCGACGGTCATCCTGCACGTTCAGTGACGAGTCGCTGCGATCTCTGCGAGGCAGCGGTCGTCACGAAGCGGTACTTCGAAGACGAGACCTGTTGGATTGGCGACTGCGAGATCTGCCTCGTACCGATGGTCGTCTGGCGAGTGCACGATCCCGAACCGCCCGACGACGTGCGCCAGCACCTCCATGACGTGCTCGCCCGGGTCGCGAACCACGAGTTCTCCGACACGAGCTGGACGATCGACGACCACATGCGCAACATCCCCGACCACTACCACGCGCACGCGAGGCCGCCGTATTTTTGGCGGCGCCACCAGAAGTAGGGCACATCTCGCAATCGTTACAATCGGTAGCACGAATCAACTCTGAGGGGGACTCATGGGAGCACTGGACGGCCGGGTCGCCATCATCACCGGAGCGGGGCGAGGAATCGGTCGCGAGCACGCGCTGCTCTTTGCCGCCGAGGGTGCGAAGGTCGTCGTCAACGACCTCGGCGGCGCGCTCGATGGCTCATCGAGCGAGGCGACACCCGCGGAAGAAGTCGTCGCCGAGATCAGGTCCTTTGGCGGCGAGGCGGTCGCCAACCACGACAACGTCGCCACGTGGGACGGCGGCGAACGGCTCGTGAACAGCGCGCTCGAGGCCTTTGGCGAGCTGCACGTGCTGGTGAACAACGCGGGCATCCTGCGCGACCGGGTACTCGTGAACTTGAGCGAAGAAGACTGGGACGCAGTCATCAACGTCCACCTGAAGGGTCACTTTGTCCCCACCCGTCACGCCGCCGCGTACTGGCGAGAGCAGGCGAAGGCGGGAAAGACCGTGCACGCGTCGGTGATCAACACCTCGTCGACCTCGGGCCTGCTCGGCAACGTGGGCCAGTCGAACTACGGCGCGGCGAAAGCGGGGATTGCGGCCTTTACGGTCATTATCGCCGAGGAGCTCGGCCGCTACGGCGTGCGCGTGAACGCCATCGCGCCCGCGGCCAGAACCCGCATGACCGAGTCGACCGCGGGACTGTCGGACTACGTCGTAAAGCCCCACGACGCGTCGGTCTTTGACGTCTGGGATCCCGCGAACATCTCACCACTCGTCGCGACGCTCGCGATGGAAGAGTGTGCGGCGACGGGACAGGTGTTCTTCGTCCAAGGCGGCACGGTCCGCAGGTTCCAGAACTGGACCATGACCGACACGCTTGAGCGCAACGACCGCTGGACCGTGAGCGACCTCGCAGCGGAACTGCCCACCCTGCTTAAGTGAGCGGCGTTGCCGCGGCGACGTTCATGCGCTCGATCCCACGACGAGCCCCGAGAGAGGTTCAAGCGAGCCGGTAGTCTTGAGGCTTATGACGACTGATGTTCTTCCGGGCGCCGAGCCCTTATCGCACCACGGCAGCGCGTCGGGCGTGCTCGTCCTGCACGGCTTTACCGGTAATCCCACCTCGCTGCGTTCGATTGCGACGCGCGCGGCGGGACTCGGCTACAGCGTTGAGCTCCCGCGTCTGCCCGGTCACGGCACGACGGTCGAGGACATGATGACGACGTACTGGTCCGATTGGTCGAAGGCGGCCGAACTCGCCTATGACGAGTTATCCGAGCGCTGCGAACGCGTCGCGGTCGTCGGCCTCTCGATGGGCGGCGGGCTGGCCGCGTACCTCGCCGAGGAACGCCCGTCGGTCGTCGGGTGCGTCCTGATCAACCCGCTCGTAAAGCCCCCCGCAAGCGAAATATCCGACGGCGTCCAGGCGCTGATCGACGCGGGTGTCGAGAAGATCGAGTCGATCGGGTCGGACGTGAAGAAGGAGGACGTCGTCGAGACGTCCTACGACGCGACGCCGCTCGTTCAAGTGAAGAGCCTCTTCGAGGGAGTGACGTCGCTCCACGAGAACCTCGAACGCATCAGCGCACCGGTGCTCTTGCTCTCGAGCCGCGACGATCACGTCGTCACCCCTGACAACGGCGACGACCTCGTGAGTCTGGTGTCGGGTCCGATTGAGCGCGTCTGGCTCGAGAACTCCTACCACGTAGCGACGATCGACAACGACCAGGAACTCGTCGAGTCATTGACGATGGACTTCCTTGCTCGAGTCCTCTAGCGATGACGGCACCCCTCGGGCGCGATGACGTCGCCAAAGTCGCCAAACTCGCCCGCTTGCGCCTGAGCGAGGCCGAACTCGACGTGTTCACCGCGCAGCTCAGCCAGATCCTCGAGCACGCCAACGACATCGCGGCGCTCGAGCTCGCTGACGTGGTTGCGACCGCGCATCCCTTTGGGCTCATCAACGTCGTGCGTGACGACGTGCTCGTGCCGTGCCTTCCCGTCGAGGACGTGCTCGCCATGGCGCCCGACGCGGAAGACGGTCGCTTTGCCGTGCCGCGGATCATGGGAGAGGCGCCGTGACAAGCGCGCTCGAGATCGCTCGCGACGTGAGGAGCGGAGCCACAACCGCAGAAGCCGAACTGGAACGCTCGTTCGAAGCGATTCGGGCGCGCAACGACGAACTCAACGTCTTTGTGCACGTTGATGACGATGACGCACGCGACGTGGCGCGACGAGTTGACGCGCGCGTCGCTCGCGGTGAGGACCCCGGTGCGCTCGCCGGTGTGCCCATCGCGCTGAAGGACAACCTCTGTCGAAGAGGTGTTCCGACAACGGCGGGTTCGCGGATTCTGGGTGGTTGGAAGCCCCCCTACAACGCGACCGTCGTCGACCTGTTGATCGCGGCGGGTGCCGTGCCGGTCGGCACGACCAACATGGACGAGTTCGCCATGGGTTCATCGACCGAGACCTCCTACTACGGGCCGACGAGAAACCCGCTAGATCCGAGCCGAGTTCCCGGAGGTTCCTCGGGGGGATCCGCTGCGGCGGTCGCCGCCGGCATGACCACGGTCTCCCTGGGTTCCGACACCGGCGGCTCCATCCGTCAGCCCGCCGCCCTCTGTGGCATCGTCGGCGTGAAGCCGACTTACGGACTCGTCTCTCGTTACGGCCTCATCGCCTTTGCGAGCTCCCTCGACCAGGTTGGTCCCTTTGCGAGAAACGTCACCGACGCCGCACTCGTGCTTGAGGTGATCGCTGGGCACGACCACCGCGACTCGACCTCGCTGCCAGAAGCCGCGCCCTCGCTCGTGGCGAGCATCAACGACGGGGTCGCCGGACAGCGCGTCGGTCTCGTGCGTGAGCTCATCGAGGGTGCCGACCCCGAGGTTGTCGCCGCCGTCGAGCGGGCGGCAGACGTCTTGCGCAACGCGGGCGCCACGATCGTCGAACTCTCGGTCCCCGAGTGTCGACTCGGGCTGAGCGCCTACTACCTCATCGCACCGGCCGAGGCGTCGAGCAACCTGGCTCGCTACGACGGCGTGCGCTACGGACTGCGCGTTGACGCCGAGGACGTGTCGGCTATGAATGAGGCGACGCGCACGCTTGGTTTCGGCGCGGAGGTGAAACGACGCATCATGCTCGGCACGTACGCGCTCTCGGCCGGGTACTACGACGCCTACTACGGACAGGCCCTCAAGGTTCGCACCCAGATGATCCAGGCCTTCCAGCGTGCCTACCTCGACGCCGACGTCCTGCTCGGAGCGACCGCGCCGTCGGTCGCATTCAAGTTCGGCGAAAAGACGAGCAACCCGCTCGCGATGTACCTGTCGGACGTCTTTACGATCCCGACCAACCTCGCCGGTGACGCCGCGATCTCGGTGCCCTTCGGGACCGGGGCGGAGGGACTGCCCGTCGGCGTCCAGCTGCTCGGGCCTGGTCGTAGCGAGGCCCGGCTCTTCGCCGCCGGCCGTGTGCTCGAGCGAGTGGAGAGCGGATCATGAGCTTGCCCGGCGGATGGGAGATGGTGGTCGGGCTCGAAGTCCACACCGAGCTGCGCACCGCGACGAAGATGTTCTGTGGATGTGCCAATGAATTCGGCGCGGCGCCCAACACCCACGTCTGCCCGGTCTGCCTCGGGCTGCCCGGCTCGCTGCCGGTCTTGAACGTGCGCGCGGTCGACTTTGCGATGGCGATCGGCGTCGCCCTTCATTCGCGGATCGGCTTTTCCACGTTCCACCGGAAGAACTACTTCTACCCCGACATGCCGAAGGACTTCCAGATCAGCCAGTATGACCTGCCGATCAACTCCGGCGGGTACCTCGACCTCGCCGACGGCTCGCGCGTGCGCATCGAGCGCGCACACCTCGAAGAGGATACGGGCAAGACGACCCACCTCGGCGCCAGCGGGCGAATCCATGGTGCGGAGCGGTCGCTCGTCGACTACAACCGCTCGGGAGTGCCACTCGTCGAGATCGTCTCGGGCCCCGATATCCGAAGCTCCGCCCAAGCCCGGCTCTACGCCGCGGAGCTGCGCGGGATCTTGATCGCGACGGGCGCCTCGGACGGACGCATGGAGGAAGGTTCCATGCGCATCGACGCCAACGTCTCGGTGCGAAAGGCGGACGAGCCCTTTGGCACGCGCTGTGAGATCAAGAACCTCAACTCGCTGCGTAGCCTCGTTCGCGCGATCGATTTCGAGGCGATGCGCCAGGTCGAGCTCATCGAAGCGGACGGTGTCGTACGCCAAGAGACGCGCCACTGGGACGACGCCGTCGGCGCCACGTCCACGATGCGCACGAAGGAAGAGGCGGAGGACTACCGCTACTTCCGAGAGCCGGACCTTGTCGATCTCGATCCTGATCCCGCCTGGCAGGAGCGAATTCGCGCCTCGCTTGGTCCGATGCCCGCCGAGCGGCGAGCGTCGATCGCGAATCGCTTGAGCGAGCCAACGCCCGCCCAGCTCGACGCGCTCGAGGTCGTGGTCGACCTCGACCTCGACCGCTACGTGGTGGCCGCGCTCGACGCGGGACTCGACGGTGCACTCGCGCTCGCGCGCGCGGCCAATGAGCTCGCGTCCGACATCGAGCACCTCGCCACTCTCACGACCGACGCCTTTGTCGCGACGCTGTCAATGGAGGCGACGGGCGCGGTCTCGGCGACTCAAGCCAAGGCCGTCCTCGCCGAGCTCATGGAGAATGGGGGAGACCCCGCCGCCATCGCCGCAGCCAAGGGCTTCGAGCAGCTCTCTTCGGACACGCTCGGCTCGACGGTCGCGACCGTCATAGAAGAGCACCCCGACGAGTGGGCTCGATACCGCGAGGGCGACGACAAGCTCGCTCAGTTCTTCATCGGCCAGGTGATGAAGCGCACGAGTGGTCAGGCGAACGGCAAGGCCGTCATTGCCGAGCTGCAGTCGCGCCGTTAGGCGCAGAGTCTTCTCTAGGTGAGAAGGGATCCCTCATCGACTGGGCGCGCACAATTACTGTTGAGACAGTTGATTTCGGAGGTCTTCTGTGTCCCGCGCGCGACTTATCTCGGCACTCTTCGTCGCATCACTGGTAACGCTGAACGGCGCAGCGCCCCGCGTCGGCGCGGTAAGCGTGCCGGTCATCAGCTCCCAAGTGACAATCAGTACGGGCAGCACCGGATCATCCACCCTCTCACTCGAGGGCGTGAGCTGCGCGACCGCCGGAAACTGCACGGCCGTGGGCTCGCTCACCAATGCATCGAACGGCTCGGTCGCGCCGGTCGCGGTTAACGAATCCGACGGGAAGTGGGGTGACCCCATTGCCATCTCCTTACCCGGGGCCGCGGTGGAGAGTGGATCGCTCAACGGCCTGCTCGCGGTGCAGTGCTTCTCGGCGGGCAGCTGCATCGCCGTCGGGCGCTTCGCCGACAGCGCCCTTGGCACGACGACGGCCATGGCGACCGCCGAGGTTGACGGAGTGTGGCAGATGGCGGTGCCCATCACTCAGCCAACGAACGGCAACGCGGACGTGTCCTCGTGGCTGACGGGTCTCAGCTGCCAGTCGTTCGATTC
>JBAUSF010000079.1:0-4393 GCA_049581565.1 Acidimicrobiales bacterium
CAGTCTCGCTAAGGAGAAGTTCTGAGCCCAATAGGACTCTCGGCGCTTTGGCCTCGAGTATCTCCGAGTAGGGCAACCCGATGTTGACAGTGGCAACCACGTCCGCGACTCGTTTACGGCGGCGCCATCAATTCTGGCGATCCCCATCGGATCAACCCCAGTGGGCGCGGCCCGCGTTGCTCGTGATCGCGAGTTTCGCGCTTCTCCTGTACTCCTTCCGGACTGCTCCGTACGTGGAGATCTACTACGCCGCCGCGGTTCGCAGCATGTCGATCAACTGGCACAACTTTATTTTTGGAGCTTTTGATCCCGATGCCACAATCACGCTTGACAAGCTGCCTGGCGCGTTTTGGATCCAAGCACTCTTCATTCGAGCCTTCGGCGTACATCTTTGGGTGATCGTTTTGCCCCAGATCCTCGAAGGTGTGCTTTCAGTGTTAGTGCTGTACCGAGTCGTGCGGCGACTGCTCGGTGCCGTAGCTGGGATCATCGCCGCGAGCATTCTCGTCCTCTCGCCCGTGAACGTCGCGCTCAACCGAGGAAACATCTCGGACACTCTGCTGATCCTTTGTCTACTGCTCGCCGTGGACGCGGCGCTCAGCGCGGCGACCTCAGGATCGATAGGGTCCATCGTGGCGACGGGTGTTTGGATGGGCGCCGCGTTTCAGGCGAAGATGCTCGAAGCCTGGCTTATCCTTCCAGCGATCTGGCTCTTCATTGCCCTACTTTCAACTTCCCGCTGGAAGGCGGTCCTCGCGAGGATTGCAGCGATCAGCGTCGTCGCAGCTGCTGTCTCCCTCAGTTGGATGAGCGTCGTGTCACTTGTTCCAGCGAGCTCACGCCCGTACGTAGATGGAAGTTCGAACAATTCAGTGTTTCATCAGGTGTTCGTATATAACGGCTTTAGTCGCGTGGGTTCACTTTCGCCAGACCAAGTGCTCGATAAGACGGTCGGAACCCATCTGCCGCCGCCGGCTGCGCCTTCCTGGGAGAGATTATTTCGAGGCTCGCTGGGCCGCGCAGGCGGTTGGTTATTGCCAGCCGCTGTACTCACGCTTCTCGCCGGCCTCATCACGACACGTCGTCGAGCGCGAGGAGACCCTTGGCGAGCGTCTTTCGTACTGTGGGGTGCGTGGCTCATCGTGCTGGGTGTGACGTTCAGTGCCGGTTCGAGTCTCAATTCCTACTACCTGGCGACGCTTTCTCCAGCCGCCGCTGGTCTGTTAGCCGCGGGGGCACATCTCGCGTGGAAACATCGCGAATCGCTCGTCGTGCGGTTGTTGGTCCTGTCGATTATGACGATCACAGTCGCCTATGGCATGTTCCTGCTGCCATCAAAGGGCGAAGGTATTGGTCCGTGGACTGCGCCTCTCGTTATCTTCGCATTCGTCGTGGCGGCAACGGTGGTGTGCATCTCACGAAGACTTTCTGAGCGAAGTGAAACTCGCGTTGGTTTCATCGTGATGTGTTCGATTCTCATGTTGCCAACCATCGCGTCGTTGAGTATTGCCACGAATGGTCTCGGAATCTTTGACACCCCGTTCGAACTTCACAGCACGGCGATAGCCGTTGGCGCGTACTTCGGCACTCCAACGAGCGAATCGGTACTGGAGAACCTGGAGGCGGCTCGCGATGGTGCGCCGTATCTGATGGCCACCCAGTCCTCAGCCGTGGCTGCCCCCTTCATTTTCGAGACAGGTCTCGAAGTCTTGCCTATTGGCGGCTTTGCGGGCGTGGGCCCGTCTCCAACCCTCGGGCGTCTTCGTAACCTCATCGGCGAAGGCAAGTTTCATCTGGTCATCGAAGCACGGAACAGTCGCGACTCGCGAATTGTGTGGATCGCTCAGAACTGCACTGTGGTGCCCGCTCCCTCGACGAATCCCTCGAAGCTATCGATCTACTACTGCCAACCCGGTGACTGACGGCTCTTCACGCGCGTCTACCATTGGAGCGACTCTTTGCCAA
The DNA here is from genome assembly GCA_049581565.1 of Acidimicrobiales bacterium. Classification (GTDB taxonomy): domain Bacteria; phylum Actinomycetota; class Acidimicrobiia; order Acidimicrobiales; family RAAP-2; genus RAAP-2. The sequence continues at coordinate 1,966 of JBAUSF010000079.1, forward strand.
TTCGGTTCATTGTGAAGAAATGTGGCGAGAATGGAGCAAAGGGGTGGAGTTCCCGTAGCTCAGGGATAGGGCATCGCTTTCTTAAGTCGAATTGTCACGCTTTTTGGCGGAGGCCCGATCCCGTTGCTTTGGCCAAAACTTCTGATGACGCCTTATTTTGACGTGACCCGAGCGTGTCCGTCATTCGCCACTATTCGCCACCGCTCCTCGTCAATGTTGTGCTGAGGTTGTGGTGGCTTTCGAGGTCTGTCAGAGGATAGGGCCCCTCGCTCATCCGTCGACTTGCCGGCAGGACTTGGATTGAACCAGCGTGGATCAGGGTCAGCGCCTGGCTCGAATGAATGCGTTGGCCACCGCACCCTCTATCTCGGCCAGGGCGGTGTCGGCGTCGATGCCATCAGGGAGTTGCGTACCCTGCACCCACCGCTCGACCGTTTCGCGACCGTGGATGAGAGTTGGCACGATCTCAATGTCGTGCAAACCGGCGGCTCGTAACTTGTTTTCATAATCGACGTCAAGCAGGGCGCCAGATATGCATCCGGTCCACAGCGCCATCAGTCCCTGAAGTTTCGGTGAGATGGCGCGAAGCAGTACTACATCGGATACCGCGAAGCGTCCGCCGGTTCGTAAGACTCGATGCGCTTCTCGTAAGACCTGGTCCTTGTCTGCTGCGAGATTAATGACGCAATTGGAGATGATGACGTCAACGGACTGGTCCGGAAGGGGAATTGACTCCATCGAACCGAGGAGAAACTCGACATTTTCGATTCCTGCTTCAGCCTGGTTCCGCCGAGCGAGGTCGAGCATTTCGGGTGTCATATCGAGGCCGTAGACCTTGCCGGTCGGGCCAACTCGGCGAGCTGACAGGAACACGTCGATGCCCCCACCTGATCCAAGATCAAGCACCACCTGGCCCGGCTCGAGCGATGCCAAGAAAGTTGGATTTCCGCACCCGAGGGAAGACGCCACGGCGTCGGCCGGGAGATCTCCAACTTCCTCGCCGTAGAGCGCGGCGCCGAATCCCTGCCCGGCGTCGACGTCGGCACAGCACCCAGATTGCTGCACGGAAAGCGCGGCGGCGGCGTAACGCTCGCGGACCGCCTCTCGAATTGACTCTTCGTCAGATGACATCTCTTACTCCTTCATCTCGGACTGCGTGGTGGTGGCCCCAGTCAGATGGCTGCGCCGAGCGCGGCGAGGCGCTCTCGGTTCACCGAATACCAAACCCATTTGCCCCGTCGATCGCCCTGGACGAGACCGGCCTCGCTCAGAATCTTCATGTGATGGGAGATGGTCGGTTGACTCTTGCCGAGCGGACCAACGAGGTCGCACACGCAAACTTCGCCCTCCGCCGATGCAGCCAGGATGCTCAGCACTCTGAGTCGAACGGGATCAGCAAGAGCGCTGAATCCACGAGCCAGCTCCAGGGCTTCGTTGGGCTGTAGCGGCGCCGCGGTCACAGAAGCACAGCACTCTTCAGATCCGCGGACTTCGATCACAGGTCCTCGCTGCACCACTCACCACGCAATCTATTGACATTCGTCGATGCATCCACCATACTAGATGCATCGACCTTCGTCAATACTAGGGGCTTCGAAGTGTTTCATTCGCCATCAGTGCCGGTGTGACCACCATGCATGAAGCTCCGCTCTGGCGTCGCCTGTTGGCCGAGTATCTCGGAAGCCTTCTTCTCGCCGCCGTCGTCATCGGGTCGGGCATCGCGGCGCAAACGTTGTCGCCGCACGCGGTCGGGCTCGAGCTCTTTGAGAACGCGGTCGCCACGGCGGCGGGACTGTGCGTCATCATCTTGATGTTCGGTCCGATCTCCGGGGCGCACTTCAACCCGGTGGTGTCGTTCGTCGACGCCGCCTTTGGTGGCATCTCCTGGCGGGACGCCTCCTCCTATCTCCTGGCCCAGGTGGCGGGATGCACGAGCGGTGCGATCATCGCCAACCTCATGTTCTCCAAGGCGGCGATGTCGATCGCCACCGACCATCGTGCGACACTGGCTCACTCCCTGTCCGAAGCCGTCGCCACGGCGGGCCTGATCCTCGTGATCTTCGCACTCGCGCGCACTGGAAGGGGATCCAGCGCCCCTGCAGCCGTGGGTGCCTACATCGGCGCGGCGTACTTCTTCACCAGTTCGACGAGCTTCGCCAACCCCGCGATCGCCATCGGCCGGATGTTCTCGAAGACTTTCGCCGGCATTGCACCGTCATCGGTGCCCGCCTATATCGGCGCCGAGATCGTCGGTGGTGCACTGGCCTTCGTGATCATCAAAGCGCTCTACCCTGGCGTCACGAGTGAGGACGCCGCTCGTGTCGTCCTTCCACACGAGATCCACGAGATGAGAGCAGACCGAGCGTGAGCGCTCCGGCCGATCTCGTTCGCTCTCGCGACAATTCTTAGGAAAGGAACACATCATGAC
>JBAUSF010000080.1:0-2595 GCA_049581565.1 Acidimicrobiales bacterium
GGGGTGGGCTGCCTGATGAACCTGCTCGAACCGCCGGGGATACACCAGACGCAACAATCGGAGATCTACTTCTTCCACGAGGGCGGCCTACCGTTCCTCGACGAAAAGCTGGCGACGTACTCGAACGCGAAGAAGGCTTTTAAGAGGATCTCGAGCACGATCGCTGCGTGCCACGAGCCGAAGGGTCTCTTCAAGGGATCCGAGGTCAGCGGCATCGTCTCGCCACTGAGCTTTCCGAAGGTCGCCACGGCGAGTGTCTCGTACTCGATGGTCTTTACGACAGAAACGACGCACGCCACGCTCTACTACGACTACGTGATCGCGCGGAAGAAGAACGTGATCGTGGCGGTGCTCGAAGGGTCTTATCCCTCCGTCAGCATGACCCAGTTCAGTGGGTTCGTGACGGTGGCGCTGGCCAAGGTCGGCTCGTAGCTACGAGCCGGACGACTTCAGCGCGGCCGCGAAATCGTCGAGGAGATCGGCGGTCGCTTCGATGCCGACGGAGAGACGAATCAACCCCTCATCGAGACTCGAGTGTTGCATGTCATAAGCGCGCTGGTTGCTCCACATCGCCGCGGGTCGAGTGGCGATTGAGTGCACAGAACCGAGGCTCGCGGCGCGCGCCGTCAGGCGTAGCTCGTCGAGCAGCCGTTCGGCTCGTGGCGCTCCGCCGGTGGCGGTGAACGAGAGAAGACCTCCGAATCCGCTCATCTGACTACGGGCAAGGTCGTGCTGAGGGTGCGACGGAAGTCCGGGATAGTACACACGGAGCACGTCGGGGTGCTCCTGGAGAGCCGTCGCGAGCGCCTGGGCGTTCTCGTTGTGCCGGGCCATTCGCACGTCGAGGGTGCGCAGCCCGCGCAGCAGCAGCCACGCGTCGAATGGCCCGAGCACCCCACCAAGAACGAGATGGGTATGCCAGATCCTTTCGATGAGGTCTGCGCGGCCGGCGATGACGCCCGCCGACACGTCTGAATGGCCACTCAGGTACTTGGTCGCGCTGTGCCAGACGAGGTCTGCGCCGAGGGCGAGCGGTAGCTGGTTGATGGGTGTCGCGAGTGTGTTGTCGACAACGACGAGTGCGCCGCGGTCGTGGGCGAGCTCACTGAACGTTCGTAGGTCGGTGACGTCGAGCAGGGGATTGCTCGGCGATTCGAGCAGGACGAGACGCGTCCTCGGGGTAAGAGCGCCCGCCAACGTCGCGACGTCTCCTTGCTCGATGAAGCTCGCTGTCACACCAAAGCGCTGGAGGAGACCGGTGACGAGACTCGTCGTACCGGGATAGACCGTACGTTGCAGCACCACGTGATCACCAGATTCGAGAAGACTGAGGGCGAGCGTGGAAAGGGCGCTCATCCCGCTCGCCGTCACGACGGCGCGCTCGGCACCTTCAAGTGCGCCCACGACTTCAGCGACCTGTGAGTGGTTGGGGTTTCCGTAACGGGTGTAGAAGTCGTCGGTAAAAGTCCGGTTCGCGGCTTCGAGAAACTCGTCGCTCGTGGACGCGGTGAATGTCACCGCCTGCACGATCGGTGGAACGAGTGCTCCCTTGCGCGCGTCACGGTCAGCGTGGATGACGGTCGTTCCGGGGAGGTCCGTTTCGGGGAGGTGCGGGTCGGTCGTGATGGCTCCACGTTAGGTGCGGGCTGACCGGTGTTGCGCCAGCTGGGTGCCGATTCGAGTAATGTTGAGCAAAACCATAAGAGTTGTAGGATACGCAGATCGTCGTGAGCGTGCGGCGGTGGAGTGCGACCACACCGACTGAAAGAGGAGGCCGCGATGAGTGGCGAATGGGGTTTTGAGACGCGACAGATTCACGCGGGTACGCAGGCGGATCCCACTACGGGGGCCCGAGCTATTCCGATCTATCAGACGACCAGTTACGTCTTTCGCGACACGGAGCACGCGGCCGCGCTCTTTGGGCTCGCCGAGCTCGGCAACATCTACACCCGAATCATGAATCCGACGCAGAACGCTTTCGAGGAGCGCATTGCGTCACTCGAAGGCGGCGTCGCCGCCCTCGCCGTGTCGTCGGGATCGTCCGCCGAGACGATTGCGTTATTGAACCTCGCCGAGAACGGCGGCCACATCGTGTCCTCGGCGTCGCTCTATGGGGGCACGTACAACCTCTTCCACTACACGCTGCCCAAGCTCGGCATCGAGACGACGTTCGTCGAGAACCCCGACGACCTCGCGGAGTGGACGGCCGCGATCCTTCCCAACACGAAGGCCTTCTACGCCGAAACCCTCGGCAACCCGAAGGGTGATGTGCTCAACTTCGAGGCCGTGTCGAAGATTGCCCACGACCACCATATTCCGCTCGTCGTGGATAACACGCTGGCGACGCCCTTCCTGTGTCGACCCCTCGAGCACGGCGCCGACATCGTGGTGCACTCGGCGACAAAGTTCATCGGTGGTCATGGCACCTCAATCGGTGGCGTCATCGTCGACGGCGGCTCCTTCGACTACGAGGGCAGCGGTCGATTCCCGGGCTTTACTGAACCGGACCCGAGCTACCACGGCCTCATCTTTGGACAGCTGCCGGACTTCCTCTTTCCCGCCCGCTACGTGCTGAAGGCTCGGCTGCAGTACCTC
>JBAUSF010000081.1:0-5472 GCA_049581565.1 Acidimicrobiales bacterium
AGAGGTGGGTGAGTTCGGTTTAAACCACATTCCTGCTAAGAATGCGGCCTGCGAAAGCGGGCCCGAGGGTTCAAATCCCTCCCTCTCCGCCACCTTGACACCGAGCGCAGTGCGCTCGGTGTCGCTACGTGAAGGGATAGCGATGCGGTACTGGATCGAGACGCTCGGCTGTCCGAAGAATCACGTGGACTCTGAGAAGCTCGCGGGACTCCTCGAATCAGAGGGCTACGTCCTCGCGTCGAGCCCGCGAGGCGCCGACCTCGTTGTGGCGAACACGTGCGCCTTCATCGAGGCGGCCCGCGAGGAGTCCATCGAGACGGTGCTCGACCTCGCGGAGCTGAAAGGCGACGATGCACGACTCGTCGTCACGGGCTGCATGGCCGAGCGCTACGGGGACGAGCTCGCGGCCGCGCTACCCGAGGTCGACCTCGTCGCCGGCTTCGGTGCGAGCCTCACGGCACCAACGGCACCAACGACGCCCGTCGCGCTTCGAGCCCGACCGACCTCGTCCTTCGACCTCTTGAACCTCCCGCGGCCGAAGGCCAAAGCCCCCTGGGCGTACCTGAAGATCGCCGAAGGCTGTGACCGGCGGTGCGGGTTCTGTGCGATCCCAACCTTTCGAGGGGATCAGCGTTCGCGCTCGAACGAGGAGATCCTTCTTGAAGCGCGCGGCCTCGTTAAAGGCGGTGTGCGAGAGCTGATCCTCATCGCCCAAGACCTCGCCAGCTGGGGCCACGACCGACGGCGCGCGGGACGGGGCGAGGCGATAGAAGTACTCGATGAAGGCGGCACTCAGCCCCTCATCGAGCTGACGCGGCGCCTCAGTGACGAGGTGGAGCGCGTGCGTCTGCTCTACCTCTACCCCTCGGGTCTCACCGAAGCTCTTATCGAGACGATCCTGTCAACGGGCGTTCCCTACTTCGATCTCTCGCTGCAGCACGCGTCGCGTCCCTTGCTGCGCGCCATGCGCCGCTGGGGTGACGGGGCGCGATTCTTAGAGCGCATCGCGGCGATTCGCGCGGAAGAACCCGACGCCACCTTTCGCTCATCGTTCATCCTCGGCTACCCCGGTGAGGGCGAAGACGACCAGAAGAGGCTCCTCGAGTTCGTCGAGGCGGCCCAGCTCGATTGGGCGGGATTCTTCACGTTCTCTTCAGAGACAGGCACCTACGCGAACGAGCTCGCGAACCCCGTCGCCCCCGAGCTCGCGCTCGAGCGACTGCGCGAAGTCTCAGAGCTGCAAGACGCGATCACCGCGAAGAAGCGTGACGCGCTCGTCGGCACTCGTCAGCGGCTCCTCGTCGACGCACCCGGCGTCGCTCGCAGCGTTCGCGAATGTCCCGAGATCGACGGGATCGTCCAAGTCAGTACGGCCCTTATGGTGGGTTCGATGGTGGAATGTGAGATTGTGGCGAGCACGGGAACAGACCTCGAGGCGGTGGCGGTGTGACAACTGAGCACACGTACGGCCCGACTGCGCTCTTGACCCCCGCCAACCTGATGACGGGTTTTCGACTCATCGTCGCGCCGTTTTTCATCTACCTGCTCATCTTCGATCGGATCTCGTGGTGGACAACGGCCGTTGGCCTGTCGGTCGCGGCGTCTGACTACTTCGACGGCATCGTCGCACGTCGCCACGGCACGACGACCTCGGGCGCATTTCTCGATCCCCTCGCGGACAAGGTGATCGTGCTCGGGGGACTCTACGCCTGCATCATCTCGCGTCCTCACGGCATCTCATTCTTCATCATCCCCGCGATCATCATCACGCTGCGCGAGATCTGGATGAGCGTGTTTCGCGCGCGCGCGGCCAAGCACGGTGTCTCCATTCCGGCGAGCCGCCTCGCCAAATGGAAGACCTTCGCCCAGGACTGGGGGATCGGTTTCTGCGTGCTGCCGATCACCGGCCATCATCTGGCGTTCGCGTTCGTCACGATATGGATAGCCGTTGTGTTGACGGTCTACACCGGTTGGCAGTACTACCAATCAGGTCGGAGGGTCGTCGCCGGTGCGCGTTGAGATCGTGGCGGTCGGGACCGAACTGCTCCTCGGCCAGATCGCCGACACCAACTCCCAGTGGCTCGGCGAGCAGCTCGCCGCGCACGGCCTCGACTCGCACTTCCACCAGCACGTCGGCGACAACCACGAACGCATGGTGCTCGCCTTTCGCACCGCGCTGGCGAGAGGTGACGCGCTGATCGTCTGCGGCGGCCTCGGTCCGACCCAAGACGACATCACCCGCGCCGCGCTCGCCGAGGTGCTCAACGTGCCGCTCGAGCGTCACGATGAGATCGTCGACACGATTCGCCGACTCTTCACGTCTCGCGGTCGCGCGATGACCGACAACAACCTCCTCCAAGCCGACGTGCCTCGTGGCGCGACGATCATCCCCCAGACGCGCGGAACCGCGCCGGGCCTGATCTGCTCGCTCGGACAGAAGGTCATCTACGCCGTGCCCGGCGTGCCCTACGAGATGAGCGAGATGTTCGAGCGCGCGATTCTGCCCGACTTGGTGGAACGCCAGCGCCTCGCGGGCGAGACCTCGGTCATCAAGAGCAAGGTGCTGCGCACCTGGGGATCGAGTGAATCAGCCCTCGCCGAGTCGGTCGCGGAGCGGTTCGACGCACTCGAGGGAACCGGACACGTCACCATCGCGTTTCTCGCGTCAGGGATCGAAGGCATCAAGGTTCGGCTCACGGCTCGCGGTGAGAACGACGAGGGCGCGACGGCGCTTCTCATGGACGAAGAGCGCCAGGTGCGCGCGCTGATTGAAGGACGCCTCGGGGACGTCATCTTCAGTGTGGACGACGAGTCGATGGAAGAGGTCGTTGGGGGGCTGCTTCGCGAAGAAGGGCTCACCCTCGCGGTCGCCGAGTCGCTCACGGGTGGCCTCATCGCCAGTCGACTCGTCAACGTCCCGGGGGCGTCAGCCTGGTTTCGTGGGGGTCTCGTGAGCTACGCCAGCCAGGTGAAGTTCGATCTGCTCGGTGTGCCCGAGGGGCCGGTCGTGAGTGCGTCCGCCGCCGAAGCCATGGCGAGCGGCGTGCGAAAGCTCCTCGGATCAGACCTGGGCCTGAGCGTGACCGGCGTCGCCGGACCCGAACAACAAGACGGCGAGGCGCCGGGCACGGTCTTCGTCGGTCTCGACCCCGGCGGTGGGGCGACGAGCATCGCCCTTCACCTGCCCGGCGACCGGCCGCGCGTTCGCTCGTACGCTGCGATCAGCGCCCTCGACGCCCTGCGGCGCCACCTCGAGCACCCGATGTAACGACGGCTCTCGTAGTGTCGAGGAGAGGAGGAACGTGTCGAAGCTGATCGTGGACGTCGAACCGGAGTCGTACGGACTTTCCTCGGCGCGCCTCGCGCGCATCTCGTCGCACTTTGACGCCTACGTGGATGATCGACGCTTGCCCAGTTGGCTCGCCACGGTGTCACGCGGAGGTCAGCTCGTCTGGAGCGACAAGGGCGGGCACCGCGATCGTGAACGGGGCATCGAGGTCTCTGACGACACGATCTGGCGCATCTATTCCATGACGAAGCCACTGACCGCGATCGCCGCCATGATGCTCTACGAAGAGGGTCGCTTCGACCTGAACGACGAGGTGGGGCGATGGATCGAGTCGCTGAGAGAACCGCGGGTCTGGGTCGGGGGAACGGTGGCGTCGCCCGAGACCGCGCCGGCGACGAACCCGATCCTCGTGCACCACCTCCTCACGCACACGAGTGGGCTCACCTACGGCTTTCAGCGCCGTCATCCCGTTGACGCGATCTACCGCGAGCGCGGGTACGACTTCGGTTACGCTCCCGGAGCCGACCTCGCCAAAGGTGTCGACGACTGGGCCTCGGCGCCGCTTCTCTTCGAGCCCGGTACGCACTTCAACTACTCGGTCGCCATTGACGTCCTCGGCCGACTGATCGAGATCTGGAGCGGCCAGCCCCTCGACGTCTTCATGAAGGAGCAGATCTTCGATCCGCTGGGGATGGACGACACGCAGTGGTGGTGCCCGCCAGAAAAGGAAGAGCGACTCGCCATGCTCTACGTGCCCTATCACGGCGAGTCCCACCCGTTTGAGGAGCTCGCGAAGACCGTGCTCCACCCACCGCGCTTCCTCGCGGGCGGCGGCGGACTGCTCTCGACGGCCTACGACTACGAACGATTCATGTCGATGATGCTGCGCGGCGGCGAGCTCGACGGGGTGCGCCTGCTGTCGAGCCGAACGATTGAGTTCATGACTGAGAATCACCTGCCCCACGACGCCGAGCTCGCCGAGCTGGCCATCGACTCGTACAGCGAAGTCGACGGCGCGGGACGCGGATTTGGCTTGTCGATGTTCGTCGTTACCGACCCGAGGAAGAACAAGTCGCTCGTCACCGAGGGATCCTTTGGCTGGGGTGGCGCCGCCTCGACGATCTTCTGGGTAGATCCGCTCGAGGATCTCACGGTTGCGTTCTACACCCAGCTGCTGCCGACGGGGACCTATCCGATCCGCCGGGAGATGCAGCAGCTCGTCTACCAGGCGCTCGTCGACTGATACCCGAGTTCAACGCCGGTCGCTCCTCTCGCCGTCGTGCAGAGTCGCGGGCAAAGCCTCGATATGCGGCACTTTTCGGTCGGCAGGATCCTCCGAAAATGCACGGCGCTGTGTGCGCTGACAAAAACCAGTTCACCCCGAGAGGGGGTGAACTATGAGAATTAGGGCCTACCTGGTCACTGGTAGAGAAACCTGGCCCGGATGGTTTCGCCGCATTGTCCTGAGGCGACCTATGTCCGTTCCTATTCGTCGGGAACAACGGCGATGACTCGGCGAGTGGGGAAGGCTGCGATTACGTCCGTTGTTCGTCCATATGCACCCTCCTCAAACGAGATCCAATCTGGCGCCGGAATCACAGCGTTCGCTTCAATGTGGAACTCGTTGGTGCCAGCCTCCTCGTTCAGATCAAACTCGACAATGACCTTGTATTTCGTCACGCTTTCCTCCAAGATTTCAGATTTGCCGAACTGTACACGGGTCATGCGCCTTTTGCACGGGGGTAGAATTTGGCAATGGAACGCAAGCCAAAGCCTGATTTGGACGAGCGATTCTCTCTCTACGGAGAGGACCCGGAAGAGGTCTTACGGCGCTTGCTCGCCGACGAGGACGAGCAAGAATCCCGCGAAGCGAAAGAACCTAAGCAGCCGTAACGACTTTGTAGGTCAGCCGTCCCGCCACACGAGTAGCGAGGTCGGCCATGCGCTCAGTGTCGTTCATGTCACACGTGCTGTAGCGGTAGTCGAACTCACCCAAGTAACGGTGAAGGTGCTTGGGGTCGACGTGAATGTGCGTGCCCTTCAGCCCGCGCTTCAACTGCGCGAAGTAGTTCTCGCACATGTTCGTGCCGTTCGACTTGTCGGTGCCGTAGATACCAGCCTTGTGGTCAACGCGGTAGTGACCAGCCATCTTTCGACCAACGGGGATGTAGCCCGTGTAGGCG
>JBAUSF010000082.1:0-1836 GCA_049581565.1 Acidimicrobiales bacterium
GGATGGGTAAATTCCAATAAGCCAAACGGCAAGCGCGGCTTGGGTCGCCCATAGTGTTTTGACTTTTCGCTTGACAGTGGAATTTCGTTTCCTGTAACGTGGTCGCCATTGCCAACGTAAACGTAAACGTTGACGAAGGTCCCGAACTCAATGCGGATTCTTCCATCAATCGCTGTTGGGGAATAAGCAAGATCCGAGTGGGGCCCCTTTGTCGTGCTGTGAATCTCGACGCTCCCCAGAACCCGTCGAGTTGGTTCCACGTTGCGATCCGCACTTGTGAAGCTAAGGAGAGGCCGATGCTGTTTAAGAGAGAATCAGTCGTACTGCTCGTCGCGGTGTTTCTGTTTGTCAGTTCATGCCTGTTCGCACAAGCGCCGACGGCCGAAGTGAACGGCGTCGTGCTGGACGATCAGGGTAAAACGATTCCTGCAGCTTTGGTGAAAGTAACCAACCGGGACACGAACATCACGAGTGAGATAGCAACGAACGAGGACGGCACTTTTACAATCATCAACCTTCTGCCCGGCAGATATGTTTTGACCGCGGAGAAACCCGGATTCAAGACCATCACGCTGCCTGCGCTCACTTTGGATGTAAACCAGATTCTGACGGAAAAGCTGACGATGCAGGTCGGCTCTGCGCAGGAGACGGTTACGATCACTGGCCAGGCGGTGCAGATCCAGAGTTCTTCTGCGGAATTGGGCACCACGATCGATCCACAGATGGTGGCGGCGCTACCTATGAACGGGCGCAATTTTACGGAGACGGAGATCGACCAGCCTGGCGTGACTCCGATTTCCACGGCACAATCGTCGGGTGTGGGTTCTAGCGACGGCTCGATGATGGGGATACCCGGCACGGTTACGTACAAAGTCTCGATTAACGGCCAGGTGAACCGATCGACCGAGTATTTTCTGGACGGCATTATCAACAGCGATTTCAGAATCTCGGCCTATGCCTACCTGCCGATCGAAGACACGATCGACGAATTCAAGATCCAGTCGCACAACAGCGACGCCGAGTACGGAGGAGTGCTGGGCGGAGTGGTGAATCTAGCAACAAAGGGTGGCACGAACAACTTTCATGGTTCAGCTTGGGAGTATGCAAGGAGCCAGATCTTCGACGCCCGAAACCCGTTTACCGGATTTTGCAACGCGGCCCAGTGCGCCTCACTTGCCAGCAAGCTCGCCGGCGAAGTCACCGCAGGCACGATTACTTCCGCTCAGGCCGCTTCGACCCTTTCGACCACTCCCGTGTCACCGCTGGGCTATTCGCAGAATGAATTCGGCGGAACCTTCGGCGGACCAATCATCAAGAACAAAACGTTCTTCTACGGCGCGTACGAAGGCTGGCGCTACTCAAAGCCGAGCAATTCTTTGGTCATCGACCCGACCTCTCAGGAACTGGGCGGGGACTTCAGCGGCGCGGTGACTCCGGAACTGATTGGAACGGTGAATAGCACGAAGACCGGAATTACGCCGAATCAGCTCTACAACCCGTTCGCAGAGTCGGGCGCCAACTCCGCCGTTCCGTTCACATGCGTGCCGAACACAATTGGCTTAGCCGGCGTGGCTCCCACTCCGGAGCCGTTGCTCAATCCCACCGCGACGTACGGGACAGTGGGTTACGGTGTGCAACAGTCGGGCGGAAAGCCCTGCAATGTCATACCTTCAGGACTGATCGACTCCAAAGTGGCGGCGCTGGCAACGGCCTACACGTCAAAGCAGGCAACGGCATGCGCCTTCACGCCGAATTACGCAACCAACGTCGATAACTGCCTGGATAGCCGTCCGACAACCGACAATTCCCAAAACATCGACGCGCGCATCGATGAAC
>JBAUSF010000083.1:0-5407 GCA_049581565.1 Acidimicrobiales bacterium
CCATAACGATTACTTCGAACTGCACGTTGGCAGGAACACTGACAAGCACTGCCGCGAGTCCAGTTCCCTTCAGCAACGTCATCATTGACACGGGTACGTCGTGCACAATTACCGCAAAGGACACCACGGCTGGGGGCTCCGGAGTGACGAGCGGTACGATCGTAGTGACACCTGCTGGGCCGGCGAAACTCGGATTCACCGTTGCACCGCCGACGACCACGCCAGCAAATACGATCCTCGCCGCATTCAAGGTGGCGACCGAGGACACATACGGGAACGTGATCACGGCCGACTCTGACAACTTACTGATCGTCTCTTCATGCACCTTGGGCGGGTCGGACTCGGCTACGGAAAGCGGTGGTGTTGCAACATTTAGTGCTCTTACGATCAACAGCGTCGGAAGTTGCACGCTAATTGCAGAAGACACCACCGCCGGAGAGACAGCGTATACAGGGACGAGTGGAATAATCACGGTGACGGCCGGAACTCCGACGCACGTGACCTACACGGTCACGCCCCCCGCAACGGAGTTGACCACGAGTACCGCGCTGACGACCTTTAAGGTCGCTGTTGAAGACGTCAACAACAACACCGAATTGACGGGCACTGGGACCAACGACACGATCACCATCAGTTCTCCCTGTACCCTTGGCGGCGTCGACTCGGTCGCCGCGGTCGCGGGTGTTGCGACCTTTACAGACGTCACCTTTACGACGACGGGTAGCTGCGTGCTCACGGCTACCGACGCGTCGAGGAATCTCACCACGGCAACGGCAACGGTGACCGTTGGCGAAGCCCAAACTCCACTTACAGTTACGTCGCTTACCGGCTACAAAGACGCATCGCTAACGCTCACCTCAAGCGGCGGTTCGGGAACCGGTGCGGTCACCTTTAGCGTCACGAACGGGACGGCAACCGATTGCCTCATCACGAACGGAGCGCTAACGGCTAGGACCGCAGGCACCTGCCTCGTCACCGCAATCAAAGCCGCAGTCACGCCGTACGCGCCGGCGACGTCCGCCGCCACGACAGTGACGATCACCTCAGCGCCGAAGGCGGTCAGGCTGAGCGGAACCGTGAAGCGGGGTCACAAGTCAACGGTGACGGTGACCGGCTACAACTTCTCCGGTCGCCCGAAGGTCATCAGCAACATTCCCGGCTTCACCGCACTGGTGAGCCGCGACTCGGGGAGGTCCCTCACGATCTCCATTACCGTCACCGGTAGCGCGAAGCCCGGGGTGAAGGTCATGACCATCATCCTGGCAAACGGCGAGCGCACCTCGCTCAGGTACAGCCTCCACTAAGCGACCGTGACCGGGGTCGACTCGCGACCCCGGTCAGGCGGTCGACTACGGATTCTCGCCGAGGATAAAGTGCTCGATCGCGTACGCGAACCCGTTGTCGTTGTTGGACTTCGTGACGTGGGTGGCCCTTGACTTCACCTCGTCGGTGGCGTTGCCCATCGCCACACTGATCCCCGAGCGGCCGAACATCGCCACGTCGTTGGTCATATCGCCTATGGTGGCGATTTCGGTGCGCTCGATCGAGAGATAGTTCGAAAGAAAGTCGACGACCGAGCCCTTGTTCGCCCGCCAGTCGGTGATGTCGAGGTAGTAGGTCTGGGATGTAGTTGCCGATATCTCATAGACGCCGAGCGCCTGTTGGGCGCGAGCGACCGCGTCGGGGTCATCGCTCACGCCGACGATCTTGATGACGTCGCGTTGCAGGCCGTCGAAGCTGTCGACTTTGATTGGCGCGAACTGGACGACCCGAGACTCCTGGGCGACGTGGGGGCCGTCGAGGTCGAGGACGAACCAGTCAGTTCCTTGGTAGACCCAGATGGAGAGGTCGTTCTTCGAGAGCGTTCCGATGATCGCGCTCACGGCTGACTCCTCGATGGAGATCTCGTGCAGTGGCTTGACCTCGCGATCGATCATCAGGCCGCCGTTGAACGCCCCGAGGGGCACCGCGATGTCGAGCGGGTCGATGTACATCGAAAGCCCTCGAGGCGGCCGGCTGCTCGTGATCGTAAAGAGGATGCCCTCGTCGGCGAGACGCTTGCGCGCACGAACGGCCTCTTCGGTGAGCTGCTTGTCCTTCGTGACGAGCGTGCCGTCGACGTCGCTGATGAGGAGCTTGATGGGAGTGACGCTCACTGGGGGAGCGTCCAGCGGTCGGGCTTCACCACGTTGTCGACCGACGGCGGACCCCAGGATCCCTTCGCGTAGGTTTCGATCGGCGAGGGTCGCTCGAGGACGGGAGCGGCCACCTCCCAGAGGCGCTCGATGCCGTCGGAGCGAGTGAACAGCGCCTGGTTCCCGAGCATCACCTCGAGCAGCAGGCGCTCGTAGGCCTCGAGGTTGTTCTTCTCCTGGAACGAGTCGCGATAGTGGAAGTGCATCCGCGCTTGGCCGAGGGTCATCTCGGGCCCGGGCTCTTTCGCGAGGAAGTAGGCGTGGATGGACCCGGGATCTTTGAAGTCGATGATGAGGCGATTGCCGTCGGGGTGCTGACCGCTCTTCTGGTCCGGGAAGATCTCCATCACCGGCTCGCGCAGTCCGATCGTGATGATCTGACGGCTCTCGGCGAGGCACTTGCCGGTGCGCAGATAGAACGGCACGCCCATCCAGCGAGAGTTGTCCACCCACGCGCGAAGGGCCACGAACGTCTCGGTGTCGGAGTCGGGCGCGACACCCGGTTCGTCCAAGTAGCCCTCGTACTGTCCGCGCAGGACCGTGATGGGATCGAGCACCCGAAGGGACTCAAAGACCTTGTTGATCTCGTTGCGTAGCGGCTTGGCCGTGAGTGACGTTGGCTGCTCCATGGCGATGATGCCGAGCACCTGGAAGAGGTGGGTAACGACCATGTCGCGAAAGGCGCCGGTACCTTCGTAGAACTGCCCGCGACCTTCAATGGAGAGCGTCTCGGGCACGTCGATCTGGACGAAGCGCACGTGGTTGCGGCGCCTGAGCGGCTCGAAGAGCTCGTTGGCGAAACGCAGGGCGAGGATGTTGTCGATCGACTCCTTGCCGAGAAAATGGTCGATGCGAAAGACCTGGGACTCGTCGAAGTACTCATCGATCTCGGCGTTGAGCTTTCTCGCCGAGTCGAGGTCGGTACCGAAGGGCTTCTCACAGATGATCCGGGCGTTCTCGTTGAGTCCCTTCGCGCCGAGGCGATGAATGATGTCGTGCATCGCGTCGGGGGGAATGGCCAGGTGGAACACGCGACGCACGGCCCCGCCGATGGACTTCTCCGCCTCACCAACGGCCGTGACGAGTCCGCGCGGACCGTCGTCGGGATCAATCGCAAAGGAGAGCTGGCTCGCGAAGTTCTCCCAATCCGGACCGATCGGCGAGTCAGAGGCGAATTCGGTGATGGCGTCAAAGGCGTACGCGCGAAACTCATCGTCGCTCATATGGTGCGCAGGACGAGCGCAGCCGATGATGCGGTAACGGTCGGGCAGGAGACCGGCGACGGCGAGGTGGTAGAGACCGGGGAGGATCTTTCGTCTCGCGAGGTCGCCGGTGATGCCGAAGATGACGATGACGTGGTTGTCGGGCTTCGGACGGGCGCTGATGGCGATTGGGGTCACTGGCTGGATTCCTTTGACTGTTCGGCGGATTCGTTCACACCTATCGCATTGCGGTCGGCCATGATGAGCGACGCGCCGGCGTCGACGCGGCTGGCGGGGATGGATCGGTCGCCCGCGAGGAGGCGTTCGAGCGCGTCGCGCTTGTCCGCGCCGCTCACGAGCCAGAGTAGCTGCTCGCCGCGCGCGAGGGCGGGGTACGTGAAGGTCATCCGCATTGTCCCCTGGTAGGGCCCGCTGATGGCGACGAGCCGGTCGGTGACCTTGAGCACGGGATCACCGGGGACGAGCGACGCGCAGTGCCCGTCGGGCCCGAGGCCAAGGTGGATGAGATCGAAGTGCTCGGGAAGGGCTGCCGCGTAGTCGCGGCAGGCTCGGGCGAGGTCGAGGCGCTCAACGGGCATCGGGTCGATGAGCGCCCCGGTGCCCGCGAGGCTCGCCCTCAAGCTCTTGAGGTTGCGAAGATCGTTATCGATCGGCACGACACGCTCGTCGACCTGGAAGATGTGCGTGTGATCCCACTGGACCTTGTCGCGGGCGAGCTGATCGATCATGAGCCAGGGCGTCCTCCCGCCACTCAGCGCCAAGCTGAAGGGCTCCTTGCGCGACTCGATGAGCAGCGCTCGCGCGGCGACGAACTCCGCCGCCGCCCGGGCGAGCGCGTCTGCGTCGTCAAAGACACGCAGCTCGTGTTCCACTACGAAGACTTCTCCACGTGACCCCCAAATCCCGCGCGCATCGCCGAGAGCACCTTTGCCGTGAACTCACCCTCGCCCCGCGACTCGTAGCGCTGCCAGAGAGCGGCGCTGATGACGGGTGCGGGCACGGATTCGTTGATGGCCGCCTCGACGGTCCAGCGCCCTTCTCCGGAGTCCGAAACCCGTCCGGAGAATTCGGCGAGGTCGGGTGACTTCGTGAGGGCGTCGGCGGTGAGATCAACGAGCCAGGAGCTGATCACCGATCCGTGGCGCCAGACCTCGGCGACGTCGTCGAGCTTGAAGTGGTATGAGTAGTACTCGGGGTCTTTCACGGGGGAGGTCTCCGCGTCGGCGGTGACGGCCTTCGTGCCGACGTTCGCGTGCTGAAGGATGCTGAGGCCCTCGGCGATCGCCGCCATCATGCCGTACTCGATGCCGTTGTGGACCATCTTCACGAAGTGGCCGGCGCCGTTTGGGCCACAGCGCAGGTACCCCTCGGCGGCGGTGTCGCCCGCCGGGCGACCGGGGGTGGGCGAGGAGCCGTCGTTGCCGGGGGCGATGGTCTTGAAGATGGGATCGAGGCGGGTGACGACGTCCTCCTCGCCGCCGATCATGAGGCTGTAGCCCCGCTCGAGACCCCAGACGCCTCCGCTCGTGCCGCAGTCGACGTAGTGCACGCCGCGCTCGGCAAGGGCCCGAGCCCGGTCGACGTCGTCTTGGTAGTAGGAGTTCCCTCCGTCGATGATGACGTCGTCGGGTTCGACGAGCGTCGCCAGTTGGTCGAGCGTGTGCTGGGTGATCGCGGCGGGAAGCATGAGCCAGATCACCCGAGGCTGTTCGAGCTCGCCGACGAACTCTTCGAGCGACGATGACGGCGTGACGCTGTCGCCCTCGAGCGAGCGGACGGCGTCGGGGTTGACGTCGTAGACGACGCAGCGGTGCCCGTCGTTCACGAGTCGGCGCACGATGTTCGACCCCATCCGTCCGAGGCCAACCATGCCGAGCTGCATGGGCTGAGAAGTCGTCATGACGTGCCCTCTTTCTTGAATGACCGGTAGTACGAAATGAGGGCGTTGGTCGACGAGTCGTGGGCGAGTTCGGTATCACTCGACAGTTC
>JBAUSF010000084.1:0-20619 GCA_049581565.1 Acidimicrobiales bacterium
TCATGCAATTTGTAAGTGCGCGCCGAGTCCGTTTCGCGTCCCGCCCGCAGGAATGACGTCGACGGCTCAGAGTGGAGATAGAAGTATTGCGCCAACTCAAACAGATGCGTCACCACGAAGACCCGAACATCGGATTCAAGAAGTGCCTGCAATACCTGTCGTGCGATTTCGGACCCTTCGCGCTCGTTCGTCGCAGAAAATGATTCATTGAAGAGGACCATGCTTCCCGGCGTGACCTCATCTGCGATGGTGCTCATGCGTGAAAGCTCTTCGTCGAGCTTGCCGCTCTTCATCGATGAATCTTCTTCTCGGACAAAGTGAGTGAAGATCTGATTGCACGTGCTGGCTTCAAGAGACTGGGCAGCCACGAACATGCCTGCTCGCATCATCAATTGCGCGACTCCGACACTCCTCAAGAATGTTGACTTACCCCCGGAGTTGGCGCCCGTAATGATTGTCAGAGTCTTGTCGTCTGCCACAACGTCGTTGCCCACCACGCGCTGTGTGTTCCGGAGTGACAGACATACGTCATACAGACCGGAGAAACTGAGCCGAGCCGGAGACCAAGATCGAGCGACGGGCACGCAGGTGGGCTCACCTTTCAGGCTCAATGAATCGCTGAGATTCAAGCAGCCGATATAGAAGGCGAGTTCTGTGCGAAGCATGACGAAAAAGCTGGCGAGGTGATCAGCAGCCTGGGTCAGGGAATTTGCGGCTGAATTGACGCCTCGTCCCATGAGATCCGATAGCGCCTTCGCACCGGCTTCGTCGCGAGGCGGGATTTCGAATGAATAGGACTTGCGCCCGCCAACGTGCAAAAGCTCTCTAATCGTCTGCTTGGCGTTGCTGGGATCGCGGAGCACATAATTTGTTCCAGAGTTGCCAAAGCTGAGGCCAGCACTGATTAACGTCCCATCCTTGAATTTCAGCAGTTTCAAGTGTTTGTCGATTAAGGCGAAATAATCGTCTGACAGGTCTCTTTTGAGCACCGCAAACAAAGTGGACCATCCCTCGGAGACGAATTCGCCCGAATGCTCGTCAACCAACGCGCGTAGTCGCTTCAAATACTCAACGTACATGCCGATCACTCGCGGAGATTGCGACATCATTCCGGAAGGAGAATTCCGGGTGGTCAGCCAGAAGAACTTTCGTTCTTCCTGCAACGCGTCACCGGTCAATGCGTAGATTGCTCGTATTGTGTCATGGTTCGCAAGACAGTCGCTGAGCACGTGCTGGCGATACTCGATCGCCTCGTAGTCACTGAGACCATTCATCAGGGCCGCCCTGCAGACGTCGTGAACCCGGCCGTCTCCGGCCGCCATGGATAGATAAAGCGTCTCGAGATCGAGGTCGTGCTCTAACTGTTCGGCATTGTGTGGCAACGGCTCTTTTAGTGAGAAGTCCATGTCACGGTACAAGAGGTGTGCCTTCATCGAGCGAGCCGCCTTCGTAGTTGCTGATACGTAAGTCCGTACTGGTCAGCGATTGCCATCGCAAACGCGAGACCGTCGGCAGGATGACGAACAATCTTGAATGTCCGTTCCACAGGATTTTCAGGTATCACTGAGCTCGTCATGCTGACGATCGAAGGACTTAACCTCAATCCACCGCGGCGGTGATGCGAGGCGTCGAATTGGCCAAGATTCCGTGACTGGAACATCTTCGGTGGCACGCTCGTCGATCATCTGAGTGATGGACGCGTCGAGTCCCTCTCTTGGTGAAGTGTGTAACTTGTTCGCGTTGGAAGTTGCCGGGCGTGCCGCGGGCGACCTCGAAGCCGAAGCGGTTAGGTCTGTAGTTTGACGAGCCGCGCGAAGCACTCGCTCCACTGCGTGGCCCAGGGCCAGTGTGTTGGCAAGTGAAGGTGGCGTCGTCGTCCGGAGTCGGTGAGTCGACCGGGCAGCGCGATGAACTTGCGACGGATGGTCTTGGCGACGAGCGGTCCCTTGAGCTCGAGTCCGAGAGATCCGACCCAGCGCACCAGGTTGTGAGCGATTGAAGCGAGTACGGCCCAAGCAGCGTTCGCGTTGAAGTCGCCCGAGGGACAGTGTTCGAGTCCCGATCCTTCTTTGAGGTCACGAATAGCCAACTCCACGACGGCGTGACGACGGTGGTCGGCGTCGAGCGTCACCGCGTCACCTTTGCGGTCGGTGACGAAGGCGTGGTAGCGGTAGGTGGGGAACAAGGTGGGCCGGGGGTCGTGCAACTTGGTGCGTCGAACTACAAGACGGTGTCCGTCGCCATAGGTGGACTCGCCAACCCAGGCCTCGCCGTTCAGCGTGTAGTCAATGGGTGTCCAGGCGTCCTCGGTGATCTGCTCGATGGCCCTTGTGATCGCTGGTGTTTGACGTGCGGTGATCGAGTAGCGCACGTCGTGGTCACGACAGGCCTGCACGACGTATTTGGAGAAGAAGCCCGAGTCACAGCGCAGCGTCAACGCTCCCTTTGCTCCGGCGCGGCGACACCGTCCGACCACCTCGCGCACGAAGCGCTGGGCTCCGCGCTGGGTGTTCGAAGAACCTTTGCGAAAGCGCACGTGCAGGGTCTCGCCGGTCTCGGCGCGCGTGGCGAGCAGCGGGTGATAACCCAGGACCTTGGTGTAGCCGTAGGAGGCGCCCTCCTTCTGGTCGCCGTGGACCTCACAGATTGTCGAGTCGACGTCGATGGTCATGGGCTCGTCGCCTGGACCAGCCCCGAGGGACCAGGCGCGCGCCATGAGTATCTCGGAGACCCGGTCCAGTTGACGGACGTGACCGAACGTGAATCGTCGCAGGAAAGTGCCCAGCGTCGAGGGCGCCATCACCCGATGAGCGAGCACCGACGAGGTGGCACCCGAGCGCAGGACATCGGCGTCGTCGATGCAGGTGGCCCCCGCCACCAATGCGTGCACCAGGGTCGCCACGCGCCTGCCGGGGAACGGGGCGATGTCGATCGTCTCCTCGGCCAGTTGTTGAAGGCCGAGCTTTTCGCTGAGCAGACCCGCCAACGCGAGCCCCGCGTTCGCGACGGAATGGTCGTCGTCGAATGCCACCGACAGGCGAGAGGGGCTGTGTAGAGTTGTCATCGAAAAGGTGTCCTTCATTTCAGGTGGAATTGCGGTCTAAGCAACTCCAATTCTACCTGATGGGGACACCTTTTTCGCGTATTCCCAGACCCTTAGTTCGCTACCCCAACGGTGGATGCAGGCTAAGACACGTACTGTCGGGTTGTTGGTCGCGCCGGATCGACGAGGAGCACAGGTTGGTGTATCTGGTCGACGGAGGCGACATCGTCGTCCTTCAGGCGCGCTTTCACTACGGGAAATGACACGAAGTAGGGCCGGTGGGGATCGAACCCACGACCGAGGGATTATGAGTGGGGTGCCATTCGTCTTTCGAGTTCACTCCAGTCCATAGGGTGCTTTCGCGTCGTGGCGAGATTCCACTGATGTTCACGAGTGTCCGCTGCGTCCGAACGTTGGAGTAGCAAGGGAGTAGCAATCTGAGGTGCGACGTGGCTCGAAGGGCTTCCTTCGTTCCGCTCCCTCTTCGTACGTCGTCCTAGTTCGATTGCAGCTGAACGACCAGTTCAGGCACGGACTGGGAAGCTATGACCCAGACCTGTTCCACGTCAACCCGAAAATAATGATGGGCGAGAAGGATTCTTAGGTTGGTTATGTCGCGCCATTCCACCTGGGAAAATGAGTCTTTGACGTCCTCGGAAACTAGGTTAGCGGCTTCGCCGATGATCTCGAGTAGCCGCTCAACGGCTGGCTGAGACACTGCATTGTTCAAGAACGCGTCTCTTCCAGATGCCACAATCGCGGCGATCTCATTCGCCGCGTCAAGAATGTCCAGGAGACGTAGGTTGTCACCTCGACTCAAATTGACACAGCCTCGCGCCGAATTTGGTCATCGCGATCCTTGAGACCCCCAACAGACACGACGTCGACACTTCGACCCAAGAGTGCCTGAAGATCATTTTGAAGATGCAAGAGATCAAATAACGAGCTTCCCGTCTCGAATTGGACCAAGAAGTCAATGTCACTATTCTCAGTCTCATCACCGCGCGCGACCGACCCAAAGACAGAGACAGATATGCCACGATGCTTGCGCACCAATGCGTCAATGCTTTCACGGTTCTCGTGAAGTAACCCTCGGACTCGGCTCATAACTTTCAGATTACATGCAACATGTGACAATTTGATTGCTCAATTCATTTTGAGCAACTCGCCCTATTTCGGCCCATCGCGCAACGCAGAATTCGCCAAATCCGGATGCGCGGTGAACTCTTATCTGGTGGGGTGAGTGCAAAGGTCCGCGAGCCCTCTGGAAAGATCGTCCTGCAATTAAAGATCTCGCTGCGCAACACTGACCCGATTGTTTGGCGCCGCGTGCTGGTGCCAGGTGCGATGCCGCTCGACAAGCTTCATTTGGTCATTCAGGCTGCGATGGGTTGGCTGGACCGTCACCTGCACACATTCGAGATCTATGGAAAGCGCTACGGCGTCCCAGAGCCCGACGAATGGGATGAAGAAGATGCGGACCTCGACGAGTACGGGATCCGAATACACCTGTTGCTCGACGATGACGATCACTTCATCTATGAATACGATCTCGGTGATAATTGGGTCCACGACATCGAGGTCGAGTCGATCAGCGAGGTGGACGCTCCTTTGCTTCAGGCGATCTGTCTCGACGGCGCGAGAGCCTGCCCGCCCGAAGACTGCGGCGGTACGTCAGGCTTTGCGGACTTTGTAGAGACCATGGCCGACGTCTCACATCCTGAGCGCCACGAGATGGTTGAATGGTTCGGAGGAGTGTTCGACCCCGATCATTTCAGCTTGAGTGATACAAACGCGAGGATCCAGCGAATTCGCTGATCCAAGATGCGTCTCATATTCAGTCTTCATCACGCGGAGTCGGTACTCGTCCGAACCAATCTCCATTATCGGTAGGGCCGGTGGGGATCGAACCCACGACCGAGGGATTATGAGTCCCCTGCTCTAACCACTGAGCTACGGCCCTTTGAGGAGAGTGTTTGCCGCTTCCACTCCGATTCCACTTGACGGCGTACAAAACGTAGCAGGGAGTGATGACGGCAAAACTGCTCAAGTCTTGCATTACCTCACGTTCTGCACCGTAGTATTCCAAGGCTATGGAGATACGACGAGTCCGGCCCGAAGAGTACGCTGCGCTCAGTCGCATCACCGTCAGCGCGTATCGGCAGCTTTTTGGCGGTGGCCCACTCGGGCCGTACGAAGCGCAATTGGTTGACGTCGCTCGCCGTGCAGAGGACAGCGAGGTCTACGTCGCGCTCGGCGAGGACAATTCAGTTCTAGGTGGAGTCACCTACGTTCCCGGGTCTGACCGGGTGATGAGCGAGTTCTCTGATGCAAACGCGGCCGGAATCCGCATGTTGGCAGTCGATCCTCATTACCAGGGTGCCGGAGTTGGCCGCGCTCTAGCCGAAGCGTGCGTGCAGCGAGCGCGGGCGGACGGCCGACAACGACTCATCTTGCACTCGACGCCAG
Source organism: Acidimicrobiales bacterium (assembly GCA_049581565.1). Classification (GTDB taxonomy): domain Bacteria; phylum Actinomycetota; class Acidimicrobiia; order Acidimicrobiales; family RAAP-2; genus RAAP-2. Next base: position 5,513 of record JBAUSF010000084.1, read on the forward strand.
TGATGACCGCCGCGCACCATATATACGAACAACTCGGATTTGTTCGATCTCCGGAACTGGACGAATGGATCGATGAGAACCCCGGCGCCGACCATCCGTTGCACTTAATGGCGTTCGGACTGGAGCTCTTCCCTGAGTAACTTCGCCCGCGTTTCGTGCTTGCGCCGTGAGCTCGACACCGCTCGATGATCGGTCAGCCAGTTCCGCGGTGTCTCTTGTGGACGATTCCTCGCGCACTCATTGCAACGCGACCATTGAGCACGCGGACGCCCTCGGCTTCAAGGCGTTTCTCATGCTCGCGTTCGTTCCCTGGCACCAGTCGACCACTGGCTGTAACCACCCGCCACCACGGGAGTTCGTTGTCTCCGCGAGCCAAAAGGTGGCCAACGGCTCGCGATGCTCCTGGGTAACCCGACTCCACTGCGACTTCGCCGTACGTCATAACCACGCCTGATGGGATGTTCATCAAGACCCTTCGGACGTCGTCGTCGAACTTTCGAGGTTCCATTGTTGGCCTCCTCTTTTCCGCCGGGATCGTCACGTTAGCGAACCTGTCAGCCGTTACCGTGTCTCACATCAGGCGTTACTAGTAACAGATCATCCGTTATCGAACTGACACGGATCACCCGAGATGGCACACGGAAATGGCTCCCAGAGCAGGACTCGAACCTGCAACCTAGCGATTAACAGTCGCTTGCTCTGCCAATTGAGCTATCTGGGATTGAATACCGAAGCCTAGTTACGATATCACCCGAAACGCCCGTCACTGTTGGGCGAACCAGCGCTGCAAACGCTCGGCTTCTGGACTTTCGCGGACGGCGCGACGGCATCGCTCGATGCGCTTGGCCATCCCCTGTCGCGAGATCCCGTAGGCGCGAGCGAGCTCCTCCATCGACATAGTCTTGAAGGTGTACTGCCAGAACGCGTCGAAGTCGCTCCCGGTGAGTCGTCGTAGTTCGTCGATAACCCACGTCGGCGCGTCGTCGAGATTGCTCGAGGATCGCGGATCGGCTACGTCTTCCAGTTCTACCGACGCAAAGCGACGGGACTGCAGTTCGCGGCTGAGCTGCATGATCTCTTGCGCCTTCGCCTGTGAGATCTCGAGCTCCCTTCCTACATCGCGCTTTGTGTAGTGGTGCTCGGGGTGGGTTCGCTCGAGTCGTTGGAACTTTACGATGAGGCGCATCTCGGCGTCGCTGAGACCGGCCTGCTGTTGAACCGTCTGATTCACCAACTTCGTGATCCAGTAGTTCGCGTACGTCGAAAAGCGCGTGCCCTTGTCGGGGTCGAAACGCTGCAAGGCGTTCACGAGCCCTTCAACGCCAGCGGCCTCGAGATCTTCGTTGTAGAAGCGATAGCCACGTTCGAGGACGCGCGCCCGCACGAGGCCGAAGGTCGCGCGCAGCAGTGTGGACTCCGCCTCTTGACCCTCCTGGCGAGCACGAAGCAGCTGAAGTCGGCGCTGCGGATCAGTCTCCGCGTTCAGTGCGATCGCTTTGTTGGCAATTCTCCCAGCCTGAATGATCGGGTAGAGCGCACGTTCGTCTTCAACGTCGAGCGGAGGGGAGATCTCCATTCCGCCAATGAAACCGCGAGTTCCTTTGCTCACGATGAAATGAGCGAGGCACGCTCGAGAAGCCAGCGGCGAAGGTCGCGCTCCGCCTCGTCGCCCTGGGTTGTTTCGAGCAGTGCGAGCCGCTCTTTCACGTCACGCGTTGTCGCCATCGCGACCTCGGGCGTGACTCGCCCCTCGCGAAAGTCGCGATCGAAGTTCTTCAGTTCTGCATTGACGGCACTCCGCAGTAGTTGCGCGACGACCGCACTGATGTCCTGAGCGCCATAGTGGTGGTCGAGCTCTTCGACGACAAGTGCGCCGAGCACGTGCGCGGCGTCCTCTTGACCACGACGCTCGAGTTCATCGATCATCTGAGACGTGGGCGCTTTCGAGCTGAGCTCTTCGAATATCTCGCGTTGCACGTCGTTGAGGAAGTACTGCGGGATGAACCGCTCACGCAGTGCGTCGGGCCCGTGCACCAAGAGTCGAAGCGCCTCAAGACCGGGTCGGGGCATCGCGGGCCGTGTCGGACGCGCAGGCGCGGGCTCGTTCGGGACTTCTCGCACGACACGCTCGCGCGGGTGCTTCGCGAGATCGGCCACCCGCGCTCGAACTGTCGGGAGGTCTATTCGAAGACGGTCCGCCACTTCGACGATGTAGCCATCGCGGACGAGGTCGCTCGGATGTTCGGCCAGCACGTCCATCGCCGCTTCGGCCGCGTGTGCTCGGCCTTCAGCCGTTGCGAGGTTGGCTCCTTCAAAGACGCGGTCGAGCCGAAAGCGCAAGAATGGCACGGCGTTCGTGATGGCCTGTCGGAGCGCCTCAGGGTCGCGCTGGGCCAGCTCGGCGGGGTCGGTGCCTTTAGGGAGTCTTGCGACCGCAACGTCAACCTCGTGCTGGCGCTCCCACTGATACACCGAGGCAGCGGCGCTTTGGCCGGCGGCGTCCGCGTCATAGGCGAGCACGATTCGCTTGGCGAAGTTGCGCATGAGACGAAAGTGCTCTTCGCCGAGGGCGGTGCCGCAGGTCGCAACCGCGCGCGGCATCCCGGCGGTGAAGAAGGCGATCACGTCGGTATAGCCCTCACAGACAATGATCTCGCCCGACTTGATGACGTCGGTCTTGGCGAAGTTGAGGGCGTAGAGCGTACGGCGCTTTAAGTAGATTGGCGTCTCAGGGCTGTTCTTGTACTTCGGTTCGACGTGTGCGTCGGATCGCGGTTGATCCCTTCCAGGAAGAATCCTTCCCCCGACCGCGATCGCTTTGCCACCCGGATCGAAGATCGGAAAGATCACGCGGCCGCGCAGGGAGTCCTGGCGACGGCCGGCCTTGTTGAGAAAGCCGAGACCCGTCGCCGCGAGGACCTTCTCGTTGAGCTTGAGCGCCCGCGTGAGGGCGTCCCATTCGTCGGGTGCCCAACCGAGCTGGAACTGGCGAGCGACATCGCCCGAGATGCCCCGTGCGCGCAAGTACTCACGCGCCGGACGAGCATCGGGTGATGTCAACAACCGTTCGTGATACCACGCGACGGCCTTTTCCATCGCGGCCATCGCCTCCTGGCGTTCCTTTCGCGCCGGACCCGCGTTCGCGTCCTCTTTGAGCTCAATGCCCGCGCGGTCCGCCAGCTGACGAAGGGCGTCCATGAAGTCAAGGTGCTGGGTTTCACGGACCCAGGTGATCTGGTCACCCGAGACGCGACACCCGAAGCAGTAGTACCGCCCCTCTTCGGCGTTGACGGAGAACGACGGGGTCTTTTCGCCGTGAAAGGGGCACAGCCCGGTCCAGCGCTGGCCCGTTCGCTTGAGAGCGACCGTTTCGCCAATGAGCGCCACGATGTCGGTCGCCGCACGCACCTGCGCGATCTCGCTCTCCGATATGGCCATAGAAAGAAGGTACCGGTTCGACGTTCGTCTCGCGTCGAGGGTCACACACCCATTACCTAGACTGCTCCCGATGCCCGAATACGCCGTCGAAGCCCTCAATATCGTGCGCACCTTCAACAACGGCGAGCTCCGTGCACTCGACGACGTGACCCTTCACGTCCCGACCGGTCAGGTCTTCGGTCTCCTTGGACCCAACGGTTCGGGCAAGACCACGATGGTGCGGATTCTTTCCACAATTCTCTCTGCGACGAGTGGACGCGCCATCGTCGCAGGCTTTGACGTCGCTAAGCACCCCAATCAGGTACGTCACCACATCGGCCTCGCGGGACAAAACGCCACCGTTGACGAAAACCTGACCGGATTCGAGAACCTGCGGATGGTGGGCCTGCTCAACCACCTCAACAAGGCTTACGTCGTGGCAAAGTCGCGCCTGCTGCTCGAGGACTTCGGCCTCAGCGACGCGGCCAATCGGATCACGAAGACCTATTCGGGCGGCATGCGGCGTCGACTCGACCTCGCGGCGGCGCTCGTCGCCGATCCGCCCATCCTCTTCCTCGACGAGCCGACGACCGGCCTCGACCCCCAGAGCCGCCAAGATCTCTGGAGCATCATTGAGCACCTCGTCGAAGTCGGCACGACGGTGCTGCTCACGACGCAGTACCTCGACGAAGCTGATCGCCTCGCCAAGCAGCTGGTTGTGCTCGACCACGGCAAGATCATTGCGGAAGGAACGTCGGCGCAACTGAAGACCCAGCTCGGCACGACGGTACTTTCGCTCAGCTTTCCCTCGACGGGCGACGCGCTGCGCGCGAAGAGTCTCGTTGAAGACCTCTCTCCCAAGCCCAGCAACCTCGAAGGTTCTGTACTCGAGATGACCGTCGACAACGGACCCGCCGTTACCGCGGACGCGCTGCGACGCATCGACGGGGCGGGCATCACGTTGAGCGGGCTGGCGCTGCGCGAGCCGAGCCTTGACGACGTGTTCTTGAGTCTCACGGGCCACAAGGCTGAAGACGTCTCGCCCGACGGCGACGAGACGTTCAGCCGGCGATCGAGGCGAAAGGCCCGCGCGTGACGAGTACAACGACTTCCTTAGGCGCGACAGCGCTACCGTCAGCGGCCTCGACGCACGGCGCGTTTCGCTGGGCCCTCAGCGACGTGCTCACGATCGCACGACGCAATCTCTTGGCGCTCTTTCGCACGCCCGTCGCGATCGTGTTCATGATCATTCAGCCGATCATGTTCGTGATCCTGTTTCGCTACATCTTTAGCGGTGTGATTCTCATTCCCGGCACCGCCTACGTGAACTACCTGATTCCAGGCCTCCTCGTTCAGACGACGATGTTCGGCTCCGTCGGTACCGCCATCGGCCTCGCAGAAGACCTCCAAAAGGGACTCATCGAGCGGTTCCGCGCCCTGCCCATGGCGAGACTCGCGGTGCTCGCCGGGAGAACCGTCTCGGACCTCTTTCGCAACCTCATTGTCATCGTCATCATCTCGGGCGTGGGCTTTCTCGTGGGCTTTCGCCCGACCGGTGGAGTCGTTCCTTATCTCCAGGCTTGTCTCTTGATGCTCATCTTTGCGTACTGCTTGTCGTGGGGCTTCGCCTTCATCGGACTGAGCGCCCCCAACTCCGAAGCCGCCCAGGCAATGACCTTCCCGCTGATCTTCCCTCTGGCCTTCGCTTCGGCGATCTTCGTGCCGGTGGCCTCCATGCCCGGATGGCTGCGGCCCTTTGCCACCAACCAACCGATCAGCCAGACCGCGGTCGCGGTGCGCGGCCTCATGCTCGGCTCCCCCCACGGAGCATCGACGTGGATCGCGCTCGCCTGGGCCATCGGGGCCGTGCTCGTGCTCGCTCCCCTCGCCGTGAACCGCTACCGAAAGGTTGCCTAAGTGACTGTGCTCACCGTCGACGAGCTCCAGCAGATCGTCGTGGACGCGTTCCCCGACTTCGACCTGCCGGTCATCGAGTCGCTCGAGGGCGACACCCTCGTCATGGCTCAGACGACATCGACCCGCCACACCCGGCCGGGCGGCACGCTCTCGGGGCCGACCATGATGGCCCTCGCCGACAACGCGGCGTGGCTGATCATCCTCGCCCACATCGGCCCCGTGCTCCTTGCCGTCACGACGAGTCTGCACATCGACTTCCTTCGAAAGCCCGACGTGACCGACCTGCTCGCCAGGGCTCGGCTGATCAAGCTCGGCAACCGCCTCGCGGTCGTGGACGTCGATCTCTTCTCTCGTGGGTCGACGGATCTGGTGGCGAAGGCGTCGGTGACCTACTCGATCCCGCCTCGCTCGTAGTCAGCGCGAACGTCGCCGCGCGTTCGTACCGCGCAGGGTCATCGGCAAGACAAGTGGACCGTCGCCGAACATCTCGCGGAGACGAGCGCGGACCCGCTCTTCGAGGTCGTAGCGAGCGCTGTCTCCTCGGATGATGGCGCCCGAATACGTGCCGAAGTTGCCGACAACTTCGTCGATCGTGCGTGGCCACTCCCAGTTGAGGGTGAAGTCATCCGCGTCGATGAAGGGACCTTCGGGATCGAGCTCGGCGTGCCACCCACGCGGACGTCGATTCGGATCGTCGTCTCGTTCACGCATCTTCGTGAGCTCGACCATCCACGGTACGTCGCGACTGAAGCCGTTCCACCACACGTGGAGAGCACCGTCATCACGCAACACCCGGGCGAGTTCTCTCGTTGCGTCGGGTTGACGAAACCAGTGCCAGGCCGATGACGAGAAGACCGCGTCGAAGGCTGCGTCAGTCGCGGGGACCGACTCGGCGTGACCGAGCAGCACCCTTGCCGTGGGGCTGCGCCGCACGAGAACCCTGCGCATCTCCTCATCGGGCTCGATGACGCTCACGTTCGCGCCGAGGCTTTCGAGAAAGCGGGTCAGCTTGCCGGTGCCGGCGCCGACTTCCAGCACGTCCTTGCCGCGGAGGTCGCCCGCGATCTCCGCCGCGCTCGCCGGCGGACTCGGTCGGAAGCGGTCGTACTGCTCGGCGACCGTGCCGAACTTGAGGCCGCGGCCGTCGTCTGCCAACTCAGGCGATCCCCATGGTGGCGCGCAAGTGTGCGAGGACGCCGCTGATCGGGACACGGACTTGACTCGTGGTATCGCGATCTCGCACCGTGACCGATTGGTCGTTCAGCGTGTCGAAGTCAACCGTGATGCAGTAGGGCGTGCCGATCTCGTCCTGGCGGCGATAGCGGCGCCCGATCGACTGGGTGACGTCGTAGTCGCACATGAAGTGGGGCTGGAGGATCTCGAGGACCTCGGTTGAGACGCCTTCGAGCTCCACCTTCTTCGAAAGCGGGAGCACGGCAACTTGGAAGGGCGCGAGACGCCAGTCGAGGCGCAGCACCGTGCGCGTCTCGCCCTCTACGACGTCCTCGTGGTAGGCGGCGAGCAGAAAGGCCATCATCGCCCTCGTTGCGCCGGCGGCGGGTTCGATTGTGTAGGGCGTGTATCGCTCGTTCGTTGACGGATCGAAGTAGTCGAGCGCGACGCCCGAGTGCTTCGCGTGCTGGGTGAGGTCGTAGTCGGCGCGATTGGCGATGCCCTCGAGCTCGTCCCAGCCCCAGGGGAAGAAGAACTCGACGTCGGTCGTACCGCGCGAGTAGTGCGAGAGGTCTTCCTTCTTGTGCACGTACTTGCGCAGGAGCTGCTCGGGTATGCCGAGGTCGAGGTACCACTGAAAGCGCGTCTCGATCCAATACCGGTACCACTCGTCGGCCTGGTCGGGCGGAACGAAGAACTCCATCTCCATCTGCTCGAACTCACGGGTGCGAAACACGAAGTTCTGCGGGGTGATCTCGTTGCGAAAGGACTTGCCGATCTGGGCGATGCCAAAGGGCGGCTTCTTGCGCGTCGTCGCGACCACGTTGGCGAAGTTCGTGAAGATGCCCTGGGCGGTCTCGGGCCGCAGATAGGCGGTTGAGCCTTCGCCTTCGACGGGGCCGGCCTGGGTCTTGAACATCAGGTTGAAGGCTCTGGGGCTCGTGAACGTGGTGCCGCCGCAGTTCGGACAGACGCCATCGATCTTGTCTTCGCGCCAGCGTTCTTTGCAGGTGAGGCAGTCAACGAGCGGGTCCGTGAAGGTCTCGAGGTGACCAGAAGCAGCCCACACGGCGGGAGGACCGAGGATCGCGGCGTCGATGCCGACAATGTCGCGACGGGTCTTGACCATCGAGTACCACCACGCGTCTTTCACGTTGCGCAGCATGTTGACCCCGAGTGGGCCGTAGTCGTAGGTCGAGCGAAAGCCCCCGTAGATCTCGGCCGAGGGGAAGATGAAACCTCGCCGCTTGGCGAGATTGGTCACCTTGTCGAGCAGGGCCGGATCGAGTTCGGGCGCGTCAGACATTTCTCAAGGTTACTGGCTCAACCGGCGCTCTTAAGCCGGACGATCACCTGGTTCGCGACGAGCCGGGCCTTCTGGGTGAGCGTGACCTGGCCGCTCTCGACGCGCACGAGGTGCGCGATCTCTGCGAGCGAGTCGAACGCTTCGAGCGGCACACCGCGCGCCGTGCGCAGCGCGAGCGACTCGCGTTCGAAGCGCTGGCTCTTCTCGTCGACGTACTCCTCGCCGCCGAGAGGTGACCCGCCCTCGCGCACGAGCTCGATGTAGCGATCGGGTGTGCGCACGTTCCAGTAGCGCCGACCGTGTTCGTGCGAGTGCGCCGCCGAACCGAAGCCCACGTAGTCCCCGTGATCCCAGTAGACGTGATTGTGGCGACACTCGTGGCCGGGCTTCGCCCAGTTGGAGATCTCCTCCCAGAGGTAGCCGTGCTCGTCGAGCACCTCGCCAACGAGGTCGTACGCGTCGGCCGTCGCGTCCTCGTCGGGGTGCCGGTTCGGGTCGCGACCGAGCGGCGTCGCTGGCTCCGGGGTGAGTGCGTAACAGCTGATGTGGGGTGGCGGATGCTCGAGGAACAGGAGATCGTCGAGCGTGTGGCGTACGTCGTCAAGGTTCTCCGCGCGCGACCCGATGATGAGGTCCATGTTCCAAGTAGAAAACCCGGCGGCCGTAACGGTTTCGGACACCTCGCGGTGTGCCATGGTCCCGTGTCGGCGCCCGAGGTCGGCGAGGACCGCCGGTCGGGTCGACTGGACCCCGAAGCTCATCCGCGTGACGCCGCCTTCTCGGTACGCGCGCAGTCGCTCGTAAGAGGCATCTTCGGGGTTGCACTCGACGGTCACTTCGGCGTTCTCGGTGCGAGGTATGGCGTCGAGCACCTCGAGCAGTCGCTCGGCGGGCAGTCGCGACGGTGTGCCGCCACCGAAGAAGACCGACGTCGCCCGCGCCATATCCTGCGCCCGCGTCATTTCGATCTCACGCAGCACGGCGTTGACGTACGCGTCCATCAAGTGGTCACGGTCGGCGTAGGTGGCAAAGGCGCAGTAGTCGCAGCGGTGCGCGCAGAACGGCACGTGCACGTAGACGCCGAAGGTCATGACGGCTCTCTCTTGGCGGCCAGTGGCATCGCGGCACCCGGCGAGCGCAGGCGTCGCCCGAAGTGGACTTCGATGGCCACCTGGGCGAGGCCCATGACCTCGCCGGCCCCACGCGGCGCCTCGTCGCGCAAGACGCTCGCGAGCTCACCACCGAGCATTCGACGAAGCAGTGTCAGCGCGTCATTCGAGATCGCCGTGCCGTGGCGGCAGTGATCACAGAGCGTCCCTCCGATCTCGGCGTCAAAGGCCACGAGCGGCGTCAGCCTCCCGCAGTTGACGCACTGGTCGATGACCGGCTCGGAGCCGTCGAGGGCGAGGAGGCGCAGGTAGAACGAGGCCGGCACGAGCGTCGGCTCGAACGTAGCGTCGTCGAGCGCAAGGAGAACACGCGTCAAGAGATCGAAGATCTCTTCGTCGGGCACCCCGTCCGAGGGAATCGCGTCGACCGCCTCGACGACGGCGTAGCCGGCCGAGATACGCGAGTACGACGAGCGTAACGTCGCCAGGTTCTCGCGGTGGGTGACGTGGCGGGCGATGTAAAATTCCCCGCGGGTCTTCACGAGATCGACGTTCACGTAGGCGAGCGTCTCGAGCGACGCGCCGAGACGGCTCGTCGTCTTGCGCGCACCCTTGGCGAGCACGCGGACCTTTCCGTGGTGGCGGGTCCAGAGTATGACCACCCGGTCCGCCTCTCCGGACTTGAAGGTCCGAAGAACCACGGCGTCGTCGTGCAGCTCGTTCACGGCTTGGGGTCGTCCCCGCGATCTCGAAAGTGCTGCTTACGCGGGGCGATTCCGATGAAGCGCTGCAACGCCACGCCGAGGGCAATCATGCCGGCCAGGATAAGGGGCACCGCGAGGAGCGGAATCAGGCCGCTCGCTCCATCCAGGGCCACCACCCACAGAAAGACGTACACCAGCACCGCCGCGACGAGGGTCGCGCGCAGTACCGTCACTTCTTCACCTCACCGAAGCGCCGGTCGCGGCGCTGGAACTCCTCGATAGCCCGGTAGAGGTCCTCGCGGCGAAAGTCCGGCCAGAGGACGTCGGTGAAGATGAGCTCGGAGTAGGCGAGCTCCCAGAGCAGGAAGTTCGACATCCGGTACTCCCCCGACGTACGGATCACGAGGTCTGGATCGGGCAGCTCGGGGTGGTAGAGCCGTTCGCGGATCCGCTTCTCGTCGATCTTCTTGACCGGCACCTTGTCGAGCACGAGCTGGCGCACGGCGTCGACGATCTCGGCCTGGCCGCCGTAGTTGAAGGCGATGTTGAGCGTCAGCTTCTTGTTGTTCTTCGTGAGCTCGACGGCTTCGTCCATTCGAGAGAGGACGCCACGGGGAACTCGCCAGTCGCGACGGCCCGAAAAGACGATGCGCACCCCGTCGTCGTGGAGCTCGTGCTGGCGCCGATCGAGGAGCCCCCGGTTGAAGTTCATGAGATAGCGCACCTCATCGACCGGCCGGCGCCAGTTCTCGGTCGAAAAGGCGAAGACCGTGAGCGCCTCGAGGCCAATGGCGAGCGCCCCGTAGACGGTGTCCACGAGGGAAATCTCGCCCGCGCCGTGGCCCTCGGTGCGCGGGAGGCCCCGGCGCTGGGCCCAGCGGCCGTTGCCGTCCATCACGATCGCGACGTGCCGTGGCACGCCCACCCGCTCGACGAACGCGGGAATGGGCGTCGGACGCGGGTCGGGCACAGGTAAAACCTACTTGGTTCCACATTGAGGGCATCCACGGCCTTTAGTGTTCTTCGGTGAAGAGTTTCGATCCCGACGAGGAGACGCCCTACCTCGACGAGGGGGCCGAGGCGAGCGTCCAGATCGACGACGACCTCGTCTCGATCGACGCGGAGCGGGCCCTCGAGCTGCTCGACGCCATCACCCGGGACCTACCCGGAGGGGGCGAGAACCGCGAGGGCCAGCGCGAGATGGTCCGCGCCGTCGCGTCATCATTTTCGAGACGACGCCACCATCTGATCGAAGCGGGAACCGGCGTGGGAAAGTCCCTCGCCTACCTCGTGCCGGCCGTCCTGGCGGGAAAGCGCGTCGTCGTCGCGACGGCGACCAAGAACCTCCAGGACCAGCTCGCCAAGAAAGACGCCCCCCAGGTCGCCGCGCACGCCCCGGGCGCGCGTGTCGCCGTCCTCAAGGGAAAGCAGAACTACCTCTGCCTCAATCGCGCCCAGAGTCTCGGCGCCGGCGCTCAGCTGAGTCTCGACGACGGCACTGACGTCCCGCGGGGCGTCGCCGATCAAATGCGGCGCATTCTGCGCTGGGGCAACGAGACAACGACCGGCGACCTCGACGAGTTGCCCTTCGAGGTGGACGCCCGCGCGCGCAGAAGCCTTTCGGTGACACCCCAGGAATGCCTCCAGCGCTCGAAGTGTCCCCAGGGCCAGGCCTGCTTCGCCGAGCTCGCGAAGGATCGGGCGAACGAGAGCTCGATCCTCATCGTGAACGCCCACCTCTACGCGTCACACCTCGCCTCGGGCTCGATGCTGCTGCCACCACACGAGTACGTCGTCTTCGACGAAGCGCACGAAACCCTCGACATCTTTGCCACGTTGCTCGGCACGTCGCTCAACGCGGCCCGACTGCGCGCGATGGCGACCGTCTCGCGCGCCCTGCTCGGCGACGCCGACCGCAAAGCCGCCGACGACCTGCTCTCGAGCGCCGACCGCTTCGCCGCGCTTCTGCTCGCGCAGTACGAGCGCAACGAGCTGAAGGGGCTCGACGAAGCCTGTCGCGCAGAGCTCGCCCACGCCAATGAGCTCGTGACGAGAATCGTCGAGCGCCTGCGCGACCTCGTCACGCCCTCCGCCGACGCCGAGTTTCGAAAGGTTCGCGCGCTCGGGCCCGCGATACATCTGGCCAACGACCTCGCGCGCGTGCACAACGTGAAAGACACCGAACTGCTCTACCTGTCGCGGCGCGATCGCGAGATCGACGTCGAGATCTCTCTCGTCGACGTCGGCCCGAGGCTGCGCGACGAGCTCTGGGGAAACGTGACCGCGGTACTCACCAGTGCAACCATCCCCGACACGCTCGCACGGAACCTCGGGCTGGACGACGCCACGAGCGCGCACTTGGATAGTCCGTTCAACTACCAAGAGCACGGGCTGCTCTACGTGCCAGACGATTTTCCCGAGCGAAACGACCCGGCGGCAGAAGCCGCGATCATTGAAGAGCTCGTGTCGCTCATCGAGGCGGCGGGCGGACGCACCCTCGCTCTGTTCACCAATCGTGCGGTCATGCAGCGCGTCGCCGACGCCGTGGCCCCGCGTCTCTCGACTGACGTGCTCGTCCAGGGATCCCTCTCGCGCCAGAAGCTCATCGAGGAGTTCCGCCGCAGTGACGAGGCGAGCCTCTTTGCCGTGACGAGCTTCTGGCAGGGCATCGACGTGCCCGGACACTCACTCAGCCTCGTCACGATCGACCGCTTGCCCTTCAGCGTGCCGAACGATCCGCTCGCCGAAGCTCGCCGGGAGCGCTCGAGCCGCCCCTTCTACGACGTCGACCTGCCGCGCGCCACGATGCTGCTCGCCCAGGGGGTGGGGCGGCTCATCCGCACGAAAGACGATCGTGGCGTCGTCGCGGTTCTTGACACTCGGCTCGCGACGGCGAGCTACCGCTCGACGATGTTCAAGAAGCTCCCGCCCATGCGCCGTACGCGCAATCGAGCCGACGTCCAGGCGTTCTTGCGCGAGCTGAGGGAATCCCAGGCCGTTTGAACGCGCTCCGACCAGGTTGCTCGATATACTACTAAATCACTAGTTATTATTGAACTTCCGGAGCCATGCACCTCGACCTCTACCTCGTCCTCGGCAGCGCCGTCGTCGGCCTCCTCGTCGGCCTGACCGGTGTGGGCGGTGGCGCGCTGATGACGCCGATGCTCGTGCTCGTCTTTGGCGTGACGCCAACGGCCGCGATCACGTCTGACCTCGTCGCCGCGCTCTTCATGAAGCCCGCGGGCGTGGCGATCCACTGGCGACGCAAGACCGTCAACACCCGAATCGTGCGCTACCTCTGCTACGGCTCGCTGCCGGGCGCCTTTGCCGGTACGTACGCGCTCTCGCTCATGGGCGAGAGCGCGGTCGCCGAACACCGACTGCAGATCCTCCTCGGAGCCGCGCTCGTCATCGGCGCGCTGTCGATGCTCGCTCGCTCGCTCGTCGCCGCGGGACGTCATCCGAGCGGCAACGTCGTCGTGAAGCGCGCGACCACCGTCGCCGTGGGGATAGTCGGCGGCTTCATGGTCGGACTCACCTCGGTCGGGGCGGGATCGCTCATCGTGGTGCTGCTCGTCTTCATCTATCCCCAGCTGCGCAACGACCAACTCGTCGGCACCGACCTCGCCCAGTCGGTACCCCTCACGCTGTCGGCGACGCTCGGGACCCTCGTCTTTAACCACGTCGACTTCGCGCTCACGGCTTCGATCATTGTGGGTTCCGTGCCCGCCGTCATCGTGGGAGCCCTGCTCTCGTCCAAGTCGAACGGGCTGCTGCTGCGGCGCGTGATCATGGGCGCGGTGCTCTTATCCGGGCTCAAGTACGTGGGCCTCTCGACCGACCTGCTCGGCGTCGCGGCCGTGGTCGTCGCCGTTGGGGTCATCGTGCTCGGGGTGCGCGACCTTCGCGGCAGGGAGCTAGTAGCCGAATCGATCGAGGACGTCGTCGCGCTTCTGCCAATCCGGCTCGACGCGGACGCGTAGCTCGAGGTAGAGGCCCTCGGGCAGCTGGCGGCGTGCGGCGATGCCCACGTCTTTGAGCAGCTGGCCGCCCTTACCGATGACCATGCCCTTTTGGCTCTCGCGTTCGACGAGGATCTCGACCGTGACGTGGGGCCACTCGAACTCGCTGACGCGACAGTGAATCGAGTGCGGCAGCTCTTGCTTCGTCTTTCTGACGAGCTGCTCGCGCACGAGCTCGGCGATCCACGTCGACTCGCTAACGTCAGAGACCTCTTCGTCGGGAAAGAGAAAGGGCGACTCGGGCATGGCCGCCACGAGAAACTCGAGCAGCGCCTTCGTCCCCTCGCCGGTCTTCGCCGAGACCGGAAAGTACTCAATCGCCTCGACGGCGTCGCGTCGCCCGACGTCGACCGCGACCTCGCCCACCGCCTCCGAGGCCGCGAGCAGCTGCGCCGCGACGGCCTCGCGTCCGGGACGGTCGATCTTGTTCACGACAACGACGAGCGCGGGCCCACCCGAGGGGCGACCCTGCTTGAGCATCGTCTCGACGACGTGGCGATCACCGGGACCGATCGCTCCGGTCGCGTCGAGCACCGCGAGCACGACGTCAACGCCGTCGGCCGCCGATCGCGCGGTCTCGTTGAGGCGACCACCGAGGGTCGTGCGGGGGCGATGCAGCCCCGGCGTGTCGACCAGGACGACCTGGGTCTCGCCCTCGGTGACAATCCCGCGCACCGCGTGTCGCGTCGTGTTGGGCGAGGCGGCCGTGATCGAGACCTTCGCGCCGACGAGCTGATTGACGAGGGTCGACTTGCCGACGTTGGGACGCCCGAGGATCGCGACGAAGCCGGCGCGACTCACGACGCGCCTGCGAGCGGCTCGACGAGCACTTCTTCGATGCGTCGCCCGTCCATGCGCGTCACGACGAGTCGGTAACGATCCGTCGTGAGCACATCACCCACCTCGGGCACCCCGCCCTTCAGGTCGAGCACGAGACCACCGACGGTGTCCCATCCGTCCTTGGGCAGCTCGAGGCCGAACTCGTCGTTCGCGTCGTCGATGTTGAGCCGCCCGCTCAGCTCGATGCCGCCTTCCAAGGTGCGCTCGCCGACGTCTTCGATCTCATCGGACTCGTCGGTGATCTCGCCGACGAGCTCTTCGAGCACGTCTTCAAGGGTCACGACGCCCGCCGTGCCGCCGTACTCGTCGACCACGATGAAGAGGTGGCTCTTGCCGTGGCGAAACTCGCGCAGCAGCGCGGCGACCCTCTTGGTCTCGGGAACGAAGTGCGCGGTGCCCATGTGCTCGCCGACCCGCGCGGAGCCTTTGCCGTTGACGGCGAGGCTCGCGAGGTGGCGCAGGTTCACCATGCCCACGATGTCGTCGATGCTCTCGCCGAGGACGGGCAGGCGCGAGCGACCGCTCTCGATCGCGAGGTCGAGGGCCTCACGGATCGAGGCCGTCGCGTCGATGCCGACGATGTCGGTGCGCGGGATCATGACCTCGCGCACAATCGTGT
>JBAUSF010000085.1:0-3220 GCA_049581565.1 Acidimicrobiales bacterium
ATGCCGCGGGCGTCGCGGCCGCCGGCGAGTGCCAGACGCTCGGAGCCGCCTCCGCCGCCGCCGACGTGGGCGGCGAGGGACTTGACCGCACTCGCGGCGTCGATCGAGCCGTCGGTCGCGACGGCGACCGCGACCTTCTCGTCGAGCTCTCCGGCGAGCACGACCACGCGTCGGCCTCGCCGTTGGAGGTCGCTCGCGAGGGTGCGCAGTTGGTCACCTGCGTAGCCGTCGACCCGAGCGACCACCACGTTGCCCGCGCTGGACTCGTGCAGCTCGTTCGCGAACTGGCTGAGCTGGGCCTGGCGAAGAGCGGCGACTTGTTTTTCTACGTCGCGTTGACGCTTGAAGAGCCGTTCGAGCGCGGGCACGACGTCCTCGGTCGAGGTCTTCAAGAGTCCCGCGATCGACGCCAGGGTCTGCTCCATCTCGTAGCTGCGCCGGTGGGCCCCGAGTCCGCTCACCGCCTCGAGGCGACGGGTGTTCGCGCCGATGGAGGCTTCGCTCACTACCTGGATCTGGCCGATATCCCCGAGGCGGTCGACGTGCGTGCCGCCGCAGAACTCCAAGCTGTGACGGCCCGCGCGCACGACGCGCACCCGATCGCCGTACTTGTCGCCGAAGAAGGCGACGGCCCCCATCGTCTCGGCCTCGGCCTTCGTGGTTTGGATGGTGTCCACGTGCTCGTTGAGGACGACGTCGGTATTGACGAGGGTCAAGATGTCGCGCGTCTCTTCGGCCTTCAATCCCCCGTCGTGGGAGAAGTCGAAGTGCAGGCGATCCGGCCCAACGAACGACCCCTGTTGGCGCACGTGATCACCGAGGACGGTGCGCAGTCCCGCGTGCAGGAGGTGGGTCGCCGTGTGGTTGCGCCGCGTCGCCTCACGGCGTTCGGCGTCGATGGTCGCCACGGCCGCCTGTCCGGGCAGGATCTCGCCCGTGAGGCGTCCCCGGTGAGCGAAGACGCCGCCCGCGACGTTCTGGGTGTCGAGCACCTCGAGTCGTCCCGTTTCGGTGACAATCGCCCCCGTGTCGCCGACCTGGCCACCCGATTCGGCGTAGAAGGGCGTCGTGTCGAGAAACACCTCGCTCTCGCCGTGTTCGCCCGCGAGGACGGCCACCACCGAGGTTTCGAGCGAGTAGCGCGTGACGTCGCGCCCGACGAACTCGGTCGCCCCGTAGCGCTCGATCAGGTCGCGGTACTGGGCGTCGTCCGCGACGCGTAAGGTCTTCGCGCTCTTGCGCGCACGCTCGCGCTGTTCGGCCATGGCCTCATCGAAGGCGGCGCGCTCGACGGCGAGTCCCGCCTCGCCGACAAGCTCATCGGTGAGCTCGATCGGAAAGCCGTGCGTGTCGTGGAGCTTAAAGGCGACGTCACCAGGAAAGATCTTCTCGCCACGCTCGACCACCTCGCGTTGGGCCTCTTCCAGGAGGGTAAGTCCCGTGCGAAGCGTTCTCGCGAAGCCCGCCTCTTCGCGCTCGAGGATCTCGACGATGAGGTCGCGCTCGTCGAGGAGGTTGGGGTAGGCGGGCCCCATCTTCTCAATCGTCGCGTCCACGAGCGACTCGCTGAGCGCGGCGTCCGACCCCGCGCGTCGAGCCGCGAGGATCGCCCGACGGATGATGCGACGAAGCACGTACCCGCGCCCTTCGTTGGAAGGCAGGACGCCGTCAGCGACGAGCATCGTCATCGCACGACCGTGGTCGGCCATGCGCCGGATCGCCACGTCCACCGCCTCGTCCCTGCCGTAGGGAGTCTTAATGATCTTCGCCGACGCCTCGATGAGCGGCGCGAAGAGGTCGGTCGCAAAGACTGACTCCACGCCGTTCAAGATCGCGAGCGTGCGCTCAAAACCTGCGCCGGTGTCGATGTTCTTCTTCGGCAGCTCGGTGAGCGAGCCGTCGATCTCGCGCTCGTACTGGGTGAAGACCAGGTTCCAGAACTCGACGAAACGGTCATCCCCTCCGTAAGCAGGCCCCCCATCGGCGCCGAAGTGCGACCCCTTGTCGTAGAAGATCTCCGAGCTCGGCCCGCACGGTCCGACCTCGCCCATCGACCAGAAGTTGTCCTCGTCGAGCCGCTGAATGCGCTCAGAACGAATGCCGATGAGGTCGTGCCAGAGGCCCGCCGCCTCGTCGTCAGAGACGTGGACCGTGATCCATAGACGCTCGGGATCGATGCCGAAACCCTCAGTGATCAGCTCCCACGCGTAGGTGATGGCGCCCTCTTTGAAGTAGTCCCCGAAGGAGAAGTTGCCGAGCATCTCAAAGAAGGTGAGGTGGCGCTGGGTCGTGCCGATGATCTCGATATCCGACGCACGAAAGCACTTCTGGACCGAGACGGCCCTCGGGTAGGGGGGCGTCTCTTCGCCCGAGAAGTACGGTTTGAACGGGACCATGCCCGCGACGGTGAACAGCAAGGTGGGATCGTGCGGGATGAGGCTCGCCGACGGCACGACGGTATGCCCGTTTCGAGCGAAGTAGTCGAGGAATATTGAGCGAAGTTGGGCGGCTTCCACGTGAGTCACTCTACTGGCGAAGGCGGTTCGTCCTGGTCGGAACGGCTCGTTCGACGTCGCCACTGTTCGACGAGCGGTCCCTCTCTTCCATAGGGCGAGGGGTCGAAGAACGCCGCGTCGACGTAGCGATCCGGGAGGTACTGCTGGTCAACCCAGGCGTCGGGATAGTCGTGCGCGTACCGGTACTCGGCGCCGTGTCCGAGCTTCGCCGCGCTCGCGTACGAAGCGTCGCGCAGGTGCGCGGGCACGTCGACGAGTCCGCCCGACTGCACGGCTGCCGTTGCCTTGGCGAGCGCGCGCGTCGCCGAATTGCTCTTGGGCCTGAGCGAGAGTGTGAGCGTCGCGTGGGCCAGCGTGAGTCGGGCCTCGGGAAGCCCGACGAACTCAACGGCTCGGGCCGCCGACTCCGCCACGAGGAGACCAAGGGGGTCGGCGAGCCCGACGTCTTCGCTCGCCAAGATCACGAGGCGCCGAGCGATGAACCGTGCACTCTCGCCGCTCTCGAGCAGGGTGACGAGCCAGTAGAGCGCCGCGTTCGGATCAGACCCCCGCACGGATTTGATGAACGCGCTGATCTGGTCGTAGTGCGTGTCGGCCGATTGGTGGTATAGACGTCCGTCTCTCGCACGTGCGACGTCCTCGAGCTGTACGTTCGCCTCATCGTTCATCCGCGCGAGCTGGATCGCCGTGTCGAGGGTGGTGAG
>JBAUSF010000086.1:0-2002 GCA_049581565.1 Acidimicrobiales bacterium
CCCCGTTCGAGGGTCATCGTCACCTCGGCCCTCGTCTGGGCCCAGAGAGCTCTCACGATCGGCCCGCGCGCCGCTCGTCGCTCACCAGCTCGAGGTAGAGCTCTTCGAGTGATGCGCGCGTGCGAAGCGACACCATCGAGAGCCCGACGCTCGCGAGATAGTTCGTTACCGTGGCGATGCGCTCGGGTGTCGAGGCGACGTCGAAGCGCCACTGCAGCGGGTTCTCCAGTGTCACGCTGCAGTGCAGGAGCGTCGCAAGCTCGTTCGGGTCGACCGGCCCCGACGACTGCACGATCATCGCTGGGGGTCCGGCGAGCTCGTCGAGCGCGCCCTGGGCGAGCACGCGGCCGTGGTGCAAGATGACGAGCCGATCGGCCAGGCGCTCGGCCTCGAGGAGCTCGTGGGTCGTCACCAGCAGCGCGCAGCCGCGCTCGCGCTCGGCGTCGAGGATGTCGCGGATGACGCGGCGGCCCTCAGGGTCGACACCGGTCGTCGGTTCGTCGAGCACGAGCACCCGGGGCCGCCCGAGCAGCGCCAGCGCCAGCAGCGTTCGCTGTTGCTCGCCGCCGCTGAGGCGCCGCCAGGGCGTCGTCGCGCACGCCCCAAGGTCGAGCAGCGCGAGCAGCTCGTCGGGGTCGCGCGGCGCCTCGTAGTAGGACGACGTGAGCCGCAAAACGTCGCGCGGGCTCATCGGGGCCCAGACACCGCCTCGCTGCAAGAGTGCCCCCGTGCGAACGACAACTTCTCGGTGTTCGCGTATCGGGTCGAGTCCGTGCAGGCGCACGGTGCCCGCGTCGGGCTTGCGAAAGCCGAGCAGGGTCTCGACGAGCGTGGTCTTGCCCGCGCCGTTGGGGCCGAGCAACGCGACGAGCTCGCCGTAGCTGACGTGCAGCGTGGCATCATCGACCGCGCGAAGATCGCCGAAGGCGACCTCGAGACGCTCGACGACGACGGCGTAACTCACGCCTAACGAAACTAGACGTTCCCACCAGGCGCTCGATAATGCCTGGGTAGTGTTGACCCATGATTGATCTCGCGCAACTGCGCCGCGAACCCGACGCCGTGAAGGCGGCGCTGGCTCGCCGCGGGGTCGCCTCGTCGTCCATGGACGAGATCCTGGCGCTGGACGTCGAGCACCGCTCACTCCTGCAAGAGGCTGAAGGGCTGCGCGCCGAGGTGAAGGAGCTATCGCGAAGGGTCGCCGATTCCCGGCGCCGAGGCGACGGCGCCTCCGCCGACGCGTTGAGTGCGACGAGCCGCTCAATCGGCGATGCGGAGCGCCTCGCCAGCGAGGCGACCGAACAGGTTGGCGCGACGCTGCGCGAGCGCCTGCTGCTGGTCCCGAACATTCCTGACGAGAGGGTCCCCGACGGACAAGACGAGAGCGACAACGTGGAGCTTCGCCGCTGGTGGGTCGGCGTGGACGAGGGCGCTCCCTTCCCGACGTACGCCGACTACCAGCGGGTGCCCCACTGGGAGATCGGGGTCGAGCTCGGCATCTTGGACATGGAGTCGGGCGCCAAGATCGCCGGATCGATGTTCCCCCTCTTTCGCGGCGACGGTTCGAGGTTGCTGCGAGCGCTCGGCGCGTTCGCCCTGGACCGACACGCCGGCGCCTACGAGGAGATTCGTCCGCCGAGCTTCGCCCTCACAGAGACGATGATGTCGACCGGTCACCTGCCTAAGTCCTCCGACGAGATGTACGCCATTGAGCGCGACGGCCTGTGGGCCATCCCGACGGCCGAGGTGCCGCTCACGTCGTTGTGCCGCGGCGAGATCCTTGACGAGGCCGCGTTGCCGATTCGCCTCTGCGCCGAGACGGCCTGCTTTCGCCGTGAGGCCGGCGCCGCCGGCAAGGACACTCGCGGACTGCTGCGGGTGCACGAGTTCGACAAGGTCGAGCTCTTCGCCTACTGCACGCCCGAGCAGGCCGACGAGGCTCACGCCGACATCCTGGCGCGGGCCGAGGGTGTGCTCCAGGCGCTGGGCCTGACCTACCGGC
>JBAUSF010000087.1:0-7986 GCA_049581565.1 Acidimicrobiales bacterium
GGCTACGCCATTCGTGCGGACGACGTCGAGACCTTGACCGCGGTCCTCCGCGGTGCGACACGACCAGAGAAGAAGCTGCGGGTCGCCGTCGAGTAGGCGTGCGCGAACGGCACGGGTAACGTGGAAGGGTGAGTACGCTTCCCATTCGAACCTACGGCGATCCGGTGCTGGGCACGGCGACCACCGAAGTCGAGAATATCGATGCGAAGATCGCGGCCCTCGCCGAATCCATGATCGAGACAATGCACGAAGCGCCCGGTGTGGGACTGGCGGCGAACCAGATCGGTGTCCAAAAGCGCCTGTTCGTCTACGACAAGGGCGACGGAGCTCACGTCGTCGTGAACCCGATCATCGTTGAAACGTCGGGGGAGTGGACCTACGAAGAGGGCTGTCTCTCGGTGCCGGGACTGAGCTGGGAGATCGTGCGGGCGAATGAGGTTCACCTGAAGGGCTACGACCTCGACGGCAACGAGCTCGACATCGAGACCAGTGAATACGAGGGTCGAATCTTTCAGCACGAGGTCGATCATCTCGATGGCGTACTCCTCGTCGAGCGACTCTCCGACGAGCAGAAGAAGGAAGCGAAGAAGATTCTGCGAAAGCGCCGGTTGAGTTTGACGCGCGACGACGACGGACTGCGCCAATTGCTTGGCGACTAGATGCGCCTCGCGTTCCTCGGGACTCCCGAGGCGGCCGTACCGGCGCTGCTCGCGTTGATCGACGCGGGTCACGACGTGGCAGTCGTGGTCACGCGTCCCGATCGTCGCCGCGGCCGCGGAGGTGCACTGGCGCCGAGTCCCGTGAAGGCCGCCGCCGAACAGCACGGCCTGACGGTCGTGCACCGCCTCGCCGATCTTCGCGACGTTGACGTGGAACGAGGCGTTGTCGTTGCCTACGGCGCGATCATTCCCGAAGCGCTGCTCGCCCGTGTGCCGATGCTCAACGTGCACTTTTCGCTGCTGCCGCGCTGGCGGGGGGCGGCGCCCGTTGAGCGTGCGATACTCGCGGGCGACCGGGAGACCGGCGTCTCGATCATGACCCTCGAGCCGACCCTTGACACCGGTCCCGTGCACCTCGAGCGTCGAGTGGACGTCGACGACAAGACGGCGCGAGCGCTGCGCGCCGAACTCGCCACCGTCGGGGCCGCGGCCCTCCTTGAGGTCCTCGCGAGCCCCGAGCTGCTGGAGCACCCGCGGCCCCAGCGTGGCGAGGTGACCTACGCGGAAAAGCTCACGAAAGAGACCTTCCACCTTCAACCCTCGATGACGTCAATCCTCGCCGAGCGCATCGTGCGACTCGGTGGTGCCTACTTCTTTCTCGAAGGTCAGCGAGTCGTGGTCGAACACGCGTTTCGAGCAGAGGCCCAGATGATTCCTGGCACCGTGCGCGCCGATGAGCGTGGCGTCGTGCTCGGTTGCGACGACGGTGTGCTCGTACTCGAGGTGGTTCGCCCCGCGGGCTCATCCACGATGGAGGCGCGTGCGTGGTGGCGCGGACTGCGCACGGAGAACCCCACGTGGTCCTAGCGCCAGCGAGCGCTCTAGGCTTGGCGCCGTGACGGACAGAGACGCGGGCGCGCCCGGCGACCTTCGAATCGCACCGTCCATTCTTTCGGCCGACTTCGGAGATCTCGGCCGCGCGGTCGAAGAGATCGATCCCGAGACCGACTGGCTGCACGTTGACATCATGGACGGTCATTTCGTTCCGAACATCTCGATGGGACCGCCGGTCGTCGCCTCGCTGCGCACGTACAGCGCTCGATTCTTCGACTGCCACCTCATGATCAGCGAACCGAGCCGCTACCTGGAGGCGTTTCAGCGCGCGGGGGCCGACGGTTGCACCGTGCACGTCGAAGTTGGCGAGACGGCACAGCACCTCGACAAGGCTCGTGCCCTCGGGCTGCGTGTCGGCCTCGCCGCGAACCCCGATACCCCCTTCGAGGCGGTCGCGCCCTTCCTCGGTGATATCGACATGCTGCTCTTGATGACGGTCTTTCCCGGCTTCGGGGGACAGGCCTTTATCGCTAACGTCATGGATAAGGTGGAGCAGGCCCGTTACGAGATCGATCGCCGCGCGCTCGCGCTCGACCTCGAGGTCGACGGCGGGATCGACGTGTCGACCGCGCCCGTCGCGGTCGCCGCGGGTGCGAACGTGCTCGTCGCGGGTTCGGCGATCTTTGCCAGCGAGGATCCCCTCCAGGCGGCACGGAGCCTGCGCGACGCGGCATTCAGTACGCGCCGATGAAGTTCTCTACTACCGAGCTCATGTCGATGGCGATCGCCGAGGGGGAGCGGGCCCGCCTCCACGCGCCGCCCAATCCCTGGGTCGGAGCGCTCATCGTTGATGAACGCGGCGTCATCGTCAGTGAGGGACACACCCAGGCTCCCGGCGAATCGCACGCCGAGGTCGTGGCCCTTCGGCGCGCGGGCGACGCCGCCCGCGGCGCGACGATGATCGTCACCCTCGAGCCGTGCTCGCACGTCGGACGGACGGGTCCGTGCGCCGAAGCGATCATTGAGGCGGGAATCGCTCGCGTGGTCGTGGGAATGATCGACCCGGACCCGCGCGTGGCGGGCGGGGGCGTGGAGCTGCTGAAGGCGTCGGGCGTCGACGTGGAAGTGGGCGTCGAACGAGACGCCATCGCGACGCAACTCGCGTCCTACGTGTGGCAGCGTAAGACCGCGCGCCCCTACGTGGTGGCAAAGATCGCGAGCACCCTCGACGGCGTCGTCGCCATGTCCGACGGCACGAGCCAGTGGATCACGGGGCCCGAGGCGCGTCGCGACGCCCACCTGCTGCGGGCCCAGAGCCAGGCGATCCTCGTTGGGGCGGGTACCGTGCGCCACGACAATCCCCGCCTTACCGCGCGGCTCGACGACGTCATACTCGAGCCACTGCGGGTCGTACTGGGTCGAGCACCCTTGGACGCGAAGATTCGCCCGTGCCTCGAGCTCTCCGGTGATCTCGGTCTCGTGCTCGACGAGCTCGGACACCACGACGTGCTCCAGGTGCTGGTCGAAGGCGGTCCCACCACGATGAGCGCCTTCTTCGAGGCGGGGCTCGTCAACCACGTGGTGTGGTACCAAGCGGCCGCTATTGGCGGCGCGAGCGGAACGCTCGCGGCGCTGAAAGACCTTTCCACCTCTACGATTGATGCCCTACGGCGCGGCGAGCTGACGGACGTCCGTAGAATTGGTAGCGATATCCGCATTGACGTGGAGGTTTGATGGCTCTCGGGACAATAGAAGAGGCGGTTGTCCAACTGCGAAACGGTGGCATGGTTGTCGTCGTTGACGATGAGGACCGTGAAAACGAGGGCGACCTCATCATGGCGGCCGAGGACGTCACCTCAGAGAGCATGGCTTTTTACCTCGAGTACACGTCGGGCATCTTCTGCGTGCCCCTCGAGAGCCAGCGGGCCGACGAGCTCGAGCTGCCACTCATGGTCGTTGCCAACACCGAAGCCCAGCGCACCGCCTTCACCGTCTCGGTCGACTATCGACACGGGACGACGACCGGGATCTCCGCCCACGACCGCGCCGCGACGGTGCGGGCGCTCATCGATCCCGCGACGCGACCGAACGACCTCAACCGTCCCGGCCACATCTTTCCCCTGCGATACCGCCCGGGCGGGGTCCTCAAGCGCGCGGGGCACACCGAGGCGACGATCGACCTGTGCCGGCTCGCCGGCAAGCAGCCCGCCGGGGTGTTGTGCGAGGTCGTAACGGCCGACAAGTCCGACATGGCGCGCCTGCCCGAGTTGGTGGCCTTCGCCGAGGCGCACCACCTGCCAATCGTGACGATCGCCGACCTCGTGCGCTACCGACGCCGCAACGAGAAGCTCGTGAAGCGCGTCGCGGAAGCGTCGTTGCCTACCGAGTTCGGCCAGTTCCAGGCGTACGTCTTTGAGAGCGTGCTCGACGGTGAGCAGCACATGGCGCTCGTCTACGGCGACATCGCGTCGGTGCGCGACCTGCTCGTGCGCGTGCACTCGGAGTGTCTCACCGGCGACGCGCTCGGGTCGCTTCGCTGTGACTGTGGACCGCAACTGCATACGGCGCTCGCGAAGATCGCTGCCGAAGGGGCGGGAGTCGTTGTGTACCTGCGCGGACACGAGGGGCGCGGCATTGGCCTCGGCCACAAGATTCGGGCCTACGCGCTCCAAGAAGAGGGTCACGACACGGTCGACGCCAACCTCGAACAGGGGCTTCCGGTCGACTCGCGCGAATACGGCATCGGCGCTCAGATCCTGGTGGACCTCGGCGTCACGTCGATGCGACTCATGACCAACAACCCCATCAAGTACGGCGGTCTCGAGGGCTTCGGACTCAACATTGTCGAGCGTGTGCCCTTAGAGAGCCGCCCGACGTCGTTCAACATCGACTACTTGCGAACCAAGCGCGAACGAATGGGCCATCTCCTCGAGGGACTCGATGACGTCGAGTAACGACACGACCCTCGACCCTGAAGTCGTGGATCGACTGCGCGAGCGCGCCGGAGAGTTCCTTGACGCCGAACCATCGGGCCGGGGACTACGAGTGGCACTGGTCTGCGGTCAGTTCAACGGTGGCATCACGACGAGGTTGCTCGAGGGAGCTCTCTCGGCGCTGGAGGAGGCGGGCGTTGACCGCAGCGACATCTCGGTATCGTGGGTTCCCGGCGCCTTCGAGATCCCACTCGTCGCCCTCGCGTACGCCGACGCGGCACGGCCCTACGACGCCGTGATCACGCTCGGTGCCGTCATTCGTGGCGACACTGGGCACTACGAGCTCGTGGCTGGCGAGTGTGCGCGAGGCGTCCAAGACGTGCAGCTGTCGACTCGGGTACCGGTGATCTTTGGCGTGCTGACGACCAACACGATCGATCAGGCGCTCGAACGCTCACTGGCTGACGACACGAACAAGGGCCGAGAAGCCGTCCGGAGCGCGTTGTCGATGGTGAACTTGCTGCGACAAGGATCGCTCGCTCGACCGTGATCGTGCACGGCGTCGTCGAGAGTTTCGACGAGCGTCGCGGTGACGGCATCGTTCGTAGCGATCGCGGAGAGCGGCTCTACTTTCACTGCGTCTCGATCGCCGACGGCTCGCGACACATCGATGTGGGCGTGCCGATAACCGCGCGACGTCGTGTGGGGCACGTTGGTCGCGACGAACTTGTCGACGTCACGAGCAGTGGCGACTGATTTACACCTAGCGACTACTGGGTGGAGACGGGGGGTTTCCGAGTTGGACCAGAGCGGTGCTGCGGGTGGCGGCCGCTTCGATGACGGCGTACTCCCTCGTCTGCTCGGCGGCGCTGCGCTCAGCTGAGGTGGTCGCACTCGAGAGAGCCTTTTCGTAGGTCGACTTGGCGAGGGCAATGCTGGCGCGAAAGTTCGCCTCGATCGCTAAACGCTCGGCGTTGTAGGCCTTTAACTCCTGACGGTAGGCCTTCAGAGTAGAGGCGACGGGTCCGGAGGTGGGGGCGATGCCGCCGACGCTGCCGGCCGACGCCGTGAGGGCAGTGCCAAGCCCCAGCGAGGCGACGAGTCCCAACGACACCAGCCCCCGTGATACCAACTTCTTCATGGCCCACAGATTACTGACCTGAGAACAGAAAATGCTGTGAACCAACTGTCGAAATCATTAGAAAATTCCATGGGAAAACTGGCTCAATGCGCTCCTCGGCGGGTCCAGACAGACGGTACGCTCCTCCTATGGCGGTACGACTGTGACAACCATCCTGGTGGTGGATGACGAACCAGGTGTGCGCGACTTGCTCCAGGACGCCCTGAATGGCGCTGGTTACCGCGTCCAGTGCGCGACCAACGGGGCCGACGGTCTTGACCAGCTACGTCGGCGGAGCGCCGATCTGTGCATCGTGGACGTCAACATGCCCACCATGAACGGTTTCGAGTTCCTCGAAAAGCTACGCGAGCACGACCCGAAGACGCCGGTCTTGATGCTGACCGCGCGAGACTCCTCCGACGACGTGGAGTACGGGCTGCGCGTGGGGGCGGACGACTACGTGAAGAAGCCCTTCAGCGTCGAAGAGCTGCTGTTGCGCGTCGCGGCGATCTTGCGCAGAACCGGGCTCGACGACAATGACGACCAGGTGTTCCAGTGCGGTCCGCTCGTCATGAACATCGATCGTCACACGGTCACCCTTGACGACCAGGAGATCGAGTTCTCCGCCACCGAATTTCGGCTCCTCGAGGTGCTGCTCGAACACCAAGATCGTGTCGTGACCCGAGACCAGCTGCTCCGAGACGTCTGGAACATCGACTTCGACTCAGAGACGTCGGTGCTCGACACGTACATCTCCTACGTGCGGCGCAAACTCCACCACGACGACTTTGCGCCCATCACGACCATTCGAGGAGTTGGCTTTAAGTTGGTGGGCCAAGCCGCTCGCCAGTGAGGATTGCCACACGGCTTACCCTCCTCTTCGTATTGCTGACGCTCATTGTGGCCCTCACGGTTGGCTGGTTCGCCGTCGCGATGAGCTCGAAGGCGCAGTACGCAACGCTCGACAGCTCCATCGATGCGGTCGTCAGCAGCGGGCTTCGTAATCCGAACACGGCGCTGAGCAACGCGCTCTATGTTCTCCAACGCAACAACTACGACCTGACCCTCGACGTGGTGTTTCCTGGGGGCGAGATCAGCCAGGTAAACGGACCGCCTGACGTGATGCGAGCTCAACCCACGGTGGCGAACGTCCAAGAGTCGCTCAAACGTGTCGTGCAGCCGGGCAACCTGCCGGGCTACCGCATCAGATCGCTCAACGTGGGCGGCGGCGACTACCTCGTGGTCGCCGGCTCGACCGCCGGAATCGCAAAACAGAACCAGCACCTGGCGCTCCTTGTGGCCGGTTTCGCATTCGTCATCACGTTGCTCGGTCTCGTGCTCGCGCGAGCGGTGATGCGTCGCGACCTGCGCACGATGGAGCACCTCATTGACTACGCCGCCGACGTCGCCGGTGGCGGCGACGTGGGAGAGATGCCCGCGAGCGAGGGGAGTCGCGACCTCCAAGAGCTGAGAGGGGCGCTCGTCGTCATGGTCGACGCGCTGAAAGAGCGCATCGAGTTCGAGGCCAAGAACACCGACGCGATGCAGCAGTTCATCGACGACGCCTCCCACGAGCTGCGCACTCCCCTCACCGTGGTCAAGGGCTACAACGAACTGCTCGCGAGCGGATCGGCGAGTCCCGATGTCCAGGCGCGCGCCGTGTCGCGCGTGCGACGCGAGGTTGAGCGCATGGAAGAGCTCGTTCGCGACCTCTTGCTCTTGGCCGAGCTCCGCGAGGCGCCACTGCACGCCGCAGAGCGAATCAACTTGAGCGCGCTCGTGAAGAGTCGCGTCGAGGAGTTCGGGAGCGAACACCCCGAGCGGTGGGTGACGTTCGACGTTACGGCGGGCCTCTCTATCGAGGCGCGTCCGGACTTCGCCGAGCGACTGCTCAACAACGCGCTGACGAACATCGTGCGCTACACCCCAAGCAACGCCCCGGTGCGCGTCACGTTGCGTCGCAGTGGGGGCGACGCCACGCTGCTCATCGAGGACGGCGGTCCCGGTCTTCCCGAGTACGGCGTTCGACCTCAACGCTTTCAGCGGTACGACGACTCGCGCTCGAGAGAGACCGGCGGCTCCGGGCTCGGGATGAGCATCATGGCTGACGTCGCCGAGTCTCTCGGGGGGTCGATGTCGACCGAGAAGAGCTCACTCGGCGGACTGGCCCTGCGCTTCGTCGTGCCGCTCGTGGTCGCCGAGTCGTCCTAGTTGGCCGAACTCGCGGCGCGCACGTAGGCCTGTTGGATCTCGGCGAGGGCGTTTCGATAGAGGTCGACGTGCTCACCGAGGCGCGCACCTCCGGCGTTCACCATGGCGGCCACGGTGTCGATCACGAGCTGTGCCGCCGGTAGGTTGGGCGGGTTTTCGCCGAGACGAAGGGCTGCGACCTGCAACAAGACGAAGAGGTGGTTCGCGAGAATCACCTCGACTGGTGTGC
>JBAUSF010000088.1:0-1787 GCA_049581565.1 Acidimicrobiales bacterium
CTCACCAAATGGACCGTTCCGCAATCCAAGGATCAGACGCAGAAAAGCATGGCAGACACGAAACAAGCCATTAAAATGCTCAGGTCGAATGAGTAATCCTACGCAACCGGACCATCGCCCTCCAGGCTGGATCAAGCTTCACCATGTGGGCTTTGTGCTGGCCTCAATTGAAGAAACGGCTGCGTCCTATGCGCTTTCTCTTGGCGCTACGTGGGATGGAAACATTATTTTTGATCCCCTGCAAATGGTACGGGTCACGTTTCTGCGGGGAGCTCATGCCTGTGATGCTTTGATAGAGTTGGTTGAGCCCGGCGGATCCGATTCCCCGGTTTCACGCTTCCTCAAGCGGAGAGGCGGTTTGCATCACCTCTGCTATGAGGTGGAGGACATTGAGGCCCATCTCGAGTTCTGTAAGTCGGTAGGTACGATCATCGTTCGCCCTCCAGTCCCCGCCGTGGCATTTGGCGGCCGGCGGATTGCCTGGGCGCTGATAAAAAAGAGGCTCCTAGTAGAGTTCCTTGAAAGCCAAACGGTTTGACTTTGTAATGCCTTTGCGCGCCGCGCCAAATGTCCAAGTTTTCTGATCGGCCTTTAGTTTGCCTTCCAAAATACAACGGGCAGATATAACTCCGGTAACGTTGACACCGACACGCAGGTAACGTAGACTCTGCCCAATGCATCCGAAGCAGTTGAATTGTATCCCGACGATTACGTCTATGGTAAAAATATTGCGTTTTTCGATTTTTCTGATGCTCATTCTCACTGCAGGCAGGGCCTTTGCAAGTGGCGGCGCCTGCCCAGCGAACCTGCCCGTTCAAGGGAACAACTGCTACTTCGTTGCCGCGAACGGTTCCGATTCAAACAACGGCACTTCCGAGTCCACACCTTGGCTGCATGCTCCCGGAATGCCGAGTTGCACTGCTAACTGCGCTGCGGTGACTCCGGCGTCCGGCGCGGGTTTTATCTTCCGCGGAGGCGACACCTGGCACTTCGGAAACTCCGGAGCCACGCCCTATACCGGCGGCGAATGGGCGATGAATAACTGGTGGGGGACTGACACTTCATGTCAGTACGAAGGGAAAACCTCGGGCTGTATTTACTGGGGTGTTGACAAGAACTGGTTTAACGGCTCGACCTGGTCCAGACCGATTCTCAATGCGGATAATCCACTGTCGACCTCTCCAGTTTCGAATTGCGCTTATCAGGTCGCGCCTTCGTCAAACAACATCATCGTCCAGGCTGGGGTGGATGACTATATCGACAACTTCGAGTGGACCGGCTTTTGCTCAAGCCGCAATCCTGCGAGCGGAGGCCCGTTCACAGACATGTACCTCCAATACGGAGGCTCCGGCGTCTCAGGCAGCGGGATGTTGCTCATCTCGAACAACTATTTTCACGGCTGGACCGTTACGTCGACGGCCGGACAATCCAATTCCACCCTCCCGTGCACGATCATAAATGGGGGGAACAACGGACTCCAGTCGATGTGGAATAACGTCGTCGACGGCTCGGATTCAGTTTCAAACGCTTGCTCCTGGGGCACTTTTCCGTCGTTCTATCACTTTAGGGACAACATAATCAGGTACACGACACAGGGCGTCGGGCAGTGGTGCCACGATATCCACGACAACATCTTCGAATACATGCAGGGTCCGATGTGGCCGACTCATGCGAATGTGCTGGAGTGCAACGCCGATGCCAGCGGAAACGCAGTAAATCAGCCGGCGAACACGCCGAATGTGATCTACAACAACGTTTTTCGCCACGATGCTCCGGCAGTCGTTTCG
>JBAUSF010000089.1:0-2728 GCA_049581565.1 Acidimicrobiales bacterium
ATTGATCATGCCGTCCAGCTCATCGCCGCGGTCGAGATAGTTGGACTTCACTCGCAACAGGTCAAAGCTGGCGACGTCGCGAACGACGAGGGCGCTCGCGTTGAAGGGCTGCCACCACAGCTTGTGAAAGTCAACGGTGACCGAATCGGCGAGCTCGAGTCCGCGCACTTCGGGGCGGAGTCGTTCAGAGAGTAGGAACGCGCCCGCAACCGCCGCGTCGACGTGATACCACGCGTCCCACCTTCTTGCGCGCTCGCCAATGGCCTCGAGCGGGTCGATGGCGCCAAGATCGGTGGTGCCGGCCGTTGCGACAAGGGCCAGCGGTCGAAGGCCATTCGCGTCGAGGTCCAAGAGCGCCGCATCGAGCGCCGCGATGTCCATCGCACCCGAGGCTGTCGAGGCGACCGCCACGACCGCGTCGCGCCCGAGTCCAAGTTGGGCGGCGGCACGCTGCACGGAAAAGTGCGCTTGATCCGAGCAGATCACGCGCCAGTTACGAGCCTCACTCGGCAAACCGGACTTCAAGACGTCAACGCCGATCTTTGACGCAGCGAGCGAGCGAGCGAGTGTGATGCCCAGCACGTTGGACGCAGTGCCACCCGAGGTCATGATCCCCGAGCCGGTATCGGGTAGACCAATGAGCGACGCGAGCCAGCTCATGAGGTGCAGCTCGAGCTCGGTCGCGGCGGGCGCCTGATCCCACGAGTCCATCGACTGGTTGGTCGCCGCAATGGAGAGGTCGGTCACGACGGCGGGCAGCAGTGTCGGCGGATGCAGGTGGGCAACGGTTCTCGGATCGCTCGGGACGACCCCGTGCGCCCACACGTCAGCCCCCAGCTCTTCGAGCATGCGGGAAAGGCCAATGCCATTATCGGGACAGATCTCGATGTCGGTGATGATGCGGTGCAGCTCCTCGGGACTCAGCGCCGAGCGCGGTGTCGACGAGGAGCGTACGAGATTCTTGGCGGCGGTCACCGCCGCGTCAGCGAGACGTTCGATCCCCCGGTCATCGAACGTGACGACGAGATCTCGCCAGTCAGTCGGCTCGCTCAACGATGCGCGCTGGCCTGGGCGACCGATTCGCCGAGACGAGTCAGACCGTCGGTGAGCTCGGCCTCATCGATGACGATGGGCGGCAGCAGCTTGACGGTGGTGTCGCCGACTCCACACGTCTCGACAATGAGGCGACGCTCGAAGGCGGCCTTTGAGATGTTGGACGCGAGCTCGGTGTCACCGACGTCGAGCCCGTGCAGCAGGCCGTTGCCGCGGACTTTGAAGCGGCCCTGGCCGAACTGATCGGCGAGCTCCTCGAGTGCCGAATGAACGACGTGACCGCGCAGTTCGGTTGCCTTTTCGAGGTTGGAGTCGGCCCAGTAGGTCTCGAGCATCGCGGCCGACGTCGCAAACGCCAGGTTGTTGCCACGAAACGTGCCGGAGAACTCGCCGGGCGTCCAGGCGTCGAGGTCGCGGCGCACGAGGTTGAGCGCCATCGGCAGTCCGAGACCGCTGATCGACTTCGAGAGGCAGACGATGTCGGGGTTGAGACCGGATCCCTCAAAGGAGAAGAAGGGACCCGTGCGTCCGACACCAGCTTGCACCTCATCGGCAATGACGAGCACGCCGGCCGCGCTGCACTGTTCGCGAACGGCGCGCAGGTATACGGGGTCGAACGGGCGGGCTCCGCCTTCGCCCTGGGTCGATTCGATGATGAGCGCCCCGATGCGCTGACCGCTGACTTCGCTCGCGAGGTTGCGTTCGAGCAACGCCAGGTCATCGTCGGTGACGTGCTCGACGTAGGGGAGTGCCACGAAGTCCTTCAGATGCGCGCTCGTCTCTCGGCCGGCGAGTGACGCCGAGATCGACGCGGCGCGGTACGTCATGCCGTGATAGCCACCGGCAAATCCGACCACACCACGACGCCCAGTGATTCGTTGGGCCAGCTGCAGCGCGGCTTCGACGGCGGTCGCGCCAGTCGGTCCGACGGTCTGTACGACCATGTCGAGCTCGCGAGGAACCAGAATGTGGCGCTGGAGCGCTTCGAGGAAGCGGCGCTTTTCGACCGTGAACGTGTCGAGGCTGTGAAGGACTCTGCCAGAGCGCAGGTGTTCGATGGCGACGTCGATGAAGGTCGGATTGTTGTGGCCGTAGGAGAGGGCACCGGCGCCGGCGAAAAAGTCGAGGTACTCGACACCGTGTTCGTCGGTGATTGTCGAGCCCTGTGCCGTTGAAAAGACGGCCGGCCAACGCCGACAGTAGTAGCGCACATTCGATTCGAGTTCTTCAAACGCGTCCATCACTGACTCCTTTCGGGCGTGCATTGCCGTCGATGGCGTAGACAGTTTCGCACGGACAATGCGGGCATATAAGCATAGCGGACAACTCCAACCGCTCGATTCGCGGGCAGCACCCGTGTGATGAGCATCTCGCGCGTCACCGCAGTGCGACACTTCCCTTGAGAACACTACGTCCGCGTGTCGCGTGGATGAATGATGAATGAACGAATCGTGATGCGCTCTACGTACTGCCTTCATCATTGTTTCTTAACCTCGATCCACCGCGGCGGTGATGTAGAGCGTCGAATTGATCAAAATTTCCGTGATCGGAACATCTTCCCCAGCACTTTCGGTGATTGTCTGACACGCGGACGTGCCGAGTCACACTTTCAGCAAAGTTTGTAACTTGTTCGCGCTGGAAGTCGCCGGGTGTGCCGCAGGCGGCCTCGAAACCG
>JBAUSF010000090.1:0-1508 GCA_049581565.1 Acidimicrobiales bacterium
ACTGTTTTGGTAGAAGAAATCGCTTCGCCATACATTGGCCCGGCCCAGTCCCCCATACGCGCGCATCGCGCGGCCAGAAACCTGCGACGGACCGCGCTCTTTCGGCGCCGATGGCACCTCTCGCTCGAACAGCTCCCGCCTCGTGCCCAGCAGCGACCCCTGCGCACGGGACGCACACTGAGTGACACTCAAATCCCACGAGATTGCACTTGAGCCGAACAAAACGCCCACTCTATTAGAGAGCGTTCACGTACTCAGGTTGGCCGATTTCGGCCGCGAAAGACTTAACACTGGCATTAAAGCGTTTCGATTCATCGGCTGCCGCGACCGGGCGCTGCAACAACGGCCGCGGGTCGCAGCAACTCTCATGATTGAAAGAGGGGCGAACACGGATTCTGTTATTCCGGATACAGACCGGGCCGAACTCATAGGCAGCTCTTGACGAAACTGGCGGTCTGTCCCAGCCGCCGCACCCGGCGGCCTACAGAGTGTAGGTGGGATTATTCGATTTTGAAAGAAAGATGGCACAGTTTAAGCACAACGCCATTGCGACACGCATAGGTACCGTGGCGGCCGGGACTTGAGATGAAGGCGCCGCCAAGGCTGGCGAATTCCGCAAATTCTTGTTCGCCGAAGCCGGTCTCAACCCCTTCTCTATAGGAGGGCCGGTTTCCAGAATGGGCACTAATTCGGCGCCAGTGTCGCGAAGAAAACGAACCGACGTGTTCCATGCCCGCCCGCTGCCGCCTACAGAGTCTTTCGAGTACAGCCGTTCCCTGACCCGAAAGACAATATCAAGTGACCAATCGGCAGTCATGCAAATGGAAAGCCTAGAAACCAAACGCCTATGGATACAAAGCACCCGCCAAGTTGGTGCTACCGGGACCCGGTGAGCTCATAGTTAACCCGAGCGCCAACCAAATCGCCGCCTCTGAACCTCGCATTCCGCGTGACGAACACGACTCGACGGGCCGCAGAGACGCTCGCTATTCGTCAGAACTGCCCCTGACAGTTCGTGATGCCGCCCGCTTTCTTGGCGTGAGCCCGCAAACAGTGTATCTTTGGGTAGAGCGAAAGCAGATTCCCCATCTCCGCGTGATGGGCAGAAACATCCGGTTTCTCAAATCGGCTCTCGATGGCGTTTCGCAATCAGATTCGAATTTCTGGCGCTGGCCCTTGGCTCTTTCCAAATGAGGAGAGTTCCACGGGTTATCAGAAGAGTCTGAAGACAGCATGGCGTCTGACGTTGCGGAGGACGAAGGTAACGTACTTCCGCATTTACGACCTGCGGTCCACGTATGCCACCCGCCTCAGCGCGGGTGGCGTAGCGGACGAGTGGGTGACGCAACTGCTGCGGCAGGGAGATGCAAAAGTGTTCCAGAAGTACTCGCAGATGAAGCTTCAGATGAAGCGGGAGGCGCTGAAGAAAATAAATCGCAGAGCCGACGAAGGCCACATGGCTTTTGACACGGAGAGGGCTAACGGATGGGGTTTTGTCACGGTTTTGC
>JBAUSF010000091.1:0-10903 GCA_049581565.1 Acidimicrobiales bacterium
CTCTATGGCGGTCAAATTGGCGTTGACGTCACCCTTGCCGACCGGGTTCTTCGAAGCGAACTCCTTGTCCGTGATGTAGGGCGTGGTGGTTGGGCCCGTCTCGGTCCACAGCTGAAAATTGGCGCCGGTCAGCTTTGCGTAGGCCGCTATTCGGGCTTCCGTGTCGCGATACGGATCAACGTCGATGCTGACGATCTCAACATTGCTGGCCTTTGCGGCGTCAATCGTCGACTGCAATTGAAGAAGATTGCCGGAGGTGAAAGGACACGTGTCACCACAAAGCGTCAAGAGTGGCACGAGGAACACCGTCTTGCCCTTGAGGGAGCCCAAGGTCTCTGGCGTGCCGTACTGATTGACGAACTTAGCGGTCTTCACCGAGACGGGGAGTGGGGTGTTGGTGGCTACGCCGACCTTGGCGGTAGGCTGGGCGTACGTGGTCGCCGCGGCAACGCCGGCGAGTCCCATCACGGACAGGACCACACCTGTTCCCGTCACAACAAGCGCGGCAATTTTTTGCTTGATCACAATGTCTCCATTCAACTACGGTGTGTAGTCGAGAGTACTACCCAGCGTAGTAAAGGGGTCAAATAACGCGGTCCTCCGAAAAGCGCGGAAGTACGATGAGAAAAAGCAGTTGGCACATCGAGCTGGAGGAGTGTCGTGGGGCTTGGCGACCTAGAGCGCGAGGTCATGGAAGTGATGTGGGCGAGTCCGACCTCTGCCCTCACCGTTCGCGATGTTGGTGAGCACTTCCCCGACCACGCGTACACGACGATTTTGACGGTGCTCTCGCGACTGAATGCCAAGGGATTTCTCCAAGAAGCAAAGCAAGGTCGCCTCAGTACGTTTGTGCCGACCGCCTCCAGAGAGGAGTACATCACTGGGCTGATCTTGGAAGCACTGTCGAACACTGACGATCGACAGGCCGCGCTCGCCCATTTTGCCGACGCCTTGGCACCGAGTGATCGCAGCTTCTTTCGCAAGATCTTCACCCGAAACGCGCCGTGATGTCGACCACCGAAATCGCTGTTGAAGTGAGCGTCATCTGCCTCATCGTTTTGCCGACGATGCTGCACTCATCGACGCGATTCGACCGCAATCCTCGCGTCGGGTTTGCGGTGTGGGGCTCGATGTGCCTCATGGGATGGTTCAGCGCGGTGGTGGTGTTTCTCGGCGTCGGACTTGGCAATCCCCGCGGACCGCTACTTCGCTCACTGGTGCTGTTCGTTCAGCGCCTTGGCGACGGGCACCCTTTGCGCGGACTTGGTCTTTCCGAGGTAGTTGGACTTTCCGTCGCCTTTGACATCTCGGTCCTGATGCTCGGCGGGCTCGTGGTAACCGCCATCAAGGTGTGGCACATCCGTTCCCAGCAGCGAACAGTGCTTGATCTGGTCGCCGAAACGCCGACTTCATTGGAAGGGGTGTGCCTCCTCAAGCACTCTCGGCCCACGGCCTATTTCCTTCCCGGAGATGGCGGCCGCGTGGTGCTGAGCACCGGAGCGGTCGACATTCTCAGCTCGGTCGAACTGGAGGCCGTGATTGCGCACGAGGTCGGCCACCGAAACGGTCGGCACGGATCGTTGTTAGTACCGCTGCAGGTCCTCTCGTCATTCGTGTCCTTTCTGCCGCTTGCTCGCTACGCACCATTCGTGATGCGTACCTACCTCGAGATGGAGGCCGACGACTATTCCCGCACGAGGGTGCCGCCCAAGGCACTGAAGACCGCCTTGACGAAGGCGGTGCTGTTTCAACCGGCGCCGATTGGGGCGCTCAATGTCGCCGACGGGGTCATGGCCCGTCGGATAGAACGACTCGACACCGAACCCGCGCGGACGTCTCGAACCGTGGCACTGTTTGGCGCGGTCGGCGTCGCGTCGACCGTCCTGTGCCTGCTCCTCACGACTCGCTAACGCAGGGCGCCATCTCACCGTTCGTTGAGACCTGGTGGGCCGTCTGGGTACGGCGGCGTCTCCGAGATTAATGGACTGGGTCGAGGAAACGGTTCGCCGAACTAGGCGTACTTGAGGCCCACCGGTATCCGAAGCGCTCGTTGGTGGGTCGCGGCCCGTAGGCAGAGCGTGGTCACGTGGGCAAGCATCAACGTCGTGCCGAGCGCCATCATGACAAGCCCTCCGTCGCGTACGTCGGCAATCGTGACATTTGACATGTCCATACCGATGCTCTTCAGTGAGGAAGTCGTTGCCGACCACAGGACCAAACCGGTCGTGGCGATGACGGGCAACGCCAGGACCGTGTAGGTGATGCGCTGTTGATCGCGGAGTGCTCTGCCGCCGTACACGGGAATCCAGAACCACACTCCCACGACAAAGAACGCCGCCATCTCGACGTAGTGGCCTTCGGGGTATTGCATCACCCAGCTTCCGAGCGGCGTGAGGTGAAACAGCGGGACGAGGAGGGTGAAGGTGAAGAATCCAACCGTGGACATCGGTCGACTCAGCGGAACATTGATGGCACCGGCGACGAGTGGAGCGATAACGAGAATGACAATGATGTGCTCAACCATGTGGCTCGGATAGCTCGACATCGAAAGCGCTTGAACGTCCGAGGAGAGCAGGAAAAATGTCGCCAGCATCCCGAATAGAAGGAGAGACCGTTGGCGCGTCGTCAATCGCGGCCAGAGTGCGAGGAGCGCCGCAATCCAAAGAGCCGAGATTACCGCCGCGACTTCGGTGAAGTGCCAAGAGCTCAAACTCGGCCACACCGAGCCCTTCGCCGACATGTGCATCATCGAAAAGGTCATAATCCCGGAGTCTCGCTTCGGCCTAGGTCGAACTCACTACATCTTCATTGAAGTCATACCGAAATTCAAGTGCCGCGGGGGAGCGACGACCTTTGCCTCGATGGTAACGGAATGGGCAGTTTGAAAATTGCTCCACGTGATCACAACGGGTATCGTGCCACCCTTCACGATCTGCTCTTTCGCGTCACGCAACATTGCGCCCTGGTACTTGTAACCAAGCGCTTGCTGGTGTCCGCTCGTGATGAGAATGTTCGATAACAACATCATGGCGTGATTGCCCTGACACATATTGGTGTCGTAGTCGATCATGCTGTTACTGGTATCTGGTGAGCTGATCGAAATGAGCGAGATTGGGCCCCTCGAGTCGTTCGAAATTGACATCGACACCGCGGAGTCTCCGTGGATCTTCGCTGCCGTAACGGTCACGCGAGAAAGGACAACGCCACCTTTCGCCGTAGAGGCGGCTAAGGCGGGCGAGGCGAAAACGAGCACGAGTCCGCAGCACACGGCCGGAAGCCAAACCCTGGCAAGCGACGTCCTCACGCTTGAATACTACCAGGCGTAGTTTTCGATGGGAAGAGGGAGCCAGTCCAGGTAACTCGGTTGGTTTTGTCGAGCGTTCCCCGGATCGACATTCGCACCGACTTCCTCCTAGAGCGAGGCCTTGAGCATCGCAATCCCGCGCGCGAGTATCTGCTCGGGGATGGCGCCGTAATAGACCTTTTTCACGATGCCCTTCGAGTTAAGAAATACACTTTCAGGAATTTCGCCGAACCCGAACACACCACTTGTGATGACGCCATTTGGATCGAACGCCACGGGAAACGTCACGTCGTCTCTCTTGACCATCGCTTGTGCTGACGATCGCACATCGATGGCATCGATAGCGAGTACTTCCACAGGACTAGGGCGGTGAGTGCGAAGATAACTGGCAATCTTGGGCATCTCTCCCTGGCACGGACCGCAATAGCTCGCAAAGAACACCAAAACACTGGCCCGATGCGAATCCCACGGCGCCGTGATGGTTCCTCCGCTTAGGCCCCCGAGGGAGAAGCTCTTGACATGTCGGCCCACCAACTCCGCACGTGCGGTTGATGATCCCTTCGGCGCGTTGCTTCCGGTAAAGACCGACAGGACGGCAATGAGCCCGACTACCAATGCGAGACCGACGCCGATAGCGACATACTTTCGAATCTTCCTCATATCAAAGAATTCGCCATTCGTCCCGTTTGCCAGTAACGTGCCCGAACGAGGCACCCATTGAGCATGCGCGCCGTCCGACTCTGAATCTCACTCGAGATTTTCGCCACCAAACGGTTCTACTACAGTGAGTAGTTCAAAGAACCGACAACCGTAAGGCCTCGTATTCTGGAATCCTCTCCTGGTTGCGCAACCGCAGAATGAGTCATAAAAATTCCATTTGACCAGGAGTTGCAAGTAGCGGGCCACCCGGGTCTCGATCCCGGCACCTTAGGAGCCATTGTCCTGGTCCAAGGCCAGTTTTGACCATCCAAATTTGCTGGTCAAACGGGGTATGTCGTTCACCTACGTCTACCGAAATGCTTCCGAGTCTGAGTTCTTGGCGAGACCATTGGCTCGACAAACGTTCGTACACCGGTCTAGCCAATGTTCCGTTCGAGGGAAACGATCGTGACGTGAGTGAGTTTCGTCGCGAGTCCTTGTAAGCGTTTTTTGAGGTTCGTCATTCTTCGGCGCGAGTGAGGGAAAGATGGCGAAGGGGCGGCAGCCGAAGACGCTGAGCACCGTCTTCTTCGGCAAACGCATTGGTCGCTTCCAACTGTGCTCGAACCGTGGCGGTGTCGGCGAAGTCGACCCGAGATGTCCAGTCGTTGGCGAACCTGAGCGCGTCTATCAATACTGAGGGATCGTTGGCACGGTCCAGACGCCGTAAAGCACCGATGTAGTCGTCGCGAAAGACGGTCGGGATGATCGTTCGTGACTGTCCTCCAGCATCCAATTCCGCATTCATCATGATGCGCGAAAGCCGTCCGTTTCCGTCATCGAATGGATGTATGGCGGACACGAGGAACTTCACGTACACCGACCGCTCCCACGCACTGTCGAGGTCATTGAGCCGGCTGAATCCCTCTATCAAGGTTCCGTGACGATGTCTTCGGCTTCATCGACCGTGAACTCGGTGCCCTCGATGTAGTTCGAAAAATACGCGTCGTAGAGAGCAAATCGGAGGTTAGCAATCGAGCGATTCCATACGGGAAGCCCTCTACTAGTCCGAGGATGGCGTCTTTGGCGAGAGCCACCCGCGTTCGCGCAGCATCGACATCAGTGATGTCTTCGCGCGATGTCTCGTCGCGATCTCCGCGAGTGCCTTGTCCCAGCCTCCTGGATCACTGAGGTCAACGTAGAGACGATGCTGGCGATCGAGCAGGGCTACTGCAGACTCGTATCCACGTCGATTCTTTCGTTCGATGAGAGCTTCGATCTCTGGACCGTGCAGCGCAATAGCGTCAGCGGGCCTCGAGTTCTCTAGCTCGAGCGATTCTCATTTTCAGCTCGGAGCTGCAACCGAATTGACGAGCGGCTTCGAAGGCGCGTTCCACTTATTCGACCGAAAGAGGCACCGTTACCGCTGCTCGATTCCACCCGCCTGCTCGCCAGGGCTGCCCTCCGCGAAGCCCCGGCCTGAACGGTCGCACTAGCCGACGGCCGAGGCGGTTCGTTCAGCGTACGGCGGAGACACTGGTCGCTGATCGCACGGCGACCGATCGAGGAGATCTTCGGAGGAAGTTGGTCGTCTGGGTCACGGCGTGCCTTGGGCGCGTATACCGCAGTAGCCACGAAGCGTGTCTCGTGACGGTTCGACTGCTTTCGGTAAATGACCGTATGGAAATCCATGCGGTCATTTACGTCCTTGACTACCCAAAGAGGCGTCTCGCAGCTGGGGATAATCAAGCACTCTGTGGCCTAGCTATCTGACCGCGTGGAATTCCATACGGACACTTATGTCACTAAGTGTCCGTATACTGGAGTCATGAACATGGAAGGCCAGCCAAGGGGAATCAGAGAAGGTGGGCAGTTCGGTGCCAGCACCAACCCCGAGTCTTCTCTCGTCTTGACGCCCGAGATCTCCACGTGGCCCGCGATCACGTACGAGGAGCGCCATCTCGATTTCGACGACGAAGAGCTCAAGGCGTACGGATCTCACCATGACCGGATGTTGGCGAAGGGGTCGTACCGAGCCGCCGTCACGGCAGAGATCGCCGAGCTTCCCTCCATTGACATCCCGTCCGATGTGGCCGCACTCACAGAAGAGGCGTCGGCGGAGATCGCCCGGTTCGATCAAGAGATCGGGTCGGAGTTCGCGAATTTCACGTCGATTCTCCTTCGCTCGGAGTCAGCCTCGTCGTCTGAGATTGAGCAGCTCACCGCCGGCACCAAGGCCATCGCGCTCGCCGAGATCGGCGACACATCCAAGCCCAACGCGTCGATGATCGTGGCGAACGCCAAAGCGATGAATCGTGCGCTCGAGCTTGCCGACCGTCTCGACGAGAAGTCGATCATCTCGATGCACGAGGCGTTGCTCCATGACACCCATCCCGAGTGGACCGGTCACTGGCGAACCGACCAGGTGCGAATCGGCGGATTATCTCCCCACACGGCTCGCTTCGTTCCGCCGCATCAAGACCGCGTACCGGTTGCAATGACCGACCTCGTTCAGTTCATCCAACGTCTCGACCTGCCAACGTTTACGCAGGCTGCGGTCGCTCACGCGCAGTTCGAGACCATCCACCCGTTCCCCGACGGCAACGGCCGCGTCGGGCGGGCGCTCATCCACGCGATGTTCAAGCATCGAGAACTCACTCACAACGTGACCGTCCCGGTGTCGGCCGGTCTCTTGTCGGACACGGACGCGTACTTCGATTCGTTGAACGAATATCGCTCCGGGAACGTGACGCCCATCGTCGAGCTCATGGCGCGCGCGTCGGTCGCCGCTATCCAGAACGGCAGGGAGTTAGCCACCGATCTCCGGGGCTATGAGGAAGACTGGCACACTCGGTTGAAGGCGCGTTCAGACGCGGCGGCATGGCAAGTTGCGAATCTCGTGTCGCGTCATCCTGCGATCGATTCATCACTTGTCCAGACTGAGCTCTCAATGGAACGTCGACGAGTGGAGCGCTCCATTGGTCAGCTCGTCGACGTAGGGATATTGACGGAGGTTTCGGGGTACAAGCGCAACCGACGTTGGGTAGCTCTTGAAGTGGTGGGTGCCCTCGACGCGTTCGCCAAGCGAGCGGGACGACGCCGAAGAGGCTGATCTCCGGCGCTCCTCATCCCCGGAAGTTTTTGCAGCTAACACCCAAAATGAAGCCTGAGAGTATCGTCGGCGGTCAGGCTCAGAGGTCAACCCAGGGGAACATTCCTTCGAACTGCTCGGATCCGTACGGACGCTACAATGGCCGACGCGGCTGCCGCGACGGCGCATGCTGCAATTGAGCCCGCGAGGCCCGGTTTGATCGTCATCAAAAACAGCAACGCCACAATCTGGGACCCTCCAAAGAAACTTACGTAAATTGGGATGGACGCGCGCTGAAGTTCGCTCAGATCGTCGTGCGGGGGTTCGCCCGAGGCGCTCGCAATTGCGTCCCGTAGGCGCTGTGCGTACCCCGCCTCGACCGTGCTACCGATAACCGCCAACAACACAGCGACAACCAGGGCCGTTCCGACCCAGCCGGCACTCCAGGGAATGCTTCCGTCGCCTCCATGTCGAGAAACCATGTATAGACCGGGCCCGATAATGAGCAGCATCGCCGGGATCATCACGACCTCGATACGCTTCGTCGCGGCGGTCAGTGAGCGTAGCTCGGCCACAGACCCAGTGGTCTGTGCGCGCAGCGTCGCCACCAACGTCGTGGTGACAGCGCCGACAAGTAGAACCACACCTAGGAGATGGAGGAATAGGGCAAAGTTGTATATTCGGTCTCCTTGCGGTCGGTAGTGCCGTCGCAACCCAACGGAGTAAGTTGGGGCGATCTTTCTAGTCAGGTATCTTTACTATTATAGTAGTACGGAAGCAGGATCGCTGAGGTCGGAGAGCGCAGTGCGTTGACGCGATGCCGGGTCAGCGGGGGGGCTAACGGACACGGCAGCGTTGACGCAGGGGGTGAGAACCTCTCTGGATCAGATGGGCGATTGGGGTCAAGAGCGGCATGGACGACGAGCAGCGGGTTGATTTAGGGGTATCGCTGTTCATCTCGTACCGCTACGCCGAGGACCGGATTTTTCGGGCCCTCCAGGACGCCGGGTTCGACGACTGGACCCTCGCGCAGTGTCGGGTGTTTCAGCGCATCGCCTCTGACGGTTCGCGTCTCACGGACCTCGCTGACCAGGCGCAAATTAGCAAGCAGAACGCTGGCGAGATGGTTGACCAACTAGAACGCCTGGGCTACGTCCGCCGGATCCCGGACCCCACGGATGGACGGGCCCGGCTGATCGTGATTGAGCGACGTGGCCGGCGGGCCGTCGAAGTAGCCATGGCGGCACGCGACGAGATCTTCTTGGAGTGGAAGGCCTACCTCGGCACCCGCAACTTCACATTGTTGTACCAGATCCTGGAGCAACTCCGCGAGATCACCGACCCCTACGCGAAATGAACTTGGCCGCGCTCAGCTATCC
Source organism: Acidimicrobiales bacterium (assembly GCA_049581565.1). Lineage (GTDB taxonomy): Bacteria > Actinomycetota > Acidimicrobiia > Acidimicrobiales > RAAP-2 > RAAP-2. Next base: position 8,414 of record JBAUSF010000091.1, read on the forward strand.
GTTCCCGATTGCCGTTTGTCTCGTACTGAGAGATGAGGGTGCACCAGGGCTAGGCGGAGATGACGCTGCAATAGAAACCATGTCTGTTCGGCGACCTATTTGGCGTTGGTGACGACGACGGTCTGACGAACGAAGTTGTAATGCACGGCAGAGCGGAGAAGGAACTCAGCCGCGTTCGCACGGGAGGTTGAGGGGAAGATCGGTAATTTCGTGACCTCCTCGAGCGGTACCGCGTTGTAGCGCGTGATGTCCTTGTTGTTCAACGCCCCGGCGTATTCGAGGGTCCACTTCAGATCGCTGGCCCTCAAGAGCACTTCTGATGCGGCTTTGTCCGCGTAGAGTTTCCGAAGCACTGTGCGGAATAGGGGGCTCACGAGGAACGAGGCTCTGGCGAGGGAGTCGCCGACTCCGAACGCAGACAGGATGACGAAACGGTCAACGCCTGATGTTTTCGCCGACGCAATCACTGCACGGACAGCATCGGTAGTCAGCGTGGGGGTTTCGCCGATTTTTTTCGTTCCGAGCGTGCTGATGATCGCGTCGTGGCCTCGGGCCGCGGTTGCGATCACGTCTGCGTCGGTGACGTCGCCGCTGACAATCTGAGCGCGAGGGTCAACGATGGCGTCGGCCCTGCGAACAAGCGCGGTGACCTGATGCCCCTGGTCGAGCGCCTTTTGGACGAAGAGGACGCCGGTGCGACCGGTTGCTCCAATGACAAGAAATCGCATGACATTTTGCTTTCTGCTTCTGGTGCTGGCGACCGATTCGTCAGGATCAGAGCTAATATTAGTCAAGAAACCTTACTACTGTCAAGTCGGGGTCGATGCATCCCACGTCTAGTACGCAAAGGGGCTGGTGATCTCGCGAATCTGCTTCAGGACTTGGTGCAAAAGTTGCTAGCGCTTACTTGATTTGGCTAAGGGCCAGAATTGGCGAATCTCGTTGCAAGTACTTGTGGGCCGCCCGAGTCTCGATCTCGACACCTTGGGATTAAAAGGCCACCGGGTTTATTCTCTATTCATTAGATTCAGAGAAGTCCATTTTCATAGGGTTTTGCGTTCAGTGCGTTCCGTGGCTATCGAGAAATGTTAGGGATGAAATTAGGGATTTTCCCACCCGATCCTGGCGTCCGCGATTCAACAACGGCTGCGATGCGTTACGGTGCTTTTCTAACGCCCCGTATTGGGTACGTTAAATAAGACAAGTGGCCTATTCTTATTTAAGACTCGATGGAGTCGACTCTAGGAAAGGGGCACTTATGAACGGCAGCGACCGCTCAGGCTTCTACGTCCGCCAGTCGGCGGGGTACTCAGCCTTCATTCCGCGTGCCCTGCCACCAATTCCCAGTCTCGATCTGTCCCAGTTGGCGGGCAGTTTGTCGAGAGCCGACCAGGCCCTCGGTCGACTGGATGGAGCCACACGCAATCTGCCCGACGTCAACCTTTTCCTCGCCATGTACGTGCGCCAGGAAGCCCTCCTAAGTTCTCAGATCGAGGGTACCGACTGTACCCTTGATGACTTGTTGGCCTTTGAACTCGACGCCAGGACCAGCGAGGTTCCTGAGCTCGATGTCCAAGAGGTCGTGAACTACGTCGCAGCGCTGAACTACGGCATGGCTCGTCTCACTGATCTCCCCATTAGTCGCCGACTCCTCTGCGAGATCCACGCACGACTGCTACAAACGGGACGTGGGTCTGACCGCTCGCCCGGTGAGTTCCGACGGACCCAGAACTGGATTGGCTCAAAGCTCGCCGCCGGCAGTTCTATCGACACCGCCACCTTCGTGCCGCCACCACCAAACGAAATGGAAGCCGCTTTCAGTGAACTCGAGCGCTACCTACACAGCTCACGTGATAACGCTACGGCGCTCCCGCTCCTGGTGGACTGCGCACTGGCGCACGCTCAGTTCGAGACTATCCATCCCTACCTGGACGGGAACGGGCGCATGGGGCGACTACTCATCACACTGCTGCTCTGCGAACGCGGTGTGCTCACCGCACCCGTCCTCTACCTCAGCACCTATCTTCGTCGCAACCGGTCGAAGTACTTCGAGTTACTCATGGAGGTCAGGGATCATGGTACGTGGGAAGCATGGATCGACTTTTTCCTGCGCGGCATCGGCGAGACTGCCGCCGAGGCGGCGCAGACGGCCCAGAAGGTGCACGCGATGCGCGAGACCCACCGGCGCGCCCTTGAGATGAACGGGGGCACGCTCAACGATCTGGCGGTCCTCGATCGACTCTTCAGTCAACCTCTCGTCAACGCCGCGTGGGTCGAAAGGAGTATTGGTGTTTCCCAGCCCACCGCCAATGCCATCGTTTCGAGGTTTCAAGCGTCTGGTGTCCTTCGGGAGATCACCGGTCAACGCCGCAATCGTGTCTATCGCTACGACGCATATCTAACGCTTTTCGACCAGCCCGTCCTTGAGCCATCGGAGAACGAGACATTGTCTTGACGTTCGCTTGAGTGTTGTTGCGTCAATGGGTGATA
>JBAUSF010000092.1:0-2605 GCA_049581565.1 Acidimicrobiales bacterium
CAAGATACCGCCGAGTCCCGAGCCGAACACGTTGCCGAGAAAGTTCTGGATGCTTGCGCCAAAGATGACCCCAAGGGCGCTCAGTCCCGCGACGCCGATGAACACCCGACGACCGACCGGGACGCGCCTCACGCCGCTGGCCTTCGTCTCGGGCAGAGTCACAAGCCCATCCATCGAGTCGTACGACGGCCGCACCCGTCTATGACCAGCACCCCTTGGGTCTCGTGTCGCTCACTGCGAAGGTTCATCGCCATCCTTTCCTTCACATTTTGCCTGCCCGACGCGCAAAAGTGACCGGCGGGCGGCGGAGAAATCCTCTACCGGGCCAAGCCTGTCGCGGGCGTCGCGCACGAGCTGGTTCACGACCCCCATTTGCGCTGTTGTGGCCACGTATCGTGCGACGGTCCGGCGTTGATCCTGCCTCTCGGCGCCCAGAGTTCCCACTCGTCAGACGGGGGGAACGAGTTGCCCCCAGTCGCCCGACTTGCCGCCGGTCTTCTTCAGCAGGACGAGGTCTTCGACGTGTGCCGACGGGTCGTCGTCGAGCAGTGCGTTCACGATGCCGAGAGCGGTCAAGGCGCAGGCGACGAGTGCCTCCATCTCGACTCCGGTGTGATCGACGGTGACGACCTTCGCCTCGATCTCGAGCCCACCGGAAAAGGGTGCGACCTCTACTTGGACGTCACTGATGTCGATGGGGTGGCAGAGGGGTATCAGGATCGCCGTCTGCTTCGCCGCGAGGATTCCGGCGACCCGGGCGGCGTGCACGGGGTCAAAGTCACCTGATTTGAGTTCGGCGATGTCAATGTCGGTGATGACTCGACAGCTCGCGTGCGAGGTTCGCCGAGTCGGAGCCTTCCCGGACACGTCGACCATGTGCAGCTTTCCGGCGGCATCCACGTGCGAGAAGGGCTTCGATACTTTCACAGGGTCCCCCATCGCGATACCACCGCTGCTCGGGTAGGGTCAATCAACTCTGCGAGCAAGACTACTCGGGTCCCGGAAACGGCATTCGAAGCAGGAGCGGCGTTGATACCTGTTGTCAACGGTACCGTTAGCATCTCGGTACCGACGTCTTGAAGGGTGCTCGTCGAAGGGGAACGAAACCATGAAGCAGGCGAACGATCACGGCGACACCCGTTTCCGGCCGACGCTCGATATGGACGCGGCTGCGGTACCGGTATCGGTGTCGGTGTCGGTGCGACCGCATGCTTCATCCAACGACCTCTCGACCGAAGTGGCGATGCCCGTCGGGGGACCACTCCTCGACCGTTACGGACGGGTGCATACGGACCTGCGCATCTCGGTCACGGATCGCTGCAACCTGCGATGCGTGTACTGCATGGACGAAGACATGACCTTTCTGCCGAGGTCAGAGATCCTGAGCTTCGAAGAGATTGCGCGCGTGGCCGCCGTGGCTCGGTCACTCGGGATCACCTCGATACGACTGACCGGTGGCGAGCCGCTCGTTCGACGAAACTTGCCCGAGCTCGTTCGCATGCTGTCCGCGATCGGCTTCGAAGATCTCGCACTCACCACGAACGCGATGCTGCTCGGCGCCTTGGCGAGACCACTCGTTGACGCGGGGCTTGCGCGGGCGAACATCAGCTGTGATTCGCTTCGTCCGGAGCGATATGCGTCAATCCGACGTCGCGGGAATCTCGTGACGGTTCTTGCCGCGATGGATATTGCGGAGAGCGTGGGCTTAGGCCCGCTGAAGGTGAACGTGGTCTTGATGCGCGGGGTGAACGACGACGAGATCGTCGACTTTGCGAACTTCGCACGCACGACGGGGCGCATCGTACGCTTCATCGAATTCATGCCGCTCGACGCCCAGGGTCAATGGGGGCGAGAGCAGCTCGTGCCGGGCGAAGAAGTCTTCGCTCGCATCAACCAGGTGTGGCCGCTCGAACCCGTTGGCGATGCGGGACCCGCGCCCGCGGAACGATTCCGTTTCCGCGACGGCGGCGGGGAAGTCGGGCTCATCTCATCGGTCACCCAGCCCTTCTGCGGCACGTGCAACCGACTGAGGCTGACGGCCGACGGGGCCATCAGAAACTGCCTTTTTTCCGACGAGGAGCGCGCCATTCGCGACGCGCTGCGCGCAGGAGGGAGCGACGAAGACATCGCCCATTTGCTGCGGAGCGCGGTGTGGGCGAAGTACCCGGGTCACGCGATCAACGAACCGGAGTTCTTACGCCCGACGCGTTCGATGTCGATGATCGGCGGCTAGTCAGCCGGCAGATCCAGGCCAGAGCGTTGGCGATCCCGGGGCGCCGCGAGAGTGCTCGCGCACCGAAACTAGGGTGAAGTGGTGACCGTGACGTCAACGACGGATTGGGTGAGCGTGACGGCGTCGACCCTTTCGGCCGACGAAGTCACGGCCTGGGCGGTCCGACCTCACTGCGGGGCAGTGGTGACCTTCTGTGGCACCGCGCGCACATCGTCGACAACGGGTCACGATATCCAGGCGCTCGAATACGAAACGAGTGTGGAGCTCGCCGAAGCGCGCATCGCCGCCGTCATCGCGGCCGCGAGAACGCGCTGGCCCGAGATTGCGGCCGTGGCGATCCATCACCGCATCGGTCACGTCGCCCTCGCGGAG
>JBAUSF010000093.1:0-28442 GCA_049581565.1 Acidimicrobiales bacterium
GCGCTACACCCACCGGCTCTTCACCGAGCACGAGCTGGAGAGCTGCGGCGAGGACCCCGCCACGTCGGCGAGCGGACTCGCCGGACGCTTCGCCGCGAAGGAGGCCGTCCTCAAGGTCCTCGATCTCGGCGAGGTCGTGCCCTCCTGGAAGGCCATCGAGGTACACCGCGGCACGACGGGGCGACCCCAGATCATCCTGAGCGGCGACGCGGCCGCGATCGCTCACCGCCAGGGCGTACGGGACATGTCGGTCAGTCTCAGCCACGCGGGCGGTATCGCCACGGCGGCGGTAGTCGCGAGGGTGTCGCCTCGACGCTTCGGCGGGCGACGATGAACGCGGACGAGACCATTCGCACGGTGCTCGTCGAGCACGGGCGACTGCCGGTTTCGGCGCGGTCGCTCGGTGACCTCGACGACCTCTACGCAAGCGGGCTCTCGTCACACGCGAGCGTGAACGTGATGCTCGCGCTCGAAGACGCCTTCGACGTGGAGTTTCCCGACTCCATGCTGCGGCGCAGCACGTTCGAGACCATCGCTTCGATCCGGTCAGCAGTGGAGTCCCTGGGGGTGGTCGTTGCCCCCGAGTGAGTCGTCCTCGGCGGTGCCGCAGCGCTCGGACGCGAACGCCACGTTCGAAGAGCCGATGTGGTTCGGCCCGGCTGATCGGCCGCTCTTTGGCTGGCTGGGCGGGCCCGCTTCTGGTCGCGCGCGTGGTGGCGTCCTCCTCGCCCCGCCGATCGGCCAGGAGGCGTTCGCGGCGCGACACGCCCTGCGGCGTCTCGCCGAGCAGCTCGCCGCGCGCGGGTACGTCACCCTGCGGTTCGACTACGACGGCACGGGCGACGCCGCCGGCCAGTTCGATGACCCCGGCCGCGACCGGGCGTGGGTGGAGAGCGTCAAGGTCGCGAGGGACTACCTGTCGTCGCTCGGGATTGTCACGATCTCGGGTGTCGGGATGAGGCTTGGCGCTACCGTGCTCGGGATCGCCGCCACGAAGGACGAGCTCGATCTCTCCTCGCTCGTCCTGTGGGATCCGTGTGAGTCGGGGCGGCACTACCTACGCGAGCTGAGCGCCCTTGAGGCGCTGCGTCGAGTCGACTACGAGCTGGACCCCGGAGGAGCGGTGGAGACCTCCGAGTTCGTCTTCAAGAGCGAAGCGGCCCAAGAGATCCGGGGGCTCACGCTCACCGAGGCAGGCCTGCATTCGCTCGCCGACCGCGTGCTCGTCGTCTCGCGCAGCGATCGAACGATCTCTGACAGGCTGCGCGCACGTCTGGAAGAGGAGAAGGTCGACTGGCAGGAGACGAACGAGCACGGCGCCCTGTTCGATGTCGAGTACTTCATGGCGGTCGTTCCGGAGGACACGACTACGCGGATCGCCGCCTGGCTCGGCGAGGACGCCGACGCCATTGAGCCGTTCGCGCGACCGGTGCCGCTCACGAGCGTGGTGCTCGCGCACGACGACGCGGCCGACGCCGTGCGCGAGCGCTGTTTACGCGTCGGTCCTCGACACACGTTCGCCGTCATCACCGAGCCGGAAGGCGAGGCGAGCGGTCCGTGGATCGTTCTGATGAACTCGGCCGGAGACGACCACACGGGAAGGGCGCGTCGTTGGGTCGAGCTGCCGCGCCGCTGGGCGAAGTTCGGACTGCGCTCGGTGCGCTTTGACCTCAGTGGGTTCGGCGAGAGCCCGAGTCCGATCGAGCGCTCGCGCGAGATGTTCGATGAGGTGTGGATGGACGACCTGCGTGAGGTCCTGAACGCGATCAGCCCGGCGGACCCCGCGAACGCGGTGTTTGTCGGTCTCTGCTCGGCCGCGGTCGTCGCGGTCGAGGGTGCGCTCGCCCTGGGTCCACGCGGCGTGTGCGTGGTGAACCCACCGGTGGCCCTCGATCTTCTGTACGCCGCGTCGAGAATGGAGCGCTCGCGAGCGGCGCGCGTGCGGTCGCTCGCCCAGTGGATGAAGCAGCTCGCCGTGACCCACCAGTGGGTCGCCGCCACGCTCTCTCAGACCCTGCAGCTGGTGCCGAACCCGCTCTTTCCCGACGTTCTCTCGCGGATCGTCGACAACGGCACTGACCTCCTGCTGCTCGCCTGCGCCGACGACCTAACGCCGCGTCCGAGAACCCCGTACTTCCGCTCCATCGACATCCGTCGAGTGGGCAAGCGCAAGCGCTACGAGGTGGGCTTCGTGCCCGGGGCCGATCACGGCCTGCACAACGCGGAGGGCCGCATTCGCGCGATGGCGATCCTCGACGACTTCGTTGTCGGGCACTTCGCGTCGCGCCAACCGGGGCGCGATCCCGACTTGGAGCCTGACGGGCCGTGACGACGCCGCCCGTCGCGCCGCGCGCGTGAGCGAGCGGGAACTTCCTCGTCTCGGGGTGTTTATGGACGCGGCGGCGGCGTCCATTTTCGACGTGTCCGAGGCGAGTCGCGACGTCTGTCGCCTCGTGTGGGTCGTCGGTTGGTCGGCACAGTATCCACCGGCGAGGATGCTGTCGCGCTTCGGCGACGTCGTCGATGTGAGCTCGATGAGCGACGAGGATGCCGTCGAGGGCATCGTCGGCGAACGGCTCGACGGCGTGGTCGTCTTCAACGACGCGCCGCTACGACTCGCCGCCGCCGTCGCCGACCGACTCGGCCTGCCGTTCCATTCGCCGAGGTGCGCGGTCCTGCTCACCGACAAGTGGGAGCAGCGCACCGCACTCCGTGCGGCGGGTGTCGCGGTGCCCGCGTTCCAGTCCCTATCGTCCGACACCCGTGACGTCGCGGTCCCGTTCCCGGCGGTATTGAAGCCACGCGTCGGCGCAGGGGGCAGAGATACCTACTACGTGCAGAACGCCGACGAGATGGTCGACGTTCTTCGTCGCTACGGCCGAGACGACGAATTCATCCTGGAGGAGTTCCTGGCCGATCGGGTGCCCGCTTCGCGCCTCGCCGCCGACATCGTGTCGGTCGAGTCAGTCGTCCGCGGCGGCACGTTCGAGCACGTCGCCGTGACCGGCCGGTTTCCATTTGCCGAGCCCTTTCGCGAGACCGGACTCTTCCTGCCGAGCGATGTGAGCGAGGAGGAAGCGAGGCTCGTGTGCGACGTCGCGACCGACGCACTCATGGCGCTTTCGGTCAAGGAGGGCATCACCCACACCGAGGTGAAGCTCACCCCGTCGGGTCCCCGTCTTATCGAGGTCAACGGTCGCCTCGGAGGGGGCGTGAGTAGCATGATCGCGAAGGTGGGTGGCCCGTCGTTGCTCGAGGGAGCGATCAGGTTGGCGCTCGCCCAGGGGGTGCGGGCGATGTCCAGCCTGTCGGCGGCGCCGGTCGCCTTCTACCGTTTCATCGTCGCGCCCGTCGGGGCGAGGTCGGTCGCGAGCGTCAGCGGCATTGAGGCGCTGGGCGAGTTGCCGGGCGTGGAGAGCGTGCGGCTCAACCGCGCGGTCGGAGAGGCGGTCGATTCCACCGAGACCAGTCACCTCGGTCACGTGGTCCGGATCGACGGCGTCGCCGCCTCGCACGAGGCACTCGACACGCTGATCAACGAGCTCATTCCGGCGACCCTGCAGGTGACATGGAACTGATGGAGTACCAGCGCGGAGATCTGGTTCGAACACTGGGTCGATCAACCAGGGTGTGGGCCGGTGCGGGAAACCACGAAGTCGCAGACGAGTACTGGTTCGCTCTGACCGGCGACAGGGACCCCGCGTTCAACCTGGCGTGCTGCTGGTCGGCGAGCGCGTCGCTGCTCGTGACGCACTGCCTCGAGCCGGTACTCAGCGCGCACGAACCGGCTCTCATCATGCTCGCGGACGCCGCGCTCGCGAACGCGCAGACCCTCATCGACGCTGGCTGGGTCAACGTGGGGGCGATGCCGTTCATGATGATCAGCGAGACCGGCGAGCGGTTCGACGTTTCAGGCGCGGTGCGACGGCTCGGGCGCGAAGAGCTCGACGCGGCGAGAGGGCTGCTCGCCGACGCGATGTGCATCGGCCGTTCGAGCGCCGCCGTGGCGTTGCCCGATTCGGCGCTCGAGCACGACGACATCGAGATCTACGGTCAGTTCGAGGACGACCGTCTCGTGGCCGAAGTGACGGTCGTGCGCCAAGACGGCTTCGCCGTCATCTGGTCGATGGCGACGTGGCGAGATCGCCAAGGGCGCGGCCACGGTCGCGAGCTCCTCGAGACGGTGCTCCGCGAGGAGCTGGGCCACGGCGCGCACGCGTCTTTGCTCTCCTCAACGAGGGCGGGCGAAGCGCTCTATCGTCGTCTCGGCTACGTCGCCGTTGATCATCTGCAGGTCTGGTCGCGGCCCCGATGGGTGCTCGGCTCGTCCTGATCTTCAGAGGGCCGCTACGTCGCCTTCTCGCGCGGCGCGAGCCCCGCGTCGCCGAGCAGCCGCCGCTCGTCGAGCTTGTTCGACCGATTGATGGGGAGCGCCTCGACGACGTGGATGTGATCGGGCAGCATGGTCTCAGGCAGCAGTCGGCTCGCGGCCCGGCGCAGTTCGAGCGGTGTCGCGCTCTTTGGTCCGACGACAAAGGCCGCAATGGCGATCTCGCCGTCTCGGTCGTAGGTGACGCAGGCGACCGCCTCCACGCCCTCGATGCGGCTCATCTGCTCGGTGATCTCGACGAGCGAGATCCGCACGCCGCTTCGCTTGACGACTCGGTCCGAGCGACCGACGAAGTGGTAGGAGCCCTCGTCGTCGCGGTAGACGAGGTCCCCGGTTCGATACAGCATCTCGCCCTCGACCACGTCGGTTCGCAGCACGTCGGCCGTGAGCTCGGGGGCGTTCCAGTAGCCGTCCATCAGCTGATCGCCCGCGATGTAGAGCTCCCCGACGCGATGCGCCTCATCGATGACCGCTCCGTCGTCGTCAAGGAGGTAGAAGACAATGCCGTCACGGGGCGCGCCCATCGGGACCACGTCCTTCTCGATCACTGATGGCGTCAGCTCGGCGTGGGTGACGGCGATGGTCGTCTCGGTGGGGCCGTAGCGGTTGAAGACCCGCAGCGCCGGGGCGTGGGACCAGAGGGCTCGAAGCTCGCCCGCAGAGATCGCTTCGCCACCGAGTGCGATCAGGCGGAGGGTCGAGGCGCGCAGGCTCTCCAGCTGCGGGCTCGCGAGCAGCAGGCGCAGGTAGCTCGGCGTGAAGCCCGCGTACGTGACGCGTTCGCTCTTCACTGTGTTGAAGAAGGTGCGCGGAAAGAGCAGCGCGTCGCGCGGGCGGATGATCACGGTACCGCCGGCGTAGAGCGTCGTGAAGAGGTTCGCGTAGGAGCCGTCGAAGTGGAACGGTGAGATGCAGAGCGTCACGGTCGTCTCGTCGAGCTCGACGGCTCGGGCGGTCGCCTCGACGGCGGCGGCGAATGCCGCCGTGCTGATCTGCACCCCCTTGGGCGCGCCGGTCGTTCCCGAGGTGTAGATCATGTAGGCCGGTCGACGCGAGTCATCAACGGCGGGAATCGTCGGCGCCGCATCCTTGAGCTCGTCGAGGGTCACGATCTCGCAGCCGGCCGGCGTCGCGGGCGTGGTCTCGACGGAGTCAACGGTCACGATGAGGGCGGGACGACAGTCCGCAACGATCATGGCGAGTCGCGCTGGCGGGTCGGTCGTCGCGAGCGGCACGAAGACGGCTCCGAACCACATGCACGCGAACGCGGCTACGACGAAGTCGACCGAGTTGGGCACGAGCACGACAACGCGGTCACCCTCGTTGACGCCGCGAGCGGCGAACGCGCTCGCGACCCGCTGCGCTTCGTCGACGAGCTCGCGGTAGGTGACAGAACGGTCGAGATCGCCAACCGCGCGATGCTCGGGCGAGGTCCCGGCCCATTTGACGACCCGTTCGAGCACGGTCATCGACGCGGCACTCACGCGGGTGCAGGCTGGGATCCGCGCAGCAACGCACCCGGCAGCTCTCCGGTTGCCTCCCCGTCATCGAAGGTCGCCAGTCCGCGCTTGAAGGTCCAGCGATAGCCCCTCGCCGCCTGCAGGAGTCGTCGTCCTCCGGCGGGCAGATCGGTGACGATCCGGGGGGCCTGGCACGCGAGTTCCTCGAGGTCGATCACGTTGAGGTCGGCGAGATAGCCGGGCGCGAGCACCCCGCGGTCGAGCCAGCCGACGTGCGAGGCTGGTCGGCTGGTGAGCTGGCGCACGACCGTCTCGAGGGCGATGCGTTCGTCGCCCGTTCGGTCGCGCGCCCACATCGTCAGGTAGCTCGTCGTCATGCTCGCGTCGCAGATCGCCCCGCAGTGGGCGCCACCGTCAGAGAGCCCGAACATCGCCACGGGCGACGTGATCATCTCGCGCACCGCGTCCAGGTTTGCGTTGGCGAAGTTGAAGAGCGGCGTGTAGATGAGCTGGCGTCCGTCGCGCTGGAGCTGCACGTCGTAGGCGTACTCGCGGGGATCGAGGCCGAGGTGACGGGCCGTCGCGCCGAGAGATCGACTCGCGTCGAGGTCGTAGTTGACGGGTTCGTCGAGCACGTACATGTCGTCGAAACGTCCGAAGAAGGCGTAGCCCGCGAAGGTGTCCTCACCGGTGGTGAGTGCCGCGTGACCCTCGAGGATGCGACGTCGCACGTCGGGGTCGCGCATCGCCGCGACGCGTTCGTCGAGTGGCAGCTCGGCGATGCGGGCGTAGGCCCGAGCGGGCGAGAAGACGTTGGCGGAGGCCTCAAGGCCGAGCAGCACGCCGATGGGTCGGGGGGCGACTTGGGCCTTCACGTCGAGGCCCTCGCGCTGGAGCGACGCCGCGAGCTCGATCAGTTCGCGCCAGCGTTCGGGCGCGGCGCGGTCCTGCTGCACCGTGTAGCTGACCGGGCGCTTCGTGGTGCGCGCGAGCTCGGCGATGAGCGCGTACTCCGAGGCCGCGAACTCGTCGTCGGTCGTGCAGTAGCTGTCCGAGACGAGCTGGAAGACTCCCTTCCGGCTCGACTTCAAGACGCCCGCGAGGGCCTGCAGCTCGGGCTCTCGTGCACGGAGCGTGCCGAGCAGCTCTCCCGCGCTCGTGCGGTGGCGCTCAGTACGTGACGTCGAGACGCCGAGCGCGCCCGCGCCGATGCCGGCTTCGAGCAGGCGCGCCATCTCGCTCAGCTCGTCCTCGCTCGGTTCGGCCGAGGGGTCGGCGCCGCGGTCGCCCATCACGTAGCCGCGAAGGGCAGCGTGGGGCACGTGGGTGCCGACGTCGATCGTGCGCGGTTGGCGGTCGAGTGCGTCGAGGTACTCGGGAAAGGACTCCCACCCCCAGCGAAGGCCCTCGTGCAGCGCGGTGCCCGGGATGTCCTCGACGCCCTCCATCATCTCGATGAGCCAGTCGTGGCGATCGGGGGCGACGGGCGCAAAGCCGACCCCGCAGTTGCCCATCGCGACGGTCGTCACGCCGTGGTGCGACGAGGGCGCGAGCCACGGATCCCACGTGGCCTGTCCGTCGTAGTGAGTGTGGAGGTCGACAAATCCGGGCGTCACGATCATGCCGTCGGCGTCGATCTCTCGTCGACCCGTCGCGATGTCGGTGCCGAGCTCGACGACGCGCTCGCCGTCGATTGCGACGTCGATGCGGCGGGGGGCCGCACCCGTGCCGTCGACAACGAGACCGTTGCGAAGAACGAGGTCGGCCACTCGCGCCTAGTTGCTCTTCGTCCAACGACGGAGCGACTTGCGCGCCTCGTCGAGCTCGTCGAACTGCGCGTCGCTTAGCGCAACGTCGCTCGCGGCGCAGTTCTCTTCGAGGTGGGCCACCGATGACGTGCCGGGAATCGGCAGCATCACGGGAGAGCGGCGCAGCAGCCACGCGAGTGCCACCTGGGACGGCGTTGCGTCAAGGTCTCGAGCGATCTGCTCGAGCGGGCCGTCGGGCGCGGAGAGCTTCCCGCTCGCGAGGGGGAACCACGGGATAAACCCGATGCCGTTCGCGGCGCAGTGATCGAGCACGTCTTCGGCGCTGCGGTCAGCCAGGTTGTAGAGGTTCTGCACGCTGACGATCGGCACGATCCGCCGGGCCGCTTCGATCTGGGCGACGCTCACTTCCGAGAGCCCCACTTCGCGCACCTTTCCCTCGTCGCGAAGTGCCTTCAGGGTTTCGAACTGGGCGTCGGCGGGAACCTTCGGGTCAATGCGGTGGAGCTGAAAGAGGTCGATCCGCTCGACGCCGAGGCGCCGCAAGCTCCCTTCGCATTGCGCGCGAAGGTACTCGGGATCGCCGCGCTCGACCCAGACGTCCGGTCCGGGGCGGGTGAAGCCCGCCTTGGTCGCGATCGTGAGGTTCTCGGGGTAGGGATGGAGGACCTCTCGCATCAGCTCTTCGGCGACGTTGGGGCCGTAGGAGTCGGCGGTGTCAAAGAGGTCGACGCCGAGGCCGACGCTGCGCCGCAGCACGGCGACCGCCTCGTCGCGGTCCCGAGGCGGACCCCAGACCCCCGGGCCGGTCAGCTGCATCGTCCCAAATCCCAAGCGATGCACGCTCAACGCACCGAGACGCATACTGTCGTTCGCCATGTCGCCTCCTCGTTGACGGTCAGATCGTCCGCTCACGCACAGCAGTCGAGCGCCCGGCAATCTTACCTACGTGCTGCCTCGAAAACGACGGCGTAACCTGGCTTGACTACTGGGAAGGGGACCGCCGGAGGTATGGAGTACTGCGTCGATGTCACGATGACCGCGACCGTCGCGTTACCCCTCCTAGTCGTCCTCGGTCAGGCGTGCGCGCGATGAGCGAGCTCGCCATCGTCGGTCTCGGTGCCTGGGGGCTCTGCGTGCTTGAACGAACCGTGAGCCGTGCGCGCACGACCGACGAGCACGTTCGCGTGCACCTCGTAGAGCCCGGTCAGCTCGGAGGTGGGGTGTACTCGGCCGAGCAGCCCGACTACCTCGTGCTCAACAACCCGTGTGGACAGCTGTCGCTCTACGCCTCGCCCGATGACGGCGAGGACCGGCCCTACGCGCGGGGACTGTACGAATGGGCGACCGAGCGAGGGTACCGCTGGGTCGGATACGAGTGCCGGACAGGCGATGAGGGCGTCGCGGTGCGACCGACTGACTACCTGCCACGTCGAGTGCTCGGCGAGTATCTGGCCTGGTTCTACGACATGCTGCTCGCCGACGCACCGTCGAACCTGGACGTCGTTCGCCACTTTGCCGCCGCCACTGACATCACCCCGGTGCTCGGGGGAAAAGAGATGGTCTCGCTCGATAATGGCACAACTATCACGACCGACCACGTCATCCTCACGTCGGGCCACACCTACAACGAGGAGCAAGTCGACGCGGCGGGCGTGCACTACTTGCGGCCGTATCCGGTCGAGCACTTCGATGAGGTCATCGCGCCCGGCGAGCCGATCGCGATTGCGGGCATGGGGCTCGTGGGCTTTGATCTCCTGACGGCGCTGACGATCGGCCGGGGCGGCACGTTCGAGGACGAGGGCGATCGCAAGCGCTACGTGCCAAGCGGACGCGAACCCCACATCTACCTCTACTCGCGTTCGGGCGTTCCGTACTGCGCCAAATCTGCGCACGGCGTCGATCCGACGGGCGACTACCGACCCGTCGTGTGCACGCCAGAAGCCTTCATGGCGCTCACGACACCCCGCGGATCGCCGCTTCGACGCCGCGTTGACTTTCGCAACGATCTCCTCCCACTGCTCTTTGCCGAGATGGACGTGCGCTACTACACCCACGCCGCGCGCCTGCGCGGCGGGGAGCCCGCCGCGACGCTCGCGCGCGACATCCTCGAAAGGGGTTGGCGCGAGGGCACGTTTCAACGCGCCCTCGACCGGCTCGAATCGATGTACGGCCCCTTCGATCCGGCGAGCCACGTCTTTGCCGACGCGGGAGCGTCGTTCGACTCGAGCGAGGACTACGAGGCCCACGTCTGCAAGATGATCGAGTCCGACCTCAACGACGCGCTGATGCCCGGCGGCAGTCCGGTGAAGGCGGCCCAGGAGGTGACGCGCATCCTTCGCGACCAGCTGCGCTCGGTCATTGAATTCGGCGGCCTCTCCCTCGACTCCTACATCGATTTTCAGTCGAATGTGCGCGGACGGATCAACCGTCTCGAGGCGGGTCCGCCACCACTTCGCTCCCAGCAGCTCCTCGGGCTCATCGACGCCGGTGTGGTGGAGCTCCCCTTCGGACCCCACCCCGAGGTCAGCTCGACGGAAGGGGGAGTCCGCATCCGCTCCACGAAGTTGGCCCAACCCGTCAGCGTCACCGTCAAGCACGTCGTGCGCGGGCACCTGGATCTCCCTTCGCTCGCTCGCTCCAGCTCGCCGCTGCTCGGCCGTCTGTACGCGAAAGGTCGCCTCACCCAGTTCAGCTACGGCGGCACCGACGTCGGCAGCGTCGCCATCAGCGAAGACTTCCACCCCTACGACGCGGAGGGTCGCCTCCAGGAGAACCTGTCACTGCTCGGGGTGCTCACCGAGGGCGTGCGTTACTTCACGCACTACTTGCCCTCGCCGCGCAGCCGACTGCGCGCGGTGCTCGACGCCCAGCAGTGCGTCCAGTCCATCATCGCCTGATCACGCCGAGACGCCTCCCGGCGATGTCGTTCGGGTCCCGTGACGACGAGCAGCAATCTCTCTACGGGCCTGACGCGTGACGACCGCCCACGTCATGCGCGGCGAGAGAAGGAAGGCCTTCGCGAGCGCCGTCACCATGGCGGGCAGTCGGTTGTCGGCCCGAGCTTGGCGGGCTTCTCGTATGTGCCGTGACGCGCGTCCGGTTGGCACGAGCGCGAGGCCCCGACGGATGGCCTTTACGTTGTCACGTTCGCCACGAGCTTCGGCGATGAAGAGATGCTGGCGCAACATGGACTTGTACTCCTCGCCGCCCGTCGCGGTGTCGAGCCACGTGTTGGAGCTATGCCGTCGATACTCGCTGAGGACTTCGGGCAGGAAGCGAAGGCGAGTCTCTCGGGCAACCCGGTAGAGGAGATCGAGGTCTTGGGCGAGCGGCAAGAGCGGATTGAACCCCCCGACGTCGCAGAGGATTGCGCGTCGGGCCATCGTCGTAGAGAGCAGGATGTTCCCGTCTCCGCGGAGAAAGTCGCGATACTGGCTGTCTTTCGACTCACCCGTGCCGAACACGTTGCCGTTCTCGTCGATCAGGCGAAACTGGGAGTGGCAGAGCCCGATCTCGGTGTCGTCCATCGCGCCAACCTGAGTGAGGAGGCGCTCGGGCAACATCCGGTCGTCGTCGTCGAGAAAGGCCACGAGATCGGCGCTCGCGTGCGCGATGCCCACGTTGCGAGCGACCGACACGCCTCGGCGAGGTTGGCGGATGTGATGAACCCGCCGGTCGCTCTCAAGGTCGGAGAGGTCGTCCAGGCAGCCGTCGGAGACAATGACGAGCTCCCAGTCCTCGAGGGACTGGCACTCGACGGAAGCGACCGCCTCGCGCAGGAGTCGGCCTCCTCGATAGTTCGGGATAACGACGCTGACGCGTGACATGCGAAATCGTACCCATAATTCCCGTTTTCTGCCGGGGCGACGTGGAACCGCGGATCGTCCCAGGTGAGACGTGGTGGCTCAACTCACGGCCTGGGCGAGGGCCTGGTCGATGTCGTCGATGAGGTCTTCGACGTGCTCGATGCCAATCGACAGGCGAATCGCCTCGGGCTGGATCCCCGCCGCCCGCAGCTCGTCGTCACTCAACTGGCGATGGGTCGTCGAGGCGGGGTGGATGACGAGGGACTTGGCGTCACCCAGATTGAGCAGCCGCTTGAAGAGCTGCACGGCGTCGAAGAAGGCAAGGCCCGCCTCGTAGCCGCCGCGGACCCCAAAGGTGATAATGGAGGGCGCGTGGCCCTTCAGGTATCGCTCAACGAGAGCGTGGTAGGGATTGTCCGCAAGACCGGCAAAGTTCACCCACTCGACCCGGGGATCGTTCACGAGATAGTTGGCGATTGCACGGGCGTTCCACTCGTGGCGCTCGAGTCGAACGGCGAGGGTCTCAAGTCCCTGGAGCAGCAAGAATGAGCTGAAGGGCGAGAGCGTCGCGCCCGTGTTGCGTAGCTGAATCGATCGAGCGCGAACGACGAAGGGACGCTCGGGGAAGTCGCGCCCGAAGGCGACTCCGTGAAAGGCGATCTCGGGCTCGTTGAAGTTGGGGAATCGTTCAGGGTGCTCGGTCCAGGGAAACGTGCCGCCGTCGATGATCGCGCCACCGAGCGTGGTGCCGTGGCCCCCGATGAACTTGGTGAGCGAGTGCACGACGATGTCGGCGCCGTGACGGAGGGGCTTCAGCAGAAACGGCGTCGCCACCGTGTTGTCGACGATGAAGGGCACGCCGGCGCCGTGGGCGACCGCGGCGACCGCTTCGAGGTCGACGACGTTGCCCGCGGGGTTGCCGATCGACTCGACGAACACGCACGCCGTCTTGTCGTCGATGAGCGCCGCGATCGAGTCGGCCGTGTCGTCGGCGGCAAATCGCGCTTCGATGCCGAGGGTCGGCAGGACGTGCGCGAAGTAGGTGTAGGTCGCACCGTACAGCTGCGGAGCGACGACGAAGTTCGACCCGGCCACGCACAACGTGAGAATCGCATAGCTCACCGCCGCCATACCCGAGGAGACGACGAGCGCCGCCGTCCCGCCTTCAAGTGCCGCGAGCCGCTTTTCCAGCACGTCGTTCGTCGGATTGTTGATCCGGTTGTAGTGGAAGCCCGGAATGGCGAGGTCCATGATCGCGTTCGCGTGCTCGGCGTCGATGAACTCGTTCGCGATGGTCTGGTAGATCGGCACCGCCACGGCGTGGGTGCTGTCGGGTACGTAGCCGCCATGAATCGCAATCGTTTCATCGTGCATCGACGGACTCCTTTGACCAGCCATCGTCAGCATACAAACGTCACGGGATCAGGCCGGGCGCGGCGCAGGACGGTGACTACGACGCTGAGAGCACGCCGGCGAGCACGTTCGTATAGAACTGCTGAGCCATGGGCCGCCACGGCCACGGCGCGCGCGCTCCCGCGTCGTCAAAGGGGAATGAATCGAGGAGTCGGGGATCGCGCTGGCCGTTGATGATCTCGTGATGGATCGCTTCGAGCGTCATCCAGTCCTCGGGGGCGGCGCAGTGGAAGGGGAGGAAGGGAAGGTCGTTGCGTTCGTGATGGACGTAGCGTCCGGCGTCGCGCCGATACTCGCGCAGCAGGCTCGACGGGTCGTACTCGGGGTGTCCCTGGACGAGAATCAAACGGTGCCTGTCGTCCCCCCGACTCGCGATGGCCCAGCTCGCCGTTTCGGAGTGAGCGACAATCTCGTATCCCGCCTCGTGCACGGCCTCTTCGGGCGTGCCGTTGATCCGTGAGTGGGGCAGCAGAATTGCCGGTTCGATCCCCGTGGCGAGTGGGTGCCGCACGTCGACGACGTGGGCGAAGACGCCGGTGCACTTGCCCGGAAGGCGTACGCGCTCGATTCCGTCAAAGACGGTGAGGGCGGCGTGGGCGGCGAGGCACGACAGCAGCGTCGTGGGCACGGACTCCTTCGACCACCTCACGAGCGCGACGAGGTCGTCCCAGTAGGGCTCGTCACGCAGGTGCGTCTCGATAGGGTTCGAGCCGGTGACGATCAAGAAGTCGGGCGTGAGGTCGTAGAGCTCCGCAAAGGGGAGATACTCCTCACGAATGCGTGCCGCCGTGCGCTCGTCGCGCGGGACCCCGGGAAGCGTGAAGCGACGAAGCTCGATGACGTCGCTGCCCGACGCCGCCTCGAGCAGGCCGAGGTATTGGCGTTCGGTCGCGTCGAACGCACCGTCGGGCATGTTGTTGACGAACGCGCACGTCACCCGCGAGCGCACGGTGTCCTTGGCCGCACCCGGGCCGTGCGGAACGGATCGGGTGAGGGTGATCGTCACCCGTAGTGGCTCACGTTGGCGTAGGTGACGGTGACCTCTTGATTGAGGAGACGTTCCACGTCGCGCAGTTCGTCGTAGTCCTGCGCGGAACCGACGACCGCCACGATGTGGTTTCGCGAGCCGTCGCGCCAGTCGAGGTCGGCGCCGGGGCCCTGGTGAACCGTGATCGAGTCCACGCCGGGGTGCTCGCTCACCACGTCGATCCCGTTGATCGAGGCGACGGTCGCCGAGACCAGCGGCGGCTGGAGGAAGAATCGGTAGCCAATGCGCGCGGTCGCCACGGGTCCCTCGATGCGGATCTCCTCACCGAGACCGAGGCGCAGGGTCATCTCGACAAGCGCGAGGGGCGTTGCGACCGCCCGGTCGAGCATCTCGGGCACGCCGCCGCCGACGCGACCGTTCACCTCGATGACGCGCGGGCCGTCGGGGGTGAACTTGATCTCGGTGTGCAAGCACCCCGTGTGCACGTCGAGCGCTTCAATAGCTGACGTCGCGAGCACGAGCGCGGCCGCGCGGTCCTCGTCATCGAGGACCGCGGGAATGAAGAAGCCCGTCTCACGGAAGTTCTCGGCCATCGGGAAACGACCGGTGAGCGCGAGATGGCCGGTAGCGCCCGCCGCGACGACGCTCTCGACCGAGACGTAGCTCGCGTAGGGGCTGTTCGCGCGCGTCGGGTCATCGGCGAGATACGTCTGAAGGACCATGTCCGGCCGGTTCGGACCGAGCGCGGTGAGAAACTGGTCGAGCTCATCGAGGTCGCGGACGTAAAAGGTGTAGCGACTGCCCTGGGCGGAGCGCGGCTTCAGAACGGCGGGCCAGCCCACCTCGGATACGAGTCCCTCAACCTGGGCTCCCGACTGGTCGGGCGTGATGACCACGCAGGCCGGCGTGGCGAGACCCGCTTCCTTCAGCGCGTCGCGCTGAGCCGCCTTGTCGGTGAGGTTGATCGCCGTGCCTACAGAGTGAAAGGGAAGATTGAGCGACTCGGCAACTTCGGCGAAGGTGGGCATGTTTGCGTCGAGATAGGTCACGAGCCCGTCGGGTTCGTAGGGTGCCGAGAGCTCTCGAAGAATCCCCTCGGCGTCGAGCCCACTCACGTCGACGACGGGCCCAAAGTGATTGAGCAGGTCCGTCATCTGGCGCATCTCGGGCAAGGACCCGTCGACCATCCACAACAGATCGCAGAGTCCGGCCGCAGCCTGGGTCAACTGCATGACCGGCACGCAGCGCGGACCGTAGCCGACGGCGACGAGAGGGCGTTTGTCACTTACCGTAAACTCGTTCGTCTCCCGGTTCATCATCCGGATGTTAGCGTTCAACTACGCGTTCGTTCTCGTGACAACCAGGGCTTGGCGACGACGACATGCAGTCTCTTCTTGACGGCACGGACGGAGGACATGGATATGCCAGTCGAGATCATTGGAATGGTTGGCACGAGAAATGCGTCCGAGATCAAGGGACCTCTCGTCGACGGTCCCGTCGTTGACTGGACGGACGGTCCGGTCATCGATCCCGCGTATCTGACCGACATCGCGCGCGCTCACGACGACGGCGGCTTCGATCGTGTGCTCGTCGGCTACGGTGCCGTCGCTCCTGAGGGTTGGGCCGTCGCCGCAACCGTCTTGCATCAGACGAAGCGCCTCAAGGTGCTCGTCGCCCATCGACCGGGCTTCGTTCAGCCCGTCGTGCTCGCTCGCATGGCGGCAACGCTCGATCACTTGACCGGCGGCGGGCGGATCGCGATCCACTTCATCACCGGCGGTGACGAAGCCGATCAGCATCGCGAGGGTGACTTCGTCCCCCACGACGTTCGCTACCGACGCACCGGCGAGATGATGTCGATCGCCCGGCGGCTCTGGAGCGAGGACGAGCCCTTTGACTTCGATGGTGAGTTCTACCGCTGCGAGGGCACGTTCAGCTCGGTGAAGCCCGTCACGCCCGGAGGCATCCCGATGTACTTCGCGGGCGCCTCGGCGCCGGCGATCGAGGTCGGCGCCGAGCACGCCGACGTCTACGCGTTCTGGGGCGAGCCTCGAGACGCCGTTGCCCAGCGGATGCTCGCCATCAACGAAGCGGCCTCGCGGCACGGCCGCACGCTTCGCTTCTCGCTCTCACTGCGCCCCATCATCGCTGATACCGAAGAAGAAGCGTGGGACAAGGCCGAGTGGATCGCCGAGACGACGGCCGCGCGCATCGAGCTCGCGAAGGAGCGAATGGCGGGACATAAGGCGACCTACCGGGGACTCGGTGGCGAGCGCAACGCCACCTACTCCGTCGATCGAGACACGAGTGGCACCACGTCGATCGGCAGAAAGAGACTCATCGAGATGTCGGCCGACAAGGACGTCTACGACGAGCGGCTGTGGATGAAGGTCGCCAACCTGACCGGTGCCGCCGGGAACTCGACCGCGCTCGTCGGCACGCCCGAACAGGTCGCCGACGCCATGCTGCGCTACTACGACATCGGCGTCACGACGCTCCTCTTGAAGGGTTTCGACCCGCTCGCCGACGCGATCGATTTCGGCAAGCGCCTCTTGCCGCTCGTGCGCGAAGGTGTGGAGCTGCGAGACGCGAGCGATCGACACGGATGACCGTCAGACTCGAACACGGCGCAGGCGTCTGGAGAGGGTGTACGCCGTGGTCCTGAGACGGAAGAACTCCGGCGGCGAACCTTCAACACCCGTGCCGCGCGACATACCCGCGACGCTTGCCCCGCTCGTCGCGCGAGCGACTCCCGTCAAGATCGTGAACGTCGACATCGACCAGCCGTTACCCGACATCCGCGCCGAGGACAACTACCGTGACGCCTACGTCGTGCTGAGCCGAGACGGCGTGTGCCTGGGTGACGTGATGGTCTCGCTCACCCCCGGCGAGACGAGCATCCACGACCGACTGCGTGCGGCGATCGCGCACCTGCGCGCGACGATGGTTGAGGCGCCTGCGCATCGAGTGGTGCCCGACAGTGAGCTGCCGCACATCACCGTGGTCGTTCCCTCCATCGTGGTGCGCCTCGACGCACTGCGGCGCTGTCTCGACAGCCTCGGGGAACTTGACTATCCGAGCTACGACGTCGTGCTCGTGGATAATCGCAGCTGGCGGCCGGACGACGATCCGCTCACCGACGTCATCGCGGGCCGAACGTGGTTGCGCGTCGTTCACCAGACGAGTCCCGGGGTGTCGGCGGCGCGCAACGCCGGCGTCGCGACCGCGACGGCAGAGATCATTGCCTTCGCCGACGATGACGTGCGCGTCGACCCGCAGTGGCTGCGAGCGATTGCGACGCGCTTTGTCTTGGATCCCCAGATCGACATCGTGACGGGGCTCATCTTGCCCGCCGAACTCGAGAGCCCCGCTCAGGTCTGGTACGAGCGGTACTACGGAGGGTTTAACGGGACGCGCAGCTTCGTGTCGGTCACGCTCTCTACCGAACATCACGCCGGCCCGGTGCTGCGGCGAAGCCGGATGGCGGTGCGCGACGCGATGGGCGCCGTCAAGGAACGCATCGCCGTCTACGGTGTCGGCGCCTACGCCGCGGGGGCGAGCATGGCGTTTCGTCGCTCGGCGCTCGAGCGGGTCGGCGGATTCGACGAGGCGCTCGGTACCGGGACGGTCGCCCGTGGCGGCGAAGACCTCTCGACAATGATCTCGGTCCTCTGGACCGGTGGGGAGCTGTGTTACGAACCATTGGCGGTCACCTATCACCAGCATCGACGAGAGTACAGCGATCTGCTCCGGATGCTCGACGGCAACGGCCTGGGCTTTACCGCAATGCTGACGGGCCTTGTGCTGAAGGACCCACGACACGCCATCGGTCTCGCCTCGGAGGTCTCGTCGGTGGTGCGCAAGTTCGCCGTGCAGGGCACTCAGAAGCTGCGCGGGATCACGCCGGTGGGCGACGCCGACAGACCCGGTCGGCCCGGCTACCCGCCCATGCTCGCGCGACGAGAGTTTCGGGCGTTTCTCTTCGGCCCCGCAGCCTACATTCGAAGCCGCGCCATTCGACGGCGGCTCAACGCGACGCGAACTGACCAGTAACCGAACGGCTCGAGCAGCTCTGAGGACCTGATTTGGCACCAGGTGACAGGTAAGATTTGCACAGCAGTCAATTCATGATTGGAAACAGAAGGCTACATTTGCGCGATGAGCGATGAGTCCGATCGTGACCGCCCGGAGCGAGATGTTCCCCGCCGCAAACGTTCCCACGTCCTCACTGTGGCGATCGTCGCCTTCGCGGCCGGCACCGGTTTCGGGGCCGTCATTTGGTACGGCTTTCACACCCCGAACAGCACCGTGGCGCCAAGCTCGGGATATCCGATCGGCGTCGTCGACAAGGCGGAAGCCTCGGCGATGGGGCCGCCGGGGAACGTGCTGCGCGGCTACACGCTCAGCTACCAAACCCAGTTCCCGGGTTCGTCGCTGCCGAGGGGATGGTACGACTTCACCGGCGTGCCGGGCGGTGACCCCGGCGGTCAGTTCGCCGCGTCCCACGTGATCGTGAGTGGCGGCGTGCTCCAGCTCGTCGCGTACGAGGATCCCGCCTACCACGACGAATGGGTGACCGGGGGACTGTGCCAGTGCGGGCTCGCCCACACCTACGGCGCCTTCTTCGTGCGCTCGCGCATGGTCGGCGAGGGGCCGAACGACGCCGAGCTGCTCTGGCCGAAGGCGAACATCTGGCCCCCCGAGATCGACTTCAACGAGACCGGCGGATCGCTCAGCGGCACCTCGTCAACGGTGCACTACGGAGTGACGAACAACATCGACCAGCGTCACCTCAACATCAACATGAAGAAGTGGCACACGTGGGGCGTCGTGTGGACGCCGACGTCGATCGCCTACATTGTCGACGGGCGCGTGTGGTCGCGGATCCTCGCGGTGTCCGAGATCCCGAACCAGCCAATGACGCTCGACTTCGAGCAGCGCGCCCTCTGCAGCCTCGGGCGTGAGTGCCCGTCGGCTCCCGCCTCGATGCAGATCAACTGGGTCGCCGAGTACTCGCCGTCATAGCCGCCGCTAGTGAGCCGGCGTCGAGACGCCGGGCCCCGTGTCGGGGGCGGGGTCGTTCGAGGTCATGCGGTAGCGGCGAATCGAGATCGGCAGGAAGAAGATGCCCTGAAGCCCCGAGCTGATGAGCGACGAAATGCCGATCGCCTCAATCTTGAAATGGCCGATCAGCGCGAGCATGACCCCCAGGAAGATGGTGAGGCTGATGAGGTCGCGAATAGCCATCCACCAGACGCGCTTGTCGAGCCAGGCAAAGGAGCTGTAGAAGAGGGTGACGCCCTGACAGGGGAGGGCGAGCAACAACATCCGCAGCAAGGTCACGCCGGTGTGCTCGTAGGACGCGCCGAAGATGGACAGGATCTCCGGCGCGAGCACGACCCCAATGATGATGCTCGGAACGAGCACCGCGGTCAGCGCCCCGATCGTGACGTTGGCGTGGCGGCGAAGGTTGTGCGGCTCCGAGGCCGCCTCGACGAGGAATGAACGAACGATGTTCCAGTTAAAGACGGCAATGCTGCTCGAGATGAGCATCGGCACGTAGTAGTGCGCGTTCGCGACGGCGCCGAGGCGCGTGATCACGATCAGCGTGACAATCGAGGGGGTGAAGACGTTGAAGATGAGCGTCGCGTACTGGGCGCCCGCGAGGTAGACGAGCTCGCGCGTGCCCGGCAGCGTTTCGCGCTGCTCGGTCGTGGCGTGGTGCTCGGGGATGCGCTTGGTGAAGAGATACCACGACACCGCGGCGATCGCGAAGCCGACCGGGGCGATCCAGGCGATGAAGATGCCTTGAGAGCGGGACACGATCAAGAACAGCGGCAAGAGCGCGAGCTTCGCGGCGGAGAAGATGATGTTCTCCACGGGCACCCATCGCGATGCGCGCAATCCCACGAGAACGTTGTCTTGGAGGATGAAGATCGTCCACAGGACGCACGCGACCACGAACAGCGCGTGCCAGCCAAAGGACGCGGCGATGAAGCTGCGGCCCAGTCCCGAGAAGATGTAGATGATGGCCGCGACCAAGGCGAAGCTGACGCACATGACGTACGCGCGCAGGACGAAGGTGCGCGTCTCCTTGCCGGCCACGGGCAAGAAGCGTTCGAAGATCGAACCGAAGCTCAGCTGTGCGAGGTTGGCGATGAGCACCATCGCCGCGATCTCCGCCGACATCTTGCCCACGATGCTGGCGCTCGCGTCGTGCGTAGCGGCTCCCCAAAAGGCGATGCCGAGCAGCGCCGACCCGCCCGTCGAGGTCATCAGGGCGGCGGCGTTTTGGATGAGGCGATCACCCCATATGCGCTTCGTGGAATCCTTGAGCGCTACGTTCCTGGTTGGTCTCCTCATAGGGCGATTGTGCGAATTCTACTTGGTGGTCGAAACGCCTCTTCTTACCGATCTCAGAGCTAGCGCGTAACGAAACCGTCACGTTGCCAGACGCGGTCCTACGCCCCGACGCGTTGCACACCCATCCACGATGGCGAGCGTTGCCATCGCCACCAGTAGCCGTTCACCGTGCGCAGCTGCCAGATGCTGTCGATCCCGGACTTGGAGAGGCGCTCGCGCATGGCCCTCATTTGGGGAGCGACCTCGTAGGAGCTCGCGACACGGCCGACGTGCACGACGCGGCACTCGTCGATGACGCCGGTGCGAAAGCGGTTCTCCTTCAGCCGGTACCACTCGGCTTCGATGCCCCACGCCATATCGGCCACGTCGGGGAGCGGGAACATGAGTGAAGCGAAGGCAGCGTCGGCGATGACGACAGGACCTTGCTCGACGCAGTTGGTGTCGCGCGCGACCACGAGGGGCCGCGGCATGCTGAACGCGTCGGTCCACCACCCGAGCAGACTCTGACTCGGTTGGGCGAGCGACAGTCCCGCGCGGGCCATCAGCTCGATGGTCCTGCGCAGCGAGCCCTTCGCGAAGTAGAAGTCGTCATCGGAGATGACGACCCAGGAGTCCTCGCGAACCGCGCGCTCGCGATAGAGCCAGTTGAGATGCGTAAAGCGCATCCCCGGACCGCTCCCGAGTGTGTAAGGAGCGAGCTCCGGTGCGACCTCGTCGAGCGCCCACAGGCGAATATCGGCGTTCCCTCCGAGGCTTCGCACGAGCAGTTCGACGAGCGCACGGTTCTTCGCCCGGTACACCATCAAGACGGTCACCGGGTCTGCGTTGCTCGAGGGCGCCTCTGTCGCGCCGGCACAGCGGGCGAGGGCGCGCGCACGAAGGGGCGAGCGCACCGGTTCGGACAGTCGAGCGGCAAGGGTCGTGGCGTAACGCCAGAGCACGCGAGCACTGTTGCGCGTCACCGAGTGTCGAGGCAGCGTCACGTCGAAAGACTAGTAAAGCACCTGTCGACGTGCGCCGGGCGACGTTCTAGGTGAGGTGCGCGATGACGCGACGATTGAGCGCGCGCCCAGATGGCCCCGCGTTGGACGCCACGGGGTCGACGCTTCCCTTGCCGACGGCCGTGATGGCCACGTCGTGCACGCCGAGGTTCGACAGCTCGTTGCGCAAGAACCGCTCGACCGCTGCCGCGCGCGCCCGACTGACGACGAGGGTGTGCCCGTAAGAGCCAAGATCGTCGCTGTAGCCAACGAGAACGACCGAGGTATCACGATTCGACTTGATGACTCGTGCGAGCTCCCTGATCTTTCCCTTGAGTGCCGGCGAGAGCTTCCAGGAGTTCGCCGGAAAGGGACTCATGACGGCGGTGCGCGCGAGCGACGGATCCGTCGTCGTCGTCGTTGTTGTCGTTGTTGTCGTTGTGGACGTGGTCGTCGATGTCGGGGTTGGGGTCGAACTTGGCGCGTACTCGGCAACCCAGTCGACGAGGGTGGACTCGGGGGCGGTCGGACAGGCGAAGCCCGACGAGCACCAGGTCTGCTGAGTGAGGTCGAGGGTCATTGGCTGATCGGGGATCTCCGCCGCGACGCTGATTGTCCCCCAGGCCTCGCCGTCAACGGTGTAGGTGATGGTGGTGGGTGACCAGATGACGCCCCACGTGTGCCACTGGGTCATGTCGATGTCGAGCGCACGGTGATCTTGTTGGTTGCTCGACGTGAAGTGCACCGTGGAGGAGGTCGAAGAGACGCCGCCGTAGGTCTCGTCGAAGTCGATCTCGGGAGGCCAACCCGCGGCCGGCCAGAGGAGCTCCACCTGGGTGGGGCCGGCTCCGGTCATGCGAGAGCGAACGAAGTACGCACCGTAGGTGTGGGCCACCGCGCACTGACAGAGTCCGCCCGTGACCCACTGGTTGCCGTAGGCCGGGTCCTGCGACGCGTTCAGCTGGAGGAGTCCCCCGCTCACCACCACATGCGAGGGCTCCCACAACGAACCAGCGTCGCCACCCGGCGCGCCCCTGAAGGCCGACCAACCCGGGGGGAGCGACGTGCCGGAGAACTGCGTGACGTAGCTCTCTGCGTACCCAGGAAGTGCCGAGGCGTCCGGTGGTGCTTCGCCTGAGACATCGGTCGAATCCGGGGTACCAAGGGGATAATCGGTTGCCGGGGTCGATTTCGCGGTGAGGTTGGCTGCGGTCGTGATGGACGGTGTAGTGAGTCGAATGGTGCGATCGCTCGCGATCGCTGGTGTCGCGCTCACCGCAGCGAGGGCGAGCACCGCGAGCGACGCGGTGAGCACAGGGCGAAGCGCGCGCCGCCATGTGCGGCGTACCTTTGTCTGATCGCGACGATCAGAGGTAGCTGAAGAATGCACGCGCATTGTTCCTAACCGACGTTACGAATGATGGTCAATCGAATCAGGCAGCACTGGCGATTCGACTGACCGTTTGCATCCCCACAAACTTAACTGGTTTGGCTCGGGGCTCGCTGAGTAAGAAGGTCCCGACCAGCGACCATGAGTGGACCATGAGTCCAGTGCTTCATTGCCTCTCGAGCGCAACAGCCGGGCTTGCTCACTTGTGCGCGTTCGGCCATCAATATGAAATCCTTGATAACAGTGTGACAAAAGAGGGTGAACTGACCTTCACGACAAGGCCGAGCGCCTAGCGTGCCGACAGAATGCTTCGAATGTAGGCGAGCGGACCGTAGAGCAGGCCGAGGATCTGGACGAGCACCGTCTTCTTCGGATAGCTCGGGGCTGAACTCGGAGAGCGATCCTTCGCCGATCGAGTGAGGTGGCGAAAGCCCGCAGGAAAAGTGCGAGCGATCGAAAGAAGGTGTCGAGGGTCACGCATGATCATCGCCGAGTACATCGCCGTGAGGCCCGTCCCGTAGTTGAAGACCTGCTGCATGAACTCGCATTCGGTGCGACGATGCGTGTGTCGAACGACCGCTGCGGGTTCGTACGCGTAGGTGCCTCCCGTGCTCACAAGTTCAATGGCGAGAGCGACGTCTTCTCCGCCCTTCGCGATGGTGCCGCCTCCGATGATCGGATTGAAGCCACCGATGCGCTGCAACGTCGACCGGCGAAAGGCCATGTTGCAGCCTGCGCCGAATCGCCCGACGGCGTAGGGGAACATCGGATCGACGCCCTTCATACTTTCGACGCTCAGCTTCTCGAACTGATACGACGGACTGAAGCCGCCGTAGAACTCCTCGAACCATAGTTGGGCCGGGGTGTGTAGCTCGACGGGCAGCACGAGTCCGCCGATGCCCTCGACGTCGGGCTCGGTCGCAAAGCGCGTCGCGAGGACGCGAAGCCATGACGGGTTGACAACGGCGTCATCGTCGGTGAAGGCGAGGATGTCGCCGGTCGCCATCGCGATGCCCATGTTGCGCGCGGCCGAGGCTCCACGCCGCGTCTCGACGAAGACGTGGACCCGTGCGGGGTCGCCGAATTCGGGCAGCGGCGGGCCCCCCGGCGCGCGGTTGTCCACCAGGATGACCTCGAAGCTCGGGTAGTCGAGGTCGAGCAGCGAATCGACGAGGCGCACGAGTTCGGGAGGGTTGCGACAGAGCGTTGGCACGATCACCGACGCCCTTGGCAGCTCGCTGTCTGGGAGGCGAGGCAGCGTCGACGGCTGGGCGTCGCGGAATCTCACCGCGATTTCGAGAGCCGACGTTGGCGAAAGGCCCCCTTCGTCGACGATCGCGTCGACGACGCCTACGACGCAACCGCTCTTCATCACTTCGACCCAGACGCGGTCGCCCGGCTGGGCGTCAACGCGAGAGCCTTGCTGCGTGTCGAGATCGAACTGCAGGATCGGAACGGGCCGCCAGCTGGTCATGGCGTCGACCTCCCGTCAGCGCTCGAAAAGGAGTTGCCCGTGCGGCGACTCATAGTAGTCGCCATCGTGGAGTGAGCGCGCCGACGTCGCGCCCGCTGTCCCTGCGCGCGCATCACGAGGTCGTGACTTCGAGCACGGTCGCCGTGTTCCACGCCACGGCCACGTGATAGCCGTCGTTGAGAAGGTAGACAAGCACGCCGTTCTCCCATCCTTTCGGGTAGCCGGCGACGATCTCCCCCCAGTTCTCCTGGGACTGGCTCAAGATGATGAATCGCGCGTGAAGGTGAAGAAGCCCCTTTTTGATCTTGTGCTCCGTGGTGCCACCGTCGGTAGAGATGGCGTCCCAGTTGATCTCGCCAACGTCCGCTTGATTGAACGGCAGATAGGGCGACACCATGCCGATGGTGTTGTTGTTCTGGACGTGCGCGAGCACGTAGTTGACCGCGTCGAGCTCCCCGACCGAGAACGATTCGTAGGCATCGTTGCCCCCTCGTGCGACCGTCGTAGCGACGGCGCTCGCGAAGACGATGGCTACGACGGTGACCCAGATCATGGGACGACCCCAACGCCGCATTCGATAGTTCGGAATGAAGGACCGAATCGGACCCGACACCTGAGGAATGATGGCGCACGCCGCGAGGAGGGCGGTGAAGGGGAGCGCGTAGAGCACGACGCGCAGCAGTCCCTCGCCGACGTAACTCGAAATGAGCAAGATCACGAACGGCGCGACGGCCACGGCCTCGACGGTGCGCGAGTCGGTTGAGCGGCGAAGCGTCCCAATCGCGGCGAGGGCGTAGAGGCCGCCGATGACGAGGATGCGCGTCTCGGTGGCGAGCTGGTGCACAGAGCTACCCGCGACGCGATCGGTTACGTTCTGGCTGAGCGTGCTGCCAATCTGACCGAAGCCGCTAAAGATGTAATCGAGGTGACCAATCCAGTAGTCGCTCGCACCGAGACTTAGCCAGCCCACTACAAAGAGGCTGGCGGCGATGACGATCTCGGGTCGGCCGAGGCGCCGGGTCAAAAGACAGGCGAACAGCATCAAGATCATGGCGTAGGGCGTCAACTCGTGGCTGATGGCCATCGCGAAGGAGATGAGGCCGAGCAGTCCGAGGATGACCAGCGTCTGGCCGGTGTCGGTGAAGGCAATGGCATCGTGACCCTCAAAGCGGTCGAAGCGCATCACGGATCGACCGCGCACGTAGCGATAGCGAAGCGTTCTCAAGAATCCGGCCGAAGGCGGTTTCGGACGAAGGCGTGGGCGCCAGACGGCGAGCACTGCCGCCATGGAGATAACGAGGAAGAGATAGCCGAGCGCCTGGGGTGAGAAGTAGTCCTGATAGATCCAGTCGGTGGCGTAGAAGAACGCGATGCCGAGCCAGGCGGCGCGCCGTCCTACGCCGATTGAGCGTGAGATCACGATGAGTCCAGGCAAGTACATGAGCTCGATGAAGAGCGGAAAGAAGCGCGTGAAGCCGAGCGGGTCTGCCTGGCCCGCGAAGCCGACGAAGACGGCACCCAGGGAGAACGCACCGGGCCAGGAGAAGTCGGCTTCGTAGTGGGGGAGGGCTCGTCCGTGAAGGAAGAAGTACTCGAGGATTCCCGAGTGGCGATAGGAGTCCGCCAGCGCGGCGATGGGTTCGACGATGCAGGCAGTGCCGAACAGGTAGACGATCAAGATGACGATGAACGCGACGACCCAGTAGGAGCGCAGGGGAGTTCGTACGAGCTCGTTCGTAAATCCCAACGCGACAAGGGCAAGACCGACGAAGTAGGGCCAGCGCAGGATGGTCACGAGGCCGAGGAGCCCCATCTGGGAGAAGTGAGCATCGTGCACGGCGACCAGCCACGCCGCGGTGCTCAGTATCGCGAGCGCGAACGACACGAAGTGTGAACGCGTGGATGCCGCGTAGCCTCGTTCCCATACGCGAAGGATCAACATCAAGATCTATCCGAGCGTCTTGAATCTGAAGATGACGAGCAAGAAGAAGATCACGATGAGCACGCTGGTGGCACCGGTCAAGACGTGACTCGCGCGTTGGGTGAGTCCCGCGTGCGTGATGCCGGTCCACGCTCGAACCGACATCAAGATGATTGTCGTGATCAACACGATCAACTCAGCGGGGGAGGTGGCGAGCGACGTCGCGCTCGGCAGCAGTACGGCGATCATTCGGCTCTGGGCGGGCGCGCAAAGCGTCGCGTGAGGACGTAGAGCGGCACCGCGCACACGAGGCACGTCACGACTTCCAACCCGCCGAGGTGCCATTCGTTGATCGTGATGAGGATCTGGGCTGCGACCATCAGAACCGCGAGACTCGTACCAACGGAAAGTGAGAATTCGAGTGGCGCATTGTCGAGGCTCAAGAACCCGATGATTGACCAGCCTGGAGTGAGCAGACCCACGGTGATGCCGAAGGCGAAGCGCGCGGGGCCGTGGACCTGCGCGAGCGTCAAGATCGCCGTCGAGATCGAGATGAGAAGGAGTATCAATGAGGCAACCGCGCGAGACCGGCGGTGGCGCGCCGCTTGAGCTTCGGCGCGGCGACGGCTTCGACGCGCGACGCGAACTGGCGCCACCTTGCTCGCGGCGTCTGGAGTAACTGCACTCACAAGGATCTCCTCAGCATCCAACGTCGAAAACGGATAATCCCTCGAACTCAGCGATGCACGACAATCTTACTAAGACTGGTTCGGTACTGGTCGGCGAAGCATCGCCGCTTATGCGGTCGTAAGGACATATGTGGCGAGCGCGTTGGCGGCGAGCTCGTTCTCGCTACTTGATTTCGCTTGCGCCATCAACGAGGGCCACCGGCGCAACGTCACTATCCAACGGCGTCGTGACGTCAGGCAGGTCGAGACTGGTCGGCTCTGTCGACGGGTTCACGGAGCTTGGATTCATGCTGCTCAGAGGCGACTCTTCGGAGCGCAACACCTCGGCGAGCGACGAGAGGTCACCGCTGCTGAAGGCAATGGGCGTCAGTCGCACTGCGACTCGACCCCACACCACACCGGCGGCTGCACAGGTCGTGCCGATCACAATCAGCGCGAGTCTGCTTGACGCACTCTTGGGGTGCGTGAACAGCGCGCGGAGAGTTGATGCGAACTCTCGAGGCAGGGCACGAATGACGTGCTGACGCTCGGCCGACAGTCCCGAGTCGCTGCCGACAAGGAACGACACTGCTGCCTTTGACAGTCCTTCGGCCCAGCACCGAGTCCAGAAGTAGTGCCATGTGAGGCGCGAGACGGGAACCCACTGGTGCACGACTGCGTCGCGCGCCATGACGAACTGCTCGTCGGGGAACGCGGCCGTATAGCGAATACAGAGTTCAGTCTCTTCGCAGCCGAGCGGCGTCAGTCCAATGCGACCGATGCCTTCTGTGAATCCGCCAACTGACGAGAAGACACGGCGATGGATCGCCATGCTCGCACCGATCGGGTTGCGGATCGGGAAGTTGGTTTCGGGGAGTCCGGCGTAACTGCAGCCGAGGATCCAGAGGAACGTTTCGGGAAACCACGCCGGCGGTTCGGCGGGCCAGTGAGGAAGAATCCATCCTCCAACACCCGCGACTTTGGGGTTCGTCATCGGGAGGGTGAGTTGCTCCAGCCAGTCCTTGTCGGCGTACGCGTCATCGTCGAGAAACGCAACGATGTCACCGTAGGCGGCTGCTACCCCGGTGTTGCGCGCACCCGACACGCCCTTGGTGGACTTGTTCGCCACGACGCGGACGCCGCCAAACTCCTTCGTGGCCCGAAGACGGAGCTCTTCGTTGTAGTCAATGACGACGATCACCTCGTCGGGCTTCAACGTTTGCTCGCCGCAGGACCGCACGGCGGCAACGAGCGTGCTCCATCGGTCCATCGTGTAGGCACAGATTACGACCGAGATTCTCATTAGACTCCTACGTTCCACTGAACCTCGGCGGGCTTTTCTTGGGGAACGCCCACGATTCGCTGGGCGAGTTCGTCCCACATCTCGGGGCTCGGGAATTGCAGCTCGGCAAGGCGCAGGGCGTGCGTGAGGGCAACGTGTACCGATGCGATGCGGTTCCTGTCAGCGAGAAGGCCCCCGACATAACCACGCCCCACCTCAGGACGGCGAATCTCATCGAGCACGACGGTGCCGATTCCTGACTTCATCGCCGAGGCGAACACCCGTGAATCTCCCGCGGGCGACGCGATGCTGAGGGCCGACGCGTTGGTGAACATGTCGTGGAGATCGACCGAGGACATCTTGTCGTCGATGAGATCGATGTGCTTTTCGTGGTAGCTCTCGCGCACCAGCCTCGGCACCGTGTTATCGCCGAATCGCATGACCACCTGGAGGTTGTAATCCTCGATCCAGGCCTCGGGGAAGGCGTCGAACGCTCGAAGCAGCGTGGAGAGTGAAGCCGCGTCGTCTTTGGGCAAGA
>JBAUSF010000094.1:0-2894 GCA_049581565.1 Acidimicrobiales bacterium
GCAGCAGCGCGCCGTAACGCCAGATCGACGCCGGGCCTTCTTCAATTGATTTGCGCGTGACTGCACCGCGGGCGGCGACAAGGTCGTAGGTGACCTCGAGCGGACCAAAGCAGTAGTCACAGACGTAGCGGGCCTCCGCGGGATAAGCGGTACCACACTCTCGACACTTGAGACCGGTTGCGTAACTCATAACTCCCTCTTCATCGGTCGGCCTTTGGCACCTGGTGTGAAGGGAAGATCCCTGGGCTCACACTGGTTGTCGCGACGTCTGCGGGGCCGTCCCTCAGTCGCTCTGGATGATGGAGACAATTCTTACGTACCCGCGCAACGTTGTCAAGTGCGAGCCATAGCCTCGTCATCATGGCTGATGCACCCTGGACCCTGGCGCGCGAGGCGTTCACGCTCGAGCGCGTGAACCACCTGAAGAGCGACACGAGCGTCGCGGTGATCGTCCCCGCGAGAGACGAGGCCACGACAATCGGCACCGTGATCGATACGGTCCTCGTCCACGATCACCTCGTCAACGAGCTGATTGTGGTGAACGACCACTCCAGTGACGACACCGCGACCGTGGCCGCACATCACGGGGCGCGCGTCGTCCACGTCGAAGGCCCGAGCGGCAAGGGCGCGGCGATGCAGGCGGGCTTTCTCGCGAGTTCTGCAGAGATTGCAGTCTTCCTCGACGCTGACGTGCTGAACATGACCGTCGATTACGTGGCCCGGCTCATACAGCCACTCTTGGAGCGCCCCGCAATACAGCTGGTCAAGGGCTATTACGTTCGCCCCCTGCACAACATGCCAACGGGCGGCGGACGGGTGAACGAGCTGACCGCCCGCCCGGTGCTATCCCTGCTCTACCCGGGTCTCGGCGAGATTCGCCAACCCCTCGCCGGCGAGACAGCGCTACGGCGCAGTGCACTCGAGGCGATCACGCTCGAGCCCGACTATCGCGTCGAGATCGCCATCCTGATCGACTGCGCGCGGCTCTTTGGCGTGCACGCGATCGCCCAAGTCGACCTCGGCATTCGCCGTCACCGCAATCGTCCACTCGAAGAACTGCGACCAATGGCGGTCGACGTGTTGCGCGCGGCACTCGAGCGCTACAAGGTCGACCTGCCGAACGCGAACTGACTTACGCCGTCTGGTCGTGCCCGATGATCACGATTACGTCATCACCCGATGCATCGGGCACGGGCTTGAGTGCGCCGAGCGGTCGCACCGCCGACTCGCTCACTTTGATAGCCGACGCCACCTCGCGCGCGGCGTCGAGGTAGCTGGCGTTGTAGTAGATGACCGTCTTCTTCTCGCTCGGACCGTTCACGGGCGGCAACGTGTCCCAGTCCTGGGTCATGAGCTTCTGGGTGTAGGTGGCGGCGAGCTGAGGCACCGTCGTGCCGTTGGCTACCTGTACGCGGACGCGAGACTTGATGACGCGGGTGACCGAGGACGGTTTCGTCGTCGTGGTGGACGGCGCGGTGGTGGTGGGCACCGCCTTCGACGACGTGATCGTGCCCACCATGAGAAACGTCGCGCCGATAAAGAGAATCACAATGATGAATACGACCCCGAGCGACGGTTGGTAGTGAGACCCCGAAGCGTGCGGGTCCCTGTGTGATGGTGTTGGGTCGCTCATTAACTCCAACTCTATGACGATCGCAGGCGAGTCACTAACCTAGGTACTTCCAGCCGGTGTGGCGCAGTCTGGCAGCGCAGGCGATTTGTAATCGTCAGGTCGGGGGTTCAAATCCCTCCACCGGCTCCAACTGAAAATTTTTGTTCCGTCGAGTTGCTTGTGGCCTCGATCAGCTCACGAAGACTTCAACTCGCGAGTACAGCGATGAGGTCTTGCCTCCGACTGAGCCTTCGCCAGCTGCAGCGATCGTCACACCGGTTACCTTCATGTCGCGAAGTTGACCGCGCAGGTAGTTCGCGACGCTCGACGCGCGCGACTCGCTGAGCGACCGATCAAGCGTGGCAAGACCGGTCGCCGCGGTGTAGCCATAGAGCCTCACTACAGTGTATTTCTTGCTCTTCAGCGCATGGGCGAGAATGCGAATTTGTTGCTCGAGCGAAGCGGAGAGGCCAGTCGAATTCTTGGCAAAGTCGCCAATCGCTCCGTACAGAACTGACGGCCTTGCGCCCGTCGCTGTCCATTGGGCGTACAGAGTGATCGATGAAGACAGAGTGACGCTCGTACCCGGCGAGTACGACGTACCTTTGCCGTTTGCCTCTGTGTTCCAAGACGTCAAGGTGTAGCCCTCGCGTACGACGCTCGACGACGATGGCAAGGTGACTTTCGAACCCTGCGCACCGGTGAGTGTCGCCAGCGATCCACTACCCCCATTCGCAACTAAGTGCACCGTTGATGAATTGGTAGAAGTTGTAACCGCGCTCGTTGCTGTCCACTGCGCGTAAAGAGTCATTGCAGTCGAAAGTGTGACCGTTTGCCCAGGCGCGAATGAAGCACCCGAACCATTTGCTGCCGTATTCCAAGAAGTCAACGTGTAACCAGGGTCTTCGACAGTTGTAGAAGTCGGCAGTGTCACCGAGCTTCCGACACTTCCACTAAGGGCCGGGACTGAGCCATCGCCCCCGTTGTTGTCAAGCGAGATTACAACTGCCGTATTTGGAGATGACGTGGGAGGATCCGATTGCCATTGGGCAAAGACGGTCTCACTTGAAGTTGGGTCAAAGGACTGTCCGACTAGATATTCGATTCCTGAGCCGTTTGACTGAGTATTCCAACCAACGAAGGTGTAGTCCACACGAGAGAGACCAGAGTCCGAGGGCAGCGTGACAGGAGTTCCACTCGACTCGTTTATCGATGCCACGATTCCTACCCCTCCATTTGAATTGAACGAAATCGTCAAGGGCGGAAGTGGACTCCACTGGGC
>JBAUSF010000095.1:0-3839 GCA_049581565.1 Acidimicrobiales bacterium
AACGCACGGTGGCATTTCCGGTTCGGCCGCTACGTGTGAGGTCGATAGAGTACGCGATGTGCGCGTACTCACCTCATTTGGGCTTAACCGTGACGAGTGATAACTCCGTGCGTCCCGGTGCGTCCGGCCCGCCTGATCTCCGTCAGGACGCTGCGCCGCTCGCTGCGGCCAACCAGCCGGCTAAGGGCAAGGGTGAGCGAACCCGTCGCAAACTCGTCGAGGCCGCCGAAGAAGTCTTCAACACCTACGGCTACTACGACGCATCGATTGTCAAAATCACCGAAGCCGCCGGTGTCGCCCAAGGAACGTTCTACCTCTACTTTCACAGCAAGAAGGAGATCTTCGACGAAGTCGTCGCGGATCTCAACCGACGTGTGCGTCACGCAATGTCTGAGGCCGCACGGGGCGCCTCGACGCGCCTCG
This sequence comes from Acidimicrobiales bacterium, assembly GCA_049581565.1. Taxonomy (GTDB): domain Bacteria; phylum Actinomycetota; class Acidimicrobiia; order Acidimicrobiales; family RAAP-2; genus RAAP-2. The sequence goes on from JBAUSF010000095.1 coordinate 424, forward strand.
AAGCGGAGCGCTTGGGATTTGCCGGGTTCTTTCGATTCACGACCGAGCACCCCGCTCTATATCGAGTGATTCGCCAGGCCGAATTCGTTTCGCCCGGAGCGCTTCGCAATCACTACGAGAAAGTGGCCGAGGGCTACGTGGCCCCATTGCGGGAGGCAATGGCTGCAGGAGACGTGACGCCCGGCGATCCGATGATCCTCGCGTGGCTGTTGATGGCGATTGGCGAAGCGGTCGGGCTTCGGTGGATCATTTGGGACGAGGCGAAGGCTGTTCCCACCGAGGTCTTTGACGAGATGATGGCGATCATCGCGCGAATGCTGGGCGGTGAAACCACGAGCTCATACGATGCGACCGACCTCCGTCATACGGACGCTGATGAGGTACGACGCGACGCTGGCGGCGCGGGAGCGACCCGTGGCGCACGTTGATGCTGACTTCGTCGAACGGCGCCCGTCGCGAGCCGCGAGACGCGAAGCATGACCGGGCGCACTGACGACTTACACGTGATCGGTCGCTGGATTAGCGAGCGTGCCCGTCAGACTCCAGACCGTGTCGCCATCGAGTTCGATGGTTCGGCCATCACCTACGCGGAACTCGACACCGGGTCGACCGAGCTCGCCACATCGCTGCTGTCGTCGGGGCTCACTCACAGTGACCGGATCGCAACGCTCACGGAGAACCGACCCGAGCACGTCCAGCTGCTCTTCGCGTGTGCGAAGGCCGGGCTCATCATGGCGCCCCTCAACTGGCGACTCACGCCCACGGAACTTGCAGCGCAACTCAGGGTCTTCACGCCGTCGCTGTTGATCGCATCCGCCTCGTATCGCGCGCGCGCCGATGACGCGTGTTCGTTGATCGAACTCGCGCCGCTCGTCGTCGATATCGAACATCTCGCAAGGAATTTGGGTGGCGGAACGACGGCGGAACTGCCACCGGTCAGCGACGACGATGGCCTCATGATCATTGCGACGTCAGGAACAACGGGAACGCCGAAAGGAGTCCTGCTCACCCACGCCAACTGCTTCTGGACTAACCTCAGCTTCGACCTCAGTGCGCCCATTCGCAGCGACGATGTCGTCCTGCAGGTGCTCCCCCAGTGCCACGTCGGAGGGTGGAACGTGCAACCGCTCCTTGCCTGGTGGAAGGGGGCAACCGTCGTCCTCGAATCGGCATTCGAACCCCAGCGAGTCTTGGATCTAGTCGCGCGAAGACGAGTGACCACCATGATGGGCGTGCCGGCAACGTACTTGCTGCTGGCCCAGCACCCGGACTTTGCCGCGACCGACCTCACGAGCCTGCGCATGGTCCTCGTCGGCGGTGCGTCGATGCCGCTCTCGCTCATTGAACAGTGGCAGGATCGCGGCGTCGAAGTGATACAAGGATATGGACTCACCGAAGCGTCGCCCAACGTGCTGTGCCTCGCACCCGAGGACGCGATCTCCTACCTCGGTTCGGTGGGTAAGCCCTACACCTACGTCGACGTGACATTGCACGACGCCCAGACCGGCACTCTCGTTGAAGGTGCAGGTCGCGGCGAGATCTTCGTGAAGGGCCCGAACGTCTTCCCCGGATACTGGAGCAACCCTGACGCGACGGCGGCGGTGTTCGCTGGCGGATGGCTTCGCACCGGCGACGTTGCCGAACGCGACGAGAACGGGTACTACCGAATCTGCGGTCGCGCGAAAGAGATGTTCGTCTCCGGAGGCGAGAATGTCTATCCCGCCGAAGTTGAGCAGGTGCTCGCTGCGCACACTGACATCGCTGACGTCGCGGTCGTCGCGGTCAGTCACCATCGATGGGGCGAAACGGGCGTCGCGTTCGTCGTCGCCCGACCCGGTGTCACCCTCGACTCCGCAGCGCTCACGTCGTACTGCCGCGCGAACCTCGCCGCTTACAAAGTGCCGAGTGAGTTCCGCGTCGTTGGCGAGCTCCCGCGTTCGACCGTCGGAAAGATCGACAGGGTCCGTCTGAGCGCGCTCGCGAACGATCGGTAATTCCTGATCACACGTTATGTCGTTCGCGAGCGAGCTCGACGAACGGTGTGATGCTGTCGGGGTCGGCGAGCGAGCTCACCGTCAACACGCTGTCGGGATCGGCTCCGTTGAGGATCCGCTTCACCGGTACCTCGAGCTTCTTTCCGGTTGGTGTGCGCGGCACCGAGGGGACCGTAACGATGCGGTCGGGCACGTGACGGGGCGAGAGCCTCGTCCGTAGCGCGCTCGCTAGGCGGGGGCTCAGCTCCGCGTCGTCGACGCCGTGTTTGACGACGACAAACAGCCAGAGCTCACCCGGTCCGCCGTCGGGATCTTCGAGATGCACGACCAAGCTGTCGACCACCTCGTCGAACTCGTCGACCACCGAATAGAACTCGGCCGTACCCATTCGCACGCCACCTCGGTTGAGCGTTCCGTCAGAGCGTCCGGTGATCACGACCGTGCCGCGACTGGTCACGGTGGCGCGATCGCCGTGGGCCCAGACGCCGGGAAAGCGCTCGAAGTACGTAGCTCGGTAACGACTATCCCCGTCGTCGTTCAAGAGCCCAACTGGCATCGACGGCATCGGCGCCGTCACGACCAGTTCGCCCTCTACGTCAATGACCGATCGGCCTTCTTCGTCGAACACTTCGACCTTGTCGCCGAGACATCGGCACGAGATCTCGCCACCCCAGACCGGGTGCAGTGGACTCCCTCCGACGAAGCCGGTGCAGACGTCCGTGCCGCCACTGAACGACGCGAGCAAAAGGTCGGGCTTCACCTCTCTGTAGACCCACTCGGCGGTCGAAGCCGGCAGGGGCGAGCCCGTCACGCCGAGCGTCACGAGATGGCGGAGGGCGAACGATTTCCCTGGTGAGAGGCCAGCTTTCTGGTTGGCGACAAGAAAGCTCGCGCCAACCCCGGCGCACGTCACATCGCAGTCGTCGACGAACCGCCACAGAGCATCGGCGCTCGGCCAACTGGGGTTGCCGTCATAAAGACACACCGTCGCATCCACGAGCAGCCCGGAGACACAGAGGTTCCACATCATCCAACCGGTCGTCGTATACCAAAAGAATCGGTCGCGCCCGTCGAGGTCGAAGTGAAGGCGCAGCGCCTTCGCGTGCTCGAGCATGATCCCACCGTGACCGTGAACGATCGCCTTCGACTTTCCCGTCGTTCCCGACGAGTAGAGGATGTACAGCGGGTGATCGAAGGGGACGGGTTCGAAGGTCAATGATCCCTCTTCGTCGCTGAAGGCGTCCCACGCGGTCCACGAGTCGTCGGGGATGCCGGCACCGAGGTACTCGAGCATCACCGACACGCGTAGCGACGCCAACGCGTCTCGCACCGTCGTTGCTTCGTCACGCAGATCGCGATCCTTGTCACCGTACTTGTAACCATCAACCGCCACGAACACCGAGGGCCTTGCCTGTTCCAGCC
>JBAUSF010000096.1:0-3651 GCA_049581565.1 Acidimicrobiales bacterium
CGGGTGATCTCCTTCGTGGCCTCGTCGTAGCCCGGCATGTGGTGGATGACGACGATCGCTCCGCTGCGCTCGACGTCGGTCGGCACCGCGAGGTACGCCTCGATCTCGTCGCCCCCGTGGCCCTTCATGGTGATGGTGTCGGCGACCAGGTTGTGTGTCACGATGATCCTTTCGTCAGTCGCCGAGGCGAACTCGGGAGCCGGGATGTGGGGATAACGAATTAGTTACTCAAAGTAACTACCTGCTATATTAGCGCGGTGGCTCAGCACACGGGTAGTCCCGGCGACACGACGCTCGAGCGCGAGTGGGGTCGATTGCGCCGCGGGCACCTCATGCAACAGGTGCGCGCCTCCAACGTCCCCGGACAGAGTCCGCTCGAGATCGAGCTCCTGCGCTCGATCGTCGAAGCGGGCGAGATACGTGCGTCGGACCTCGCGAGCAGGCTGTTCGTCACGAAGACCTCGATCAGCCGCTACGTGAACGGCATGTTGAAAGAGGGGCTGCTTCGCCAGCGCCGCGACCCTTCCGACGGCCGAGCCACGCTGCTGTCGGTCTCGCTCGCCGGGCAACGCGAGTTCGAGATGCGAGAAGCTCGCCGCAGCGCGGCGCTCGGCGAAATCTGTCGGGACTGGCCGAAGAGCGACGTGGCCACGCTGACGAAGCTCCTCCAGCGGCTGAACGACACGCTCGCCGAACGTCTCCGCGAGACCGCCGGCTCCTAGGCCACGACCATCTCCTCGTCGTTGCCGACCATCGAGGAGCGCTCCGCCGTTCCCGTGAAGTAGGCGACGCCGCCCGAGGCGAGCAGCAAGAGGCCCGACACGGTAAGGGCGAGGTCGAGCCCGTGGGTGAACGCGCCGTAGGCGGCGTGAACGACCTCGTTGATGATGTGCCGCACCGCGGCGCTACTTCCGCGGCTTTCGGCGGAAGCCTTGGAGGCCGCCGTGCCGGTGACCACGTCTTCGATGATCTCTTGGCGAAACGAAGCGGGCACGCCGATCTCGGCGAGCCGGCGCGTCAGGTTGACGGTGAGCTGACCGTTGACGATGGAACCAAGGATGGCGACGCCGGTGACCGCGCCGAGCTCGCGGGCCGTGTTGATCGTCGAAGCGGCCATGCCCGAGCTGTTGGCGGGGATGCTGACGAGTGCGGTCGAGTTGACTGGCACCACGATGATGCCAAAACCAACGCCGGCAAGGCCCATCGTCCACCCGAGCGTGCTGAGCCCGGCGGTCGGGCCGATCACGACATCGGTGAGCAGGACCCCGATCCCCGCGAGCAGACAGCCGACCGTCATCGGCACGCGCGAACCCACGCGGCCAACCCAGCGTCCCGTAAAGAGCGACGAGGCGACCATGCCCGCGAGCATTGGCAGGAAGTCGCGCGCCAGGGTGTAGGCGCTCACCGACGCGATGACCTCAAGGTAGAGCGCGACGAAGAAGAAGATGGAAAAGATGGCGAAGTAGCTGGTGAAGGCGATCAGGGCGGAGCCGGCGAACGCTCGATTCCTGATCCAGCGCACGTTCAGCATGGGGTGCGTCGTGTTCGATTCGACAACAACGTAGATGATGGCGCTCAGTCCCGCGATCGAGTACAAGGTGAGGACGCCGCTCGAGTAGTAGCCCCAGGTTTCACCGGCGATCGTCGCGTAGGTCGCAAAGGCGAGCGCCACGCCAGCCAACACGAATCCGTAGACGTCAACGCGCCGGCGAATCTGGTTGACGCTTTCGGGCAACGCGACGGTGCCGATCACGAGGACCACGGCGCCGAAGATGACGTTGAACCAGAAGACCGCGCGCCAGCTCCACAGTCCAACGAGGACACCCCCGATTACCGGTCCGAGGGCGAGCGCGAGACCCGAGACGGCGGCCCACGCTCCGAGCGCGCGAGCGCGAAGGCGCTTATCGGGATAGATGTGGCGAATCATCGAGAGCGTGCTCGGCTCAGACGCGGCCGCACCAACACCCATCACGACGCGCCCGGCAATAAGCTCGGCCGGCGAGCCCGCAAAGGCACAGACCAGTGAGCCCGCACAGAAGATCACCACCCCAATCAGCATGACCCGCTTGCGTCCGAAGTTGTCGCTCAACGAGCCGCAGATGAGCATGAGGCTCGCGAACGCGAGCGCGTAGCCGCCAACGACCCACTGCAGCTGTGAGACCCCCGCGTGGAGCTTCGACTGCACGCTCGTGAGCACGGCGCTCGCGATCGTGTTGTCGAGGAACGTGAGAAAGAGGATCGCGAGCAGCGTCGCGAAACTGAAATGGGCGCGAAGTCCTGCGGCAATGGAGTGGCGCCGCTCGTCGATCGTTCGCGTGAACGTCGACTCGGTGCCATTGCTGCCGAACATGCACTCCCTCCCAGGACGCCGGTCTCTCCCGGCGGTTACCGCTCTTGCTACTTCGCCCGGTCTATCTCGTGGACGACGCCAACCTATTTCGCCTTGGGCGTCACGAAGGTGATGTCGCCGACGCCGGAGTCCCCTCCGGTTGCGTTACCCACGCTGACGGCGCACTTTGCCGCATTGGCCTTGGTCGTTCCGCACGTGCCGTTTCCGATCTTGCCGGTCGAGACCTTGAACGTCGTCCGTGGGAGCAGCCCCGTTGACGTGATGGTCTCATTGGGCGGGATGCCGTTTGCCACCTTGCAACCCGCTTGGCCCTTGGCGGCGCGCAGGCATTCGACCAAAAAGACGGTGTCGCCCGGCTTGAAGCCGCTGCCGCTGACGTGCACGACCTCGCCGTTTCGCAGATTCGTCGAGGGCACAACCACCACTTTCGGGCCCGCGGCGGATGCGAGCGTGGTGCCCGCGAGACCTCCGGCCAGTACGCCCGAGCCGAGCATCGCGGCGCACAACCAGATTCGAAGTGCTCGTGTCGTGATCATGTTCGCTCCCTTGCTCGATCGAAGCCGTCGCCGTGAGAGTGAAATCAACAGTGGCTCGATCGCCGTTGATGTCATAGTAGTCAGGCGCCCACAGAGCCGATTCGCTCGACACCAGCACTTCATCCTGGTTAGTGGCGTGTTTTTTTAGATGAGCGGCGCTCGTGCCGCGAACGTTCAGGCGTAGTGGCGCGCGAGGGGCTGTTCGAGCTCGATCCAGGGTTCGCCACGGACCGCCGCTCGAATAGCGGCCAGCACGTCGCCAATCTGTGCGTTCTTTCCGAGCAGTCCGCTGCAACCCGCTTCGAGTGCGAGGCGTTGCAGCTCGTCGTCACCGGTGCCCGACAGCAAGACGATGTGACTGTCGGGTGACTCTTTGAGCATCAGCTTCACCACTTCGATGCACTCGAAGTCGGGCAGTCGGTAGTTGAGAAGGATGACGTCGGGACGCACGTGCTGGATCAGATCCAGCGCTTCGTGGACCGTGCCGACGACGCCCGCGAGGCTCATATCGGCTTCTTTGGTGATGGAGAGAGCCAGTAGCTCAGAGACCATGATGTGGTCGTCAACCAACGCCACCCTGACAGGGATAGCCGACACGCGTTCCATATCAGATGAGGCTAGCGAGCGCCGTTCGAGGGGCACCAATAATCGACTGTATTTTGTGGGGTGAAATCGTTGTCTGAGAATTAGTTGATATTTTATTTTTCGTTCGAAATAAGGCTGATTTCATTCTAGAACGTGATTGTTGCGTGACGAGTTTTTTCG
>JBAUSF010000097.1:0-10736 GCA_049581565.1 Acidimicrobiales bacterium
GCTCGCGGCACGGTACCCGCGAACCGCCGTGTCGGGAGTCATGGCAGATTTCAGCGGAGATCTCTCTGGAATGCCGGCCGGCCCGGACCGGCTCTTGATGTTTCTCGGCGGAACGATCGGCAACCTCGGGCCAGCAGAGCGGTCACGTCTGCTCGTGCATTTCGCCGACATCTTGGACGACGGGGAGCACCTGCTGCTCGGCGCGGACCTCGTTAAGGACTCCAGCCGCTTGATCGCCGCGTACGACGATTCGCAAGGGGTAACCGCCGCCTTCGAGAAGAACGTCCTCGACGTCGTCAACGCGAATCTCGGCGCCGACTTTGATCCCGATCGATTCGAATACATTGCCCGATGGGACGACCAGGCTCAAGTCGTAGAGATGGCCCTTCGTTCGCTCGGAACTCAAGACGTGGCGATTGCGGGTCTTGGACTGTCGGTTCACCTAGACGAGGGCGAAGAGATACTCACCGAGATCTCCGCCAAGTTCCACTCCGCGGGCGTCATCCGGGAGCTAGCGCTGGCGGGGTTCGATCTTGTACGCCAGTGGCAAGACGACGCGGGAGACTTCGCCGTGACGCTTGCGCGAAGGGCAACGGCTCGCACACGTGTCGGGCATCTCGAGGAAGCAACAGCCGAGTCGTCACAGGATTCGCCGACACCTACCGTGCAGGGCTACCGCGAAGTCCGTGCCGCCACCGAAGAGCTGGCACGAAACTTGTCGGCGGAAGATCAGACAGTTCAGTCGATGCCCGACGTCAGCCCGACCAAGTGGCACCGCGGCCACGTCACCTGGTTCTTCGAGCAGTTCGCGTTGATCCCGTATCGCACCGGATACCGGGCGATCGACGACGGCTACCTCTACCTGTTCAACTCCTACTACGAGAGCGCGGGCCGCCGGCACGCGCGCAGCGAGCGCGGACTCCTCTCGCGGCCCGGCGTCGTCGAGATCACGTCGTACCGCGAAACCGTCGATGAAGCGATGGAACGGTTTCTCGCGGCGGGTCCATCGCAAGAAGTCTCCGCGCTGATTGAGCTCGGACTGCACCACGAGCAGCAGCACCAGGAGCTCATCTTGATGGACATCAAGCACGTGCTCGGTACGCATCCCTTCGCCCCGAGCTACTCCCCCGTCACGTTCACCACATTGCAGGCGCCTGTCGCTCAGTCCCTCGGGTGGGTCGCCCACCCGGGCGGTCTCGTGGAGATTGGCGCGGACAGCCCCTCCGACGTAACGGGAGCGATGGATTTTTCGTGTGGTTTCGTGTTCGACAACGAGGCGCCCCAACACGCCGTCTGGTTGGAGCCGTTCGCGCTTGGCGACCGCCTGGTGACCACCGGAGAATGGCTCGAGTTCATTGAAGACGGCGGTTACAACCGCGCCGACCTCTGGCTCTCGGACGGCTGGGCGGTGAACCAGGCCGAGCATCGCGAGGCGCCACTGTACTGGTCAAGGGGACAATCGGGGTGGGAGGTGTTCTCCCTCCACGGCCGCCATCCTCTCAGGCTGCAGGAACCCGTGGTCCACGTCAGCTACTACGAAGCAGACGCCTTTGCGCGCTGGGCAGGCGCGCGGCTTCCAACGGAAGCGGAGTGGGAGGCCATAGCCGCCGCCGCGCCACCCCCCGAGTTCAAGCCGATCGCGCTGCACCCGCGCCCGGCCCATCCGGCCCGATTCAAGGGCGAGCCCCGCCAGTTGTACGGCGAAACCTGGCAGTGGACCTCGAGCGCGTATCTTCCCTATCCGCGATTCGAGCCGCTGAAGGGCGCGGTCGGTGAGTACAACGGCAAGTTCATGGTGGGCCAGCATGTGCTGCGCGGCAGCGCGGCGATTACGCCACCCGGCCACGCCCGGGCCACCTATCGCAACTTCTTCCCGCCGGGCGCCCGCTGGCCCTTCACCGGAGTGCGCTTGGCGAGGGACATGTGAAATAAACGGGTTGCGAACTAGGAGAGACTGATGCGCGCTGACATCGTGCCCGGGGCAGCCTTCCCCGACTACGAACTCACCGATCACACCACCACAAGACGGAAACTCAGCGAGCTACAAGGCATCGATCCGATGATTCTGATTCTCGCCCGCGGCAGTTTCTGCCCGAAGGACCACCAACAACATTTAGAGCTGGCCGCGAACTACTCGAAGATCGCAGTCGCCTACACCTCTATTGTCACCATCTCCACCGACAACATCGTCGTGACCAATGAGTTTCGCGCGCAGGTTGGTGCCCAATGGACGTTCCTCTCGGACGCCGGCCGTCACGTTCAAAAGGACTTGGACATCAAGGAGTACACCGATCCCTTCCACGACCCGATGATCCCGCACACGCTGGTGCTGAAGCCGGGGCTCGTGATACACAGCATCTACAACGGCTACTGGTTCTGGGGCCGCCCTTCGTTCGCCGATCTCCACCGAGACTTACGAGAGGCCAGCCGCGAGGTTCGCCAGGACTGGGACATCTCCGTTCCCGAGCTGCGCGCATCGTGGGAAGCAGGCGACCAGTCCGGCTTCTACCCCTACACGTCACAGTCAAAGTGACGAACTGACCCCGCTGCGCGTCAGGTACGTCACCGTGCCATTGTGGCGCGGCCAAGAATGCGAGGGACGAAACCCACATCTACGAGCGCCACTGAGTAGATTTTCCTGGGGGGAGTGATGGACGAGACAGCCGTACGCGAGACGACCGCGATCGCGCCGGGGCGTCACGCGATTCAAGTCGTGCCGTTGGCGGCGCTGCCGGTTGTCGCTGCCGCCGTCGTGTTCGTCGCACTTTCGATCGCCTTCAACTGGCAGTGGGGGCTGACGTTCAACCACGTGGTCGGGGGCGGACTCTGGACAGGCATTGACCTATTCGTCGGGCTGGTCATCGGCCCGATACTCGGCCGCCTTTCGATACCAGCTCGAGCCGAGTTCTCCGCTCGGTTCATGCCCAAGATGGTCGTCATCATGCCGACCGTCGTGATGATGACCCTCGCGACCGGGTTTCAAGTGGCCCGTTCGGCCGGAAACCTCGCGGCGTCGAGCCCCAACCACGCCTGGCTCATCGTTTCGTTTTGTGTGGTGGGCATCATGGCGGTGATCGCCCTCGGCGTACTGGAGCCGGCGAACATCGCCGTGCTGTACGAGATGAACAAGCCAGCACCAAACGGTGAGCGGATCGGACGACTGATGAAGCGCTTCATCTACACGGCGGGCATCACGGGCCTGATGCAGGTCGCCACGCTCGTGATCATGACACGCTTGGCCTCACGATGAGTACGGCCGCACCGCTCGCCCACCCGACCGATGCGGATCGCCCGTACCCGCCGATCGGTTGGCTTTCCACGGGCGCGCTCGCGTGTGTCGTGGTCGGCGGCATCATCCTGGCTTCCTACGCACCACGAGTTGCGCCTCTCCCGCTCGCGACGGCCCTGCTCTGCCTGGCGGCCATCCTGCTGGTGACGGCCGCGGTGCTGCTCGCGCGCGTTCAAGAGTTCCCGTGGACCACATTTCGCAACGTCTTCAAGTGGGCGCTGCTCGCCTACGCCATCACGTCGGGGATGATCGAGTTCGCCTTTGTCCACGATCACACGAGCGGAGCCTCGCTCGTGCTCGTGACCTTGATGCTTGTGATCTTCGCGCTGAGCGTCCCGACGACCATCGCCTTCACCGTCGCGCGCTTCGCGGAACTAGAGACATAGGACAAGGGAGCCACTGTTGCGTAGCCCGGCACTCTGGCATTGGAACGCGACAGCGTATGAGTCCCGCCACACAGCAGCGGCGAGAACAGATCATCGTCATTGCCGAAACTAGGAGGTTTGTCATCGGCTTGTATTACCGCAAGAGCAAGAGTATTGGTCCAGTCAGGTTGAACTTCTCGCGGCATGGTCTAGGAGCATCGTTTGGCGTAAGGGGCCTTCGCGTCGGTAAGCAGGCCGGGAGGCAAGGCTTGTATGTGCGAGGAGGGCGTGCCGGGCTGTACGGACGTGAGCACTTTGACTAACAGCGAATAACCCGAGAACTGCTTGTTTCCGGCGCCTCATTCGTTTGAAGAAGTTGACGTTGGGCGCCAACAGCGCCTCCGCTTCTCTGCCATTTCACCCTGCGGACATTCGTTCAGCGTCGAAGCCGGGCCTGTCGTGGGTTCTCGCTAGAGCCCGCTCGGAAAGGTCTCTGGTGGTTCCCCGGCGTCCCACAACTCCGTTCGATCCAACGGGCGTACCGCTGACGTGTGGTCGAGGTGAACGAGGGCGTCGAACTGTTCGGCGAGGTGGGCGCGAAACCAGTGACTGGCGCGCTCGGTGTCCGGTCGATAAATGACGCCAATGGCTCGCTCGAGCATCACCGGAGCCAAGGGTGAAGGGGAGAACGCACCGAGCCGAACGACGAAGTCGTCCACGGGACCACGGTGAAGCAACTCTTCAAAGCTGCCCGGCAGTCCCGGTCGTACTCGCTTGTGCTCGACTGGTCCACCCCACGTGGAGGCGGCGCTCACGCGACCGTGGTGCGTGGTGAAGCCGACGAGAAAGCAGTCCTCGGCCCACCTCGCGCGCGCGAGTTGACCGACGTTGTACTCACCGGACCGCCCCAGCTCCGTCGCTCGGGCGTCACCCACATGCGAGTTGTGCTCCCACACCACGACCTTCGATCGACCCAGCACCGCACCGAGGTGCTCTACCAATGCGCTGAGAGTTTCGGTCATGTGTAGGTCTCGGAGATTCCACGACGACACGCGGCCTTGGTACATCGCGCGGTAGTACTGCTCCGCATTCTGAACGAGCCGGGCGTTTTGCTCTGCAAAGAAGTACTCGTCGGCGGCGATGAGGCCGTCGCGCGCGATCAGTGCCATCGCGTGTCGACGTAGATCGACGAGCTCGGCGACGACCTCGTTCTCGCACGACGGATGGAGTCCCATGTTGACGGCGTGTCCATAGTCCGCCCCTTCGCCGCCGACCGTGTCAAAGCAGGAGTAACGCTCGCGAGCGCGTTCAGCCGCCTCGGGATCGCTGGCGTTCAGGTAGCTCACGACGGCTTCCATCGACGCACGGAGCGAGTAGAGGTCGAGGCCGTAGAACCGAGCCTTCGCCATCGGATCTCGGCGCTCATCATTGTGCACACGCAGCCAGTTGATGAATGACTCCACGTCCTCGTTGCGCCACATCCATGACGGGAATCGCTTGAAGTCGCCGAGCGCGGTCGCCGCGTCGGGGTCGCGCGAATCGCCGGTCACGTACCGATTGACGCGGTACGCGTCGGGCCAGTCGGCCTCGACCGCGACGGCGATGAATCCCTTCTCCTCGATCAGCCGCTTCGTGATTCGATAGCGCTCGCGATAGAACTCGTGAGTGCCGTGGGTCGCCTCTCCGAGTAGGACGAGGGGCCTGTCACCAATCCACGAGAGAAGTTCGTCGTAGTCGTGATCACCACCTAACGCCTCCACGTCGCTACTGGAGAGAGAAGTACTGGTTTCTATCGTCACAATTTCTCAAACTCCTCTCAGGAGCGGCCTCGGAAAAGGCCCGCTACCGCCGCTCTCGATTTACCGAGATTGGCCACACGACGCGTCGCAACTTTTCGATGAGCGAACTCCCTCATGCTCAAGGCCTACCAGCGGGGCCCAGGAACCACTAGGGACCATCGTCATTATCTGGGTGCGCATTGGCTTCATCACTTCCAGCTTCGAGAGACGCCAACTATGGGAGATATCGGGCTCTTGAATGCCTTACCCCGAAGACCCATGCGCGCACGCGCGCCGAGTACCCATAAGAACATTTCGAGGACGTTATCTCGACCATTCTGATCATTTTCATGACTCTTGCCCTTGCTCGGCGTGAGCAGCACCGTGGGCGGTCTCATCTACTTGCCAATGCTGATCCTTGGACCGATCGCCGGGCGCATCGTTGGCTAAACCCAGCGTCGAGCCGACGACGAGCAGATCGATCAGTCCTACTCTGGCATGTGGCACACGGCCTCGACATTGTTGCCGTCAGGGTCGCGGACAAAAGCCCCGTAGTAGTTCGGATGGTAATCGGGCCAGAGGCGAGGTTCGTGGAGCACTTCGGCGCCTACCTGGGTCGCGGCATGAAAGAACTCCCGTACGGCCGAACGGTTCGGCGCAACAAAGGCAATGTGGCACTCGCGAAAACCATCGCCCGTCGCGCGCGGCCCGATCCAAAAATCCGGTTTCGCATCGATGCCGAAACCAACGACCTGCCCAAAGTCCATGACGCGGCTTCCTCCAAGCGGCGCAAGAACGCTGTCATAAAAGGATGCGCTCGCCTCCGTGTCGGCGCACTGAATTGATAGATGATCAAGCATGGGTTCATCTTCGCCGAGCACCGCGTAGCCGTGCGAGTCATCACCTCCTACCAGGGTATTCCCATCGAGGTAGCGACACCGTGCTCATCGGGCCCCAATCGAAATGACGACCTTGCCGCTGGGGTGATCGTGCGCCAAATACGCAATGGCTTCGGGAACCTCACCCAGCGGGAAGGTCCGGTCGATGACGGGCGAGACTCGTCCGTCCTCGATCAGGGACGTCAAGTACTCCAAATCCTCGATTCGATCCTTCGCCATGACGGGCCGTAGCTTCTGGCTCGAGAAGATCGAGCGAGCTGGTGCCCTCAGAATCTGTCGGCCGAAGCCGCCGAACCACCGTCCGCCACCTTCGCCCCCGACTATCGCCAACGTGCCCCCTGGTGCGAGTGCTCGTCGCAGCAGCGACAGAGGACGGCGCCCGGCGGTGTCAAGAATTACGTCAAACCGTGGTCCCCTCGCGTCGACCTCCTCACTCGCGTAGTCGATCACGTCGACGGCGCCAAGGGAGCGGACCAGATCGGCCTTTGCCGCACTGCACATACCGGTCACGTCCGCTCCGAACGCGCGGGCCAGCTGGACTGCGTACGATCCGACTCCGCCGGAAGCGCCGATGATCAAGACCTGTTGGCCCGCCCGCACGTGTCCAACGTCTCGAATCCCCTGAAGCGCAGTCACGCCCGAGAGGGGAACTGCCGCCGCCTGCTCATAGGTCAGATTGGAGGGCTTGCGGGTGAGGTCCCTCTCTCGAGCTACCGAAAACTCAGCGAACGACCCGGTGGTAGTCACACCGTACACATCGTCGCCGGGGCTGAACTTCGTCACGTGTCGGCCCACTGCTTCGACGACGCCAGAAAGATCGTGGCCCTTTACCCGTACTTTCGGGCGGCGAAATCCCATTCCCATGATGCGGACGAGATAGGGAAGACCCGTCATGAGGTGCCACACTCCCGGATCGAGCCCCGCTGCTCGGACCCGCACGAGGATCTGATCATCGGCTATCGCCGGCACGGCGATCTCTTCGATATTCAATGTATCCGTCGATCCATACTCGTCTTGCACGACTGCCTTCATCCAGGTCATCCCTCGCTAGAACGACCTGAGTCTCGCACAAGCGCTGGCCCTGATTTTCCGCCCGACCGGTTCATTCTGAATCGCGCCGGTTATTTAAGGGTGAAGCGTCGGCATTGAAGCCTCAGCATTCAATACAACTCACGGGGCTAGTTCCGGCTGCGATCCGTGAGCGTCTCCTTTCCATCACTTCCTCGAGCGGACGCCAGTACTGGGAAACAAGTCGTGAACGATTCCTTCACAATTAACGACGTACGGTCCACACGTGCGATCACGTTGCACCAAGAAAACAGCGAAGAAACGTGAATCACTGGTCCGCTTCCATTCTGCACAGACCGTCGTTACGACTTGCGGGCGCACGATTGATCAACGTTCGGTCGTAGCATTCAGTTGAAAGTTCGGTCTAGCCGAGTGAGCGACGTCGCCGCCACTTGATTCCGGCCACTGTTAAGGACGCAATGAACCTACGTATAGGAGCATCCGACCGGTCCACTTTGACGATCGGTCGACGCTGTCCCGGTCCACGAGACAGAGGCTCTTTGAGATGTCGTTTTCTTCGTTTGGGATTCCTCCGCACTTGACAAAGCGGAGCCCCGGCGGCACCACGTCTCTCATGACGAACGCGTTGGGCGCCGAGCAGTTCTTGGCCGCCCTCGTGAGGACATCGAGCGACGCCATCATGGGAAAGACAGCGGACGGCATCGTCGTGTTCTGGAACGATGCAGCCGAGCAGCTCTACGGCTACACGGCCGATGAAATGCTCGGGCACGATATCGCGATTCTCTTTCCGCCCGATCGACCGGGAGAACTCGCCGAACTACTCGCGCGCGTCCGGTCCGGTGAGACCATTCGTGAGTTTCACACTCGGCGACTTCGCAAGAACGGCACCACCGTGGAGGTATCGATCACGATGGCGCCGGTACTCAATGAAACCAGCGAGGTGTTCGGAATCTCCGTCATCGCGCGTGACCTGACATTCTCCAAGCTGCAGATCGAAGACCTTCGTGATGCCCACCGACGAGCCACCGAAATGGTCAGTACCATCGAGACGCTTCACGCGTCTGCACCGATTGGCCTGGGGTTTATCGACCGCAATTTTCGCTACGTACACCTCAACGAGACCTTGGCCGCATTCGACGGCACGAGCCCCACCTTAGCGATTGGCAAGACGGTCGAAGAGGTTGTTCCGAACATCTGGAAGCAAGTGGAACCGCACTACCGCCACGTTCTCGAACACGACGAGGCCGTGCTCAACGTTGAGGTCCCGATCGAACTGGCAAGCGACCCCGGTCGACTCCACCATTGGCTTGCGAGCTACTACCCCGTCCACGTGGAAGAGGATGTAATTGGCATCGGCCTCGTTGTGATTGACGTTACCGAGAGTCGCCGCGCCGAGGAATTTCGAACCAGCGTCATCAAGAATATGGCTGAGGGCCTCATGACCGTCGACGTCGAGGGCCGGTTGACGTCGATGAACGACGCGGCCACCAAGATGCTCGGCTGGACGGAGGAAGAACTGCGCGGCGTCGTCTTGGGCCCGGTCATCCTTCCGCGATACCCCAATATTGACACGTTCGAGGAAGGAGCTGCTCAGCTCCTGCGAGTGCGCAGCGAGGGCATATCGGTTCGGCTGAATGACGCAGAATATGTGTGCAAGAACGGATCGCGGCTCGCGGTAGCAATCTCTGCATCGCCCTTGTTGAGCGGCACCGTTGTCGAAGGAGCGGTCGTCCTCTTCAGGGACGTCACCGAAGAGCGATCGGAACGACTTCGCGTCTCGCGCGAAATTGAGGCCCTGACTTGGGTGGGACGTATTCGAGAGGCGTTGGACGAAGGCCGCTTTGTTCTCTACTCCCAGCCCATCATCCCTCTCAAGGGAGGACGCGCAAGTGAGGAGCTACTCATTCGGATGGTGGGGCGGGACGGCGAGATCATTGAGCCGGGCAGCTTCTTGGGGGTAGCCGAGAAATACGGCATGATCACTGAGATTGACCGATGGGTGATCAGGCAAGGTATCCGAATCGCCGCAGGTGATCGCCACGTGGGAATCAACCTTTCGGCCGAGTCGGTGGTGACCAGCGATCTCTTGGCGTTCATCGAGCGCGAGATTACCGACGCGGGCACCGACCCCGCAAATCTCGTCTTCGAGATCACTGAGACGGCCTTGATGCATGACATTGAAAAAGCCCGCTCCTTCGTTAAAGGGGTCACGCAACTCGGCTGCAGCGTCGCCCTGGACGACTTTGGCACAGGCTTTGGAACGTTCACTCACTTAAAGAAACTGAATGTCTCCTATCTCAAGATCGATATGGAGTTCGTGCGTGGTCTTGTCAACAGTCCCGAAAATCAGCACGTAGTGAAGGCAATCGTGAACTTGGCAAGAGGCTTTAATTGCGGCACCGTCGCTGAAGGGGTTGAGGACGGTAGTGTCCTCGCCATGTTGAAGGATCTTGACGTTGACTACGCCCAGGGATTCCACCTGGGGCGCCCGACGCCGCTTTGATCCTCAAAAGGCGGTTGGATCACCATAGGAATTGCAGAAGCGCACCAACGGCTTGCGAGGCCGCACTGCAGGTTGTGCTGGGTATGAACGTTGGTGCAAAGGGCCGGATACTGACTTGGTCGAAGAAAAGGGTCGTTCCGGAATGGTGTCACTGGGAATCGAACACCAGGAAAATGCCGCCTCAAATTCGTCGCTTGGGGCTACTGAGGCTTCGCAGGGTTAATGATGAGGCTCGTCACACTGTTCAATAGGTTTCCGAAGGCTTTGTCCGCAAAGCCCAACACGAACGCAGCCACGTAGAAGGTCGTTGGCCGTACGGTTACCGACGTCGTCGAACCCAAGGTGAGCAGTACCCAGTACATGAGGGCGCCAATCGATCCCGTAACTGCACCGAGGAGCGGTCGGCTGTAATGCCAGATGTTGTAGCTCGGGTCCCAACTCTGGTTGTAGGCGAAAATCCCTCTGAAGCTCGAAATCACTGCTCCCACCGCCCCGAACCACACAACGCCGATGGGAAGTGGCCCAAGGACTGACGGCAAATCCAAACGGAACTCGTTCCAGGTGACGTACGTTATGAACAGTGCCACCAGCAGCACTAAATACACATATGCCGCTGCGACTATTGATTTCGGTACTTGCCCATTTGCGTGAGACGTCGTCGGCGCTGGCCCGTTTGCTGGCGAGGGTGGGACCACGGGAACAGCTGGGGTACTCGTGGTTGTGTCAGGGCTGGCGCTGTCATCGCTCATCTTCTTTCCTCCAACGTCGAGTGACTGTCTTCATTCCTTGGGCAACGTTGCTCACCGCATATGCCGACACCTCGGAGGCGCTCGTTAACGGATGATGACGAGGGACGGTATCACTCTTCCATCC
>JBAUSF010000098.1:0-45665 GCA_049581565.1 Acidimicrobiales bacterium
AGGGATCGAGCCAGTCGAAGTCGAAGAACACGTCAGCCGTCGCCGCGACCGCACGCCACTGCTCAAACTGCTCGGGGCTGAGACTGCGCGGCGGCGCGGAGTGGTCGCAGGCGTATCGCGGCACGGGCAGCAAGTCTGGTCGGTAGTGCACGACGAGGTCGTCATCGTACAATTCGATTCGTTCAACGAGATCTGGTTCGAGATATGAGCCAATCACCACATTGATCGTCACGCGGGTTCACCCTCCATCGCCTCAGTGGCGTCGATCTCGATCAAGAATCCACGCAGTCCCGTCGGATCGGTCGTGGCACGCACCGAAGTTACCAGTCACGTGCAACGAGACTTCCGATGAGCCATCGCTTACGTTCGCGCCGCCCAGATCTTCTGGATCACCGCGTCAAAGCGCGCGACGGCGTGACGCGTGCGGTGTCCCCACCAGAAGAGGTCCTTCCCATCGACAAAGAACGTGGGCGCCACGGACTCGAGCTCCGCCAGTTGGCGAACGCTAAAGGGATAGGGCTCGCTCGGAGCGAGCACGACTTCGGGGTGTCGTTCTCGGACTTCGTCGAGATCGTCGACCCTCGGGTACGGTCCGTCGCCTTCGTAGGCGTTCTCGACGCCCACGTGAGCAAGCAGCGAAGTGCCGTAAGTCGGAGCGCCGAGCGCCATCCAGGGGTGTCGCCAGATGGGCACGAAGGCGCGAAGGCGTCGGTTCGCGGGTTCACCCAGCTCGATCGCCCGCCACCTGACCCCCACACGGCGAGCCAGTTCTTCCATGTACGGGTTCACGTCAAAGAGCGAGCAGACGTGCAGCGCACACACGTCGAGACCGTGCGCAACGAGTGCGTCGAAGTCCTCTCGACGGTTCTCCTCTTCGTCCATGACGACCAGGTCGGGATCCAGCTCTACGATGCGCGCGACGTCGGGATCCTTCGTGCCACCCACGTGCTCGAGGTCGGGACGTTCACAGAACCTGGTGCAGGCGATCGGCACCCGGTCCCAGGCGGTCAGCGTCTCGGTTACCGACGGGACGAGGCTAACGATCCTCATGTTCCCATCATGGACGAGGAATCGCTGTCGCTACAGATTCCTCTCGAACTCTTCCAGCACGGCGACCCGGTCTTCTTTCGCGGGCATTTCGTAGTAGGGGTTCTTCTTGGCCCAGTAGTAGAACATCGGGATGAGCCCGAGCGCCATCGCCCCGAGGCCCACCCAAAGGGTCGCGGAATTCGAGTTGGGAACGGACTTTATGAACATGTAGGCCATGAACAGCGCTCCAACCAGGGGCCAGAGGCCCATGAAGATGAAGTTCGACGCTGAGCGCAGCAGTTGGCGACGGTAGAGCGCCACCACCGCGAGGCCCGCAAGGCAGTAGTAGATGCAGATCTGCAGACCAATGGCGTTGATCGCGTCGCTGAGGATTGATTCGATCGAGCCGAAGGACTGGGCGCCCACGAAGAGACCGAGCGAGATCACGGTCACGACGCCGGTCGCGACGAGAGGCGTGTGACGCTTGCTGTGGACCGTGCCGAGGATCTTGGGCAGCGTGTTGTCTCGGCCCATTGCGAACAAGGTGCGCGTCACCTGGATGAGTGTTGTCTCTAACGTTGCGATGGTCGACAGCACGACCGCCAGCACGATGAACTTGCCTCCCGTACCGCGCCACACCTCCTGGCCGAGCACGCTCAGCACGTCAGCGGGGTTGTTGTTGATCTGGCTGGTGGTCAAGACCATGTTGGTTGCAATCGTGAAGACTTCGAACAGCGCGAACACCACGAGAATGCCAATGATGGCGCCTCTACCCGGCGTTTTCTTTGCGCTCTTCGTCTCCTCATTGAGGTTGGCCGTGACGTCCCACCCCCAGTAGTAGAAGGCGGCAACGAGGGCACCCGCGACGAATCCCTTTTGACCGTGGAAGATGCCCGGCGAGAACCAGTGCCAGGAGAACGAGTGGACGTGGTGGCCATGAAAAATGGCCAGCGCGGCAAAAAGCAGCAGCACGAACAGTTCCACGCACGACATCACGATCTGCACGGTGACGGTGATCGTGATACCCGCCGCCACCGCCGCGACCATCAGGAGGAAGAAGACGGCGCCGACCAGCGTGACTTCGGCCTTGTTGTTCGCGGCCGCGGTCGAAAAGAGACCGAGAATGTACGATCCCGCGGGAACCGTGGCGGCCACCATGAAGATGAGCGCCGACACGATGAGGGCCCAGCCCGAGAGGAATCCGAGCACGGGGTGAAGCGCCCGGCGCACCCAGGAGTAGCTCGCCCCGGCATTCGCCTCGACGCGGCCGAGGTAGCTGAAGGCGAACACGATGCCGAACATCGCGATGCCGCAGTAGAGAAGGGCGGCCGCGCCACCGAGCAGCACCGCACCAAACAAGACGGCGGTCGATGCCGCCAGCGAGTACGCGGGAGCTACACCCGCGACGCCCATAATCACCGAGTCGAAGAGTCCAAGAACCCCGGCACGCAGGCTGTGCTGCGGCGTGGTCGACTCGGGGACGTCCAAGGTTTCGGTCATGGCTACTGCACTCCTTTGTGGGTTATCACCTTCAGTAAAAATTGGGGTCCTGCAATGTAACACGAGTCGAACAGGTTCCTTCGACCAATTTCAGCCATACCTCAAAAGCCCACTTCCGAATGTTCTCCGCCACCCGAGACCACTCGCCAGAAAGGGCGTCGCGACCAAAAAGGTAACGTGGTAGGGGTGACGGTTCACGCACGATTTGCTGAGGCGTCGCGGGTGCATTCGTCGTGAACAGGCCGAGTATCTCGGTGCCCGTAGAGAGAGAATTCTGAACTTGCCACTCCTGCAACGTTTCGACGATGACGCGATGCCGCCGCTTTCGCCAGAGGAGCTGAAGGAGCGCTGGGTAGCCTTTCATCGCGAGATCCGTCGGATGGCGGGAACCCGCCTCCAGCGAGTCGCCGGTCGCATGCTGGGCGAAGACACTCGCCGGTACCGTGTCGCCCGATTCATCTTCCGCCCGGCGCTCCAGGCTTGGCGCAACATCAGAAAGATCGAAAAGAAGAAGGGTCCGCTCGTCTCGGCGGCGAACGCTCCGGTGATCTACCCGGTCAACTACCGCCCCCGCGTCATCGATTACGAACTCGAACTGGCGGCACTCGACGTCGATCTGTCCGACGTCAACGTCGTCGAGGTCGACGAGGAGGCGTCTGACCCGAGCGACTTCGTCGCCGTCCTCAACAACACGCTCAACGAAACGACTGCCGAGTGGCTCTTCCTCTGCGACGTTTCCACTTCCGCCGAGAGTCGGCGATTCACGCTCGCGAAGCTGCTCGCTCACGCGACGCCAGAGCACGACGTCATCTTCGCCGACGAAGCCGGAGTGAATCAGTTCGCCCCGATGCTGAAGAGTCCGGCAATTGGTCCACACACGTTGCTGAGCTATAACGTCGTCGGTCGACCCGCTCTCGTGCGCGTCGAAACGCTGTTTGCGGCCGGAGGCTTCTCACTAGACGCTGGATGGGCCTATGAGCATGACGCGTATCTGCGCTTGAGCGAGGCGAGGGCGCGATTTCGCCACGTTCCGCGCGTGCTCCCAGCCGGACGGCCCGAGCGACACTTCGATCCTTTTCGCCTGAACGACGACACGTGCCGCGTCGTCCGGGCTGCGCTCGATCGCCGTGGATGGTCCGGTTCGGTCGCGCCGGGGGCGCTACCGGGCCTTGTCGAATGGAGACTCGAAGCTCCCTCCCCAGCGCCCTCCATCGACATCATCATTCCCACCCGCGACCGGATTGATCTCGTTCGCCGATGCATCGATTCGATCGAAGAGAAGACGACCTATCCCAACTACGACGTCATTATCTTGGACAACGATTCGGTGGAGCCTGCGTCGCTCGACTACTTCAACGAAACCAGCTACGCCGTCGTTCCCTGCCCGGGCCCCTTCAACTACGCCAAGATCGTCAATCGAGGCGTCAACCACTCGAGTGCCGATTACGTGGTCACGCTCAACAACGACACGATCATCGACACGCCCGACTGGCTTGAACAGATGATCTCGCTCGCCTCGCTCGACGACGTCGGCATCGTCGGGGCCTGTCTTCTCGATCAGGACGGGCACCGCGAACACGAGAGCATCGTGATCTCGCCGTATCCCCAGCACCTGCGCACTGACTCCAACTATCCCCACGTCGACTACTTCTCCCTCGCCACGAAGGACGTGGCGGCGGTGACCGGAGCCGTACAGATGGCTCGGCGCGACTTTTGGCAGTCGCTCGGCGGGATGGACGAGCAGTTGAAGGTGGTCATGAATGACGTCGACATCTGCCTGCGCAGCCTGATGGTGGACCGCTACGTCGTGTACATGCCAAACGTCAAGATCTTTCACCACGTCGGTTCCTCGCGCGGTGACCTCGACCCGCTCGACGACCGAAATCGATTCATTCGTCGCTGGGACATCTTTGGCACGTTTCGCGACCCATTCTTTCCCGAGTCACTCATTCTGCTCGGTGAAAAGATGTACTTCATCGTCCGATGAACCTAACCACGTCCGACTACTCGGCCCTTGTAGCCTAAGAAAGTGCGTTTGACCGGTGACCGATTGATCACGTTCTATCGACGGTTGCCTCCTTCAGCAGTCGCCATTTCGCTCATCGTCATCATCGTGTTGTTGGCAAACGGGATGTACGTCTTCGGGTTTGCAAACAACGACCCGATCTCGTGGACGGCCGGCATTTCACACCACCTCTGCCGGCTGACGTGCGGAAGGCCCGCGATCGACCCGAACGTCGGCTTCATTACTCAGACGCTCGGCCATCAGGCCGCGATGGACCTTCTACACGGCCACATCCCATGGTGGAACTACTTCCAGGGTCTCGGCCAACCCCTCGCCGGAGAAATGCAGGCGGCGGCGCTCTTTCCTCTTACGCTCCTTTTCGCACTACCCGCGGGTCTGGTCTGGTTCCACATCGTGCTTGAGGTCATCGCCGGCATCTCGACGTATTTCCTCGCTCGGCGGCTGTCGCTGCCGATCTTCTTCGCCACGCTGGCGGGAATGCTGTTCGCACTAAACGGCACCTTTGCGTGGCTCGGCAATGCCGTCTTGAACCCCGTCGCATTTCTTCCAATGCTCGTCCTCGGTGTCGAGATGATCCTCGACAGCTCTTCGAGCTCGACCAAGCGGGGCTGGTACATCGCCGCGATCGCGCTCGCATTGTCCCTGTACGCCGGATTCCCGGAGGTGGCCTACATGGACGGTCTGTTCGCCGGGGTCTGGGCGATCGTGCGGCTCTTTCAGGTACCCCGGCTTCAACGCCCGCGCGCCCTTCGCCGACTCGGCCTCGGCGGGGTCATGGGTGTCATCCTTGCACTGCCCGTGCTCATCCCCTTCGATGACTATTTGAAGGTGGCCTTCGTCGGCGGGCACACTGCCGCCGTCGATGGCGCCTTGCGCTTGCCTCCCGAATCACTGGCCACATTTTTCGATCCCTACGTCTTTGGCACGATTTTTTCCAATACGGTCGTCGATTCGATGTGGGGCGAGATCGGAGGCTATTTCGGCGCGGGAATATGCGTACTCGCGCTCGTAGGACTCTTCGGCCCAAAGCTTCGCTCCCTGCGAATCTTCCTCGGGATATGGACGGCGGTCGCGGTCGCGGGGGCGTTCGACTGGCTCGGATTTCGACGCCTTTGGAATCTGATTCCCCTCGTCGACACGTCCTCCTACCCCCGCTACGTGATGGCGAGCTGCGAGCTGGCCATCGTTGTGCTCGCGGTCCTCGGCCTCTACGACTTCACGCTGAGCACTCGAGCTAAGCGTCTCTTCACCACCGCCGGGATCTTCATGGTGCTGTTGCTGCTCTGGTGCGTCAACGAAGCGCGACCCTACAACAAAGGGACGACGTTTGGATCCTCGAAGATCCACATCGTCTTCATCGGCTTGCAACTCTTGCCCTTCATCGCCCTGTTCTTGCTGCTCGTGCTAGGCCGCCTCCATCGCTTTCGCTGGGCCCCGTTTGTCATCGCCCTCGTCATCGTGGGAGAGTCCCTCCTCTACTTCTTCGTGCCCACGGCCGAATCGCCAAAGCAGATCACAATCGATTATGCGCCGATCCACTTTCTCCAAACGAACCAGGGCGAGGAGCGCTTCCTTGACTTCGCCGTTCTCTATCCAAACTGGGGCACGGAGTTTGGGATCAACGAGCTCAGCGACCTCGACCTTCCCTTTCCCCGCTCATTCAAGAACATGCTCGAGAACCAACTCGACCCAGGGCTTACACCGGGCAACCAGTTCGTCGTGAAGGGCGGCATGATCGGCGTCGAGCATCTCGAATACGAGCTCGCGCAACACTTCAAGGTCTACGAGGACGCCTCCGTCAAGTACTTGCTCATTCCGAGCTCGGTCGTGCTGTCGGCGAGACTCGTCAAGCTCGGCGTCACGCAGGTCTTCCGAGATTCGCTCGCCACGATCTACGAGCTGCCACACCCGCGCTCCTTCTTCTCCACAGCCAATTCGACCTGCACGATCACGAGCACGAGCGACGACGAAGCGACCGTTGATTGTCCGCGTCCCACGAAGCTCTTGCGCACGGAGCTGTCGATGAAGGGCTGGCGAGCGTACGTCAACGGCAAACAAGAGACCATCGTCACGAGAGATCACGTCTATCAGCAGATCTCGGTACCGGCGGGCACGTCGACCGTGACCTACTCGTTCTCGCCTCCCCACGCCCGTGACGCGCTCATCGTGGGCGCGCTCGGGGGACTCTTTCTCATCGGATCGTTCGTGAACGAGCGCTATCCCTTCGTACCGACGAGACGGCGCCCGAAGCACCGCAGTCGGGACTAACTGCTCGACGTAGTCGAGTACGTTGAGAACGAAGAGTCCACGAACGGAGGCCCGTGAGCCGCGTCGACGAGATCGATCTCACGAAAGTGATGACCAAGGAGGAGTCCGACAAGCGCGTCATCAAGGCCCAGCGCCGCTTGACCCAGCTACGACTCTTCAGCGCCGGACTGCTCGAGCCCAAGGTCGTTGGTTCCGGACTCATCGTGCTCTTCGAAGGCTTCGACGCGGCCGGCAAAGGTGGCGCGATTCGCCGGCTCACGGCAAGCATCGACCCGCGTCACGTACGCGTGCATCCCGTCGGTCCACCGACCGAGGAGGAGCTCCGCCACCACTTCCTCTGGCGCTTTCAAGAGGTGCTCCCTGGGGTGGGTGAGATGACCGTCTTTGACCGCTCGTGGTACGGACGGCTCCTCGTCGAGCGAGTCGAAGGCGAGATCGACGACAAGGTCGCCGAGCGTTCGGCCAAGGAGATCGTCGAGTTCGAGCGCATGCTCACCAATGACGGCGCCTCGATCGTGAAGTTTTGGCTGCACATCTCTGATCACGAACAGCTGAGGCGCTTCGAGGAGCGACAGAACGATCCGCTGAAGCGCTGGAAACTGACGCCGGACGACTGGCGCAATCGAGAAAAGCGCGACGAGTACTTGAAGGCGCTTCGTTACATTATCGACGCGACCGACGAGAAGCACGCGAGATGGGAACTCATACCCGCCGAGAGCAAGCACTACGCGCGCGTAGCGATTCTCGAGACGCTCATAACCCGATGGGTCCACGACCTCGAACGCCACGGGCACGAAGTGCCCCCGCCCCAGGGGGGCAACTTCCTCGGCTGATCACGCGCGACTCGCCGATCTGGAACACTGAGACAATGACTTCTCGCTACGGCATCACGGTCCCCTTTGACGGGGTCACCCTCCTCGAACACCGCGACTGGTATCGCCGACTCGCCGACCTCGGATATACCGACGCCTGGTCGGCCGAAGTGGACGGAGCCGACGGCTTCACGCCACTCACCGTCGCTGCCCTGAGCGAAGCGCGCCTGAACCTCGGCGTCGCGGTGACGCCGGTCTTTACCCGAGGACCAGGTCTGCTCGCGATGAGCGTCGCCGCGATGGCCGAGGTTGCGGGGGGTCGCTTCACGATGGGGCTCGGCGCCTCCAGTCAGCCCGTAGTCGAGCGATGGAACGGCATTCGCTACGAGCACCCCTACGCGAGGACCCGCGACGTCTTGCGCTTCCTCAAGCACGCCCTCGACGGCGAAAAGATCGACGAAGCCTTCGAGACCTTCGAGGTCCACGGCTTCAAGCTGTCGCGCCCGGTCATCGAGCGTCCACCGATCCTGCTCGGCGCGCTTCGTCCGGGGATGCTTCGTCTCGCGGGCCGTGAGGCGGACGGGGCCATTCTCAACTGGCTCGCCGCAGGTGACGTCGCCCAGTGCCGCGCAGAAGTCGGTGCCGACAAGACCATCGTGGCGCGACTGTTCGTCATTCCGACCGGGGACGTCGACACCGCGCGCTTCATTGCTCGACGCATGATCTCGTCGTACCTGACGGTGAACGCCTACGCCGAGTTCCAACGCTGGCTCGGCCGGGGTGAGGCCCTCACCCCGATGTGGGAGGCGTGGGCGACCGGGGACCGCAAACTCGCCAACGAGGTCATCCCCGACGCGGTCGTGGACGAGCTCACGATTCACGGCTCGTACGAGGCGTGCCGCGAACACATCACGCGCTACATCGAAGCCGGGGTCGAGGTCCCTTCAATCGCGATCGTGCCCTTTGGGATTGACCTCAAAGAGGCCGTTGCCGGCCTCGCCCCTCGCTAGACAGTGAAAAGTCCCACGCCACTCCAGCCCCCTCGTCGAGCCCTACTCTGAGCCGGGTCGAAACGTCAAAAGACGGCCCGAGTGGTCGACAATGGGACTGATTTACACTATGGACGGATTGGAGTGCCATGGCAAAGAAGAAGAAGTCAAAGAGTGACGCGAAGGTATTGATCGGCGTGGTCGACACGATGTTCTCGCGCTACGACATGGGTGCGACCGCGCGCCGCGAGCTCGCGAGCTGTCCCGGCTACGGCACGACCTTCGAGGTCATCTCGGCGACGGTGCCGGGCTTTAAGGACCTCGCGGTCGCGGCGAAGAACATGATCGAAAAGGAGGGTGCCTCAATCGTGGTCGCCCTCGGAATGCCGGGCTCCCAGCCGATCGACAAGCAGTGCGCGCACGAGGCCTCCCAGGGCCTCATGATGGCCCAGCTCCTCACCTCGACACCAATCCTCGAGGTCTTTGTCCACGAAGACGAGTCCGACGACGAAAAGGTGCTCGCGTCGGTGTTCGAGAACCGCTCGCGCGACCACGCTCGTAACGCCTACTGGATGATCTTCGAGCCCGAGCAGCTGGCCAAACGTGCCGGCCAGGGCATCCGCCAAGGCTTCGCCAACGCGGGCTCGATCAGAAAGAGCTAATCCGAGGGGCCCGCCGCGAGTCACTATGCTCGCCTGAGTCGTGTACCTAGGAGGATCAATGCCCGAAGCCGTCATCGTCGCCACCGCTCGTACCCCTATCGGACGGGCGTTCAAGGGCTCGCTCGTCGACATGCGACCCGACGACCTGACCGCAATCATCGTGCGTGCACTCTTTGAGAAGGTGCCCGAACTCGATCCCCACAGCGTCGAAGACCTCATTCTCGGCTGTGGCCAGCCGGCCGGCGAGTCGGGATTTAACATCGCGCGCGTCGTAGCGATCCTCGCCGGTCTCGACGACGTGCCCGGCGTCACGGTCAACCGCTACTGCTCGTCTTCGCTCCAGACGATTCGCATGGCGGCCCACGCCATTCGCGCCGGCGAGGGCGACATCTTCATCTCGGCCGGCGTCGAGACCGTCTCGCGCTTCGGTAGCGGCGCGTCGGACAGCGGGCACAACGTGAACCCGCTCTTTCACGACGCGCTCGAGCGCACGAAGTCACGCTCGGAGAAATACACCGAGCCCTGGACGCCCCAGCCCGGTCTCCCCGACATCTACATCGCCATGGGTCAGACCGCGGAGAACGTCGCCGAATTCGAGCGCGTCTCTCGCGAGGAGATGGACGAGTTCGCGGTGCGCAGCCAAGAGCTCGCGGTGGCGCACCAAGAGAACGGCTTCTTCGAACGCGAGATCATCCCGGTCACGTTGCCCGACGGCACCGTCGTCGCCAAAGACGACGGCCCGCGCGCCGGCACGACACTGGAAAAGCTCGCGAGCCTGAAGCCCGTCTTCAAGGAAGGCGGCACCGTGACCGCGGGCAACGCCTGTCCGCTCAACGACGGCGCGGCCGGAGTCATCGTGATGAGCGACACCCGCGCGAAGGAGCTCGGTATCAAGCCGCTCGCGCGCATCGTCGCGAGTGGAGTGAGCGGCCTCAACCCCGAGATCATGGGGCTCGGTCCGATTGAGGCGTGCCGCCAGGCACTCGGGCGCGCGAAAATGAGCATCGAGGACATCGACCTCGTCGAGATCAACGAGGCCTTCGCGGCCCAGGTCATCCCGAGCGCGAAGCACCTGGAGATTCCCCTGGAGAAACTCAACATTCGCGGCGGGGCCATCGCGCTCGGTCACCCCTTTGGCATGACCGGTGCCCGCATCATGACGACGCTGCTCAACTCCCTCGAGGACGCGGACAAGCGATTCGGACTTGAGAGCATGTGCGTCGGCGGGGGCCAGGGCATGGCCATGATCGTCGAGCGACTGGACTAGCTCGTGGCGACGCCGGTCGAAGAGCTCGACCTGGCGACACTCACCACCCGCTTCGGCGGCGACCCCGAGGCCGACGTCGCCGGTCTCGCGGGTGCCTCACGTCACGGCTGGCTCGCCAAGTTCGCCTTCGGCTACGTCGTGCTCGCCTACGACGACGTGGCGAACCTCCTGCGTGAGCGCCACCTCCACCAGGCTTCCCAGCTCGTCGCGCAGCTCTTCGCCGGTGAAGGCACCGCACTCGACGATCTCGACCGCAACGGGCTCTTGAGCGCCGAGGGCGAACGCCACGCGCGGCTGCGCCGGCTCGTGGCCGCGCCCTTCGCCCCTCGAGCAATTGACCGTTTGCGGCCCTTCATGCGCGAATTCGCCGCAGAGATCGCCGAATCGGTCGGCGATGGCTCGAAAGAGTTCGTCGTCGACGCGCCGGTCGCGCTCTCGCGGTATCCAATAGCCGTGATCTGTCAGCACCTGAACGTCGAACGCGCCGACTGGGACCTCTTTTCGCGCTGGGCCGAAACGACGTTTCTCATCTTCTCGTCAGAGGTGAGGGGAAACGAAGATCGCATCGTGCGCGAGTCGAGGGAGTTCTCTCGCTTCATCACGGCCCTCATCGACGAACGTCGCAACGACCTCGGCGACGACCTCATCAGCTCGCTCATCGTCGCCGAGCAAGAGGGTGACCGCCTGAGCACACCGGAGATGGTGAGCCTCATCCAGGGCATCATCGCTGCGGGCACGGACACGACGCGCAACCAGCTCGCCACGTCCCTCGCGCTGCTCTCCGGACGCCCCGACCTCTGGGCGTCGCTCGACGACGAGGAGCTGGTCGCCGGAGTCGTCGAAGAGTCGCTTCGCTACTTGAACCCGATTCGTTTTGTCATTCGCCAAGTGCACGAGCCCTTCGAATACCGCGACGTCGCCTTCCGTCCCGGCACCCTGCTCGCCTTCAGCCTCGCGGGCGCGAACCGCGACGAGGGGCGCTTTCACGACGCCGAGCGCTTTGACCCGCGTCGAAGCGGCGCGCGCGACCACCTCACCTTCTCTTCAGGGATACACCACTGCCTCGGGGCCGCGCTCGCCCGGGCCGAACTCGCCGAAGCGCTGATCGCGCTGCGAGCGCGCTGGGTTTGCATCGAACCGGCGGGAGAAGTCCGTTGGAAGGATTCGGCGCTCGCCGTGTGGGGGGCCGAGTCGGTACCGCTGCGGGTGACGACGACTTAGGCGACCGGGCCCGTGAGGCGGGCCTTGGAATCTTCGTTGAAGAGGCGCTCTTCCTCCTCGCTCACCGGGCGAGATTCGTCGGGGAGCATCACGGGAATCGAGTCGCGCACCTCGTAGGCAACGTGCAGGCGCGGGTTGAAGAGGACGTCCTTGGAGGGGACGTAGAGCAGGACCCCGTGATCGACCGGGTCCTCTAACAGGTCGAGGAGAAAATCATCGAGCGCCATCAGCCAAGCTCCCTAATCATCGCCAGTACCTCGTCGACGTGCCGGCGCAAGGACTCGTCGTCCTTCGCCTCCACGTTAAGGCGCAGCAGCGGTTCGGTGTTCGAGGGACGAAGGTTGAACCACCACGTGCCGTAGTCCGCCGTCAGGCCGTCGAGAAGATCGATCGAGACGCCCTCCGCGCTCAGCTTCACGCGGGCTCGTTCGACCGTCGCCCTCGGGTCCTTCACCTCGGTGTTGATCTCCCCCGAATCGGCGTAGCGCTGGAAGGGGCGCACGAGCTCAGAGAGCGGACGCTCGGACCGGCTCATGAGCTCGAGCACGATGAAGGCGGTGATGATCCCCGAGTCCGCGCGGTAGTTGTCGTGGTAGTAGTAGTGCCCAGAGTGCTCGCCCCCGAACACGGCACCGGTCTCGGCCATGGTCTGTTTGATAAAGCTGTGCCCGACGCGGGTTCGAACCCCCCGTCCGCCCTCTTCCTTGATGACTTCAGGCACCGCCTTTGAGCAGATGAGATTGTAGAGAACGGTCGCGCCCGGGTGGCGGTGCAACATGGCGGCCGCGACCATCGCCGTCGTCGTCGATCCGCTGACCGGCCGGGCCTTTTCGTCGATGAGAAAAACGCGGTCGGCGTCGCCGTCAAAGGCGAGACCCACGTCCGCGCCCGTCTCGAGGACGCGACGCTGGAGGTCGCGGAGGTTCTCGGGGTTGATCGGATCGGCCGGGTGATTCGGAAACGACCCGTCGAGCTCACCAAAGAGGATCTCGAGGTCAAAGGGAGTCCCGGAAAAGACCAGGGGGGCCACGAAGCCCCCCATGCCGTTCGCCGTGTCCGCGACGATCTTCAATGGTCGAAAGTTGGACACGTCGACGAAGGAGTGCACGTGCTTGACCCACTCCTTGGTGAGATCGAGCTTCGAGTACGGGGCGAGTTCGCCGGTCGCGGGCACCTCGTAGAACGTGTGGGTCATCGCCTCGATCTGATTGAGACCCGATTCGGTACCGACCGGTTTCGCGCCCGCGAGGCAGAGCTTGATGCCGTTGTACGCGGCCGGGTTGTGCGAGGCGGTGAACATCGCGCCCGGCACGCCGAGGTATCCCGAGGCGAAGTAGAGAAAGTCCGTCGACGCGAGTCCGAGATCGACGACCTCGGTGCCAACGGATCGCGCTCCCTTGGCAAACGCGCCCGAAAGCGCTTCGCCCGAGGCGCGCATGTCGCGAGCAATGACGATCTTCGGGGCGTTGGCGAACGTGGCGAACGCCGAGCCCACGGCTTCTGCCATGCGTTCATCGAGCTGATCGGGGTAGGTGCCGCGAACGTCATAAGCCTTGAAGATTGCGGTCGTATCCACGAGTGGTCAGTCTACCGACGGGCGATTCGGCGCCGGCGAAGCGCCACCACGAGGGTCACGAGCCCGGCAATGACGGTGAGGTCACTCACCGCGTTGCCGAACGAGACGATCGGCGTGTTCCCGTAGACGAGCGACACGTTCTTTGACGTCGGCACGACGACCATCAAGTTGGGGCTCACTCGATAGGGCCCCGTCGCACCCGTTGCCTGCCAGCGCGGGTAGTAGGAGATCTTCACGAGCATCGGCACGCCGATTCGACTCACGTGGAACGAGATCGACTGCAGTCCGACCTTGACGCGCGTGACGTTCACGCTCGGCAGCGCGGCGCTTGGCCGCATCGTCGTCACGCTCAGCGCACGGGGCCACGAGGGCGGCCCGGACTGTGCGGCGTAGATCGACCACATACCTGGCGTGATCCACCAGGTCTGGTTCGCGTTGAGCCAGTTCGCCATGCCGGCGATGTTGTCAACGACGTTGGGCGTCTCCTTCAGGGATTGAACGATCGGACTGTTCTTGATGAGATACACGCGCCACTGCGCGCCCGGCGCCGGCCAAGTCTTCGTCTCGGCGACGAGCTGGAGGTCGGGGTCCTTCGCCGCCTGGGTGAACACGGCGGGAGAGAACGCGAGGTAGTACTTGACGCCGAGGATCTGGAGGTGCTCCACGCCTTCACTCACGTCGAGCGGTCCGTATTCGAGGCCGACCTGGGGGTCGCTCGGGGCGACGCTCAGCTCGGACTGGTCGAGGTAGTGGTAGGGAGTCGTCGGGGAAGACTCCATGAGGAGACCCTCCATCGAACCGACGCAGTTGTTCGTCCAGTACGGCAGGAGCATGAGGGCCTCGGGCGTGCCGAAGCGATTCTCCGTTGCGGCATACTCCCACATCGCCCGTCCGCACCCGTAACGCGCGGCGACCTTGGTCATCGTCGTGATGATGTCGTGGTACTCGGGCCACGAGGCCTTCGCCTGATAGCCCGAGTAGTTCCACTCGGCCCAGCTGCTCACCTGGTTGCCCCCGGTCGCGAGATGCACGTCGTTCGCGAGTGGCGTGACAAGGCCCGGCAGCGTCGAGAGCAGCCCGAGCAACGCAACGGCGCTCGTCGCGCGAATCACCCTCGAGCGCCGCGACGGGTCGCTCGTGACGTCGGGTCCACTCGGCACTGCCGCCGGTTCGTCGACGTCACCCACCCGTGCAGCGTCAGCTGTCGCACGGTCCTCCACTTCGTTGCCGACGAGAACGGGAACGCCCGAATCCTCGGCGTAGCCAATGTTGCTGCCCGCGACGTAGAAGGGCACGCTTCGGTGGCGACGCGGTACGCGATTCGCCCAGCGCCAGGCGAGGTACCCGACGAGCCAGCCAGCCACGAGATGGATTGAGATGAACCAAAAGGGGATGAGACGCTGGTTCCATATCGCGCTCTGAGGGTCGAGCACGAAGGTCCAAAACGACAGCACCGTGAGCGCGCCGAGCACCATGCCGAGCCGGTCGCGCACGGCGAACGCGACGACCGTGGCCACCAGCGCAAGAACGATGATCCACCGGTCGCCCGCGGCGCCGCCGGTCGCGTTGAACCATCCGAGCGTCGAGAAGATCGCCCGCATGCTCGAGACGCTGACGTTCTGGTACCCGAGCGAGTCCGAGAGCGACTGGCTCGTCGCAAAGGGGAAGAGCCACCACGCCGAGAACCCGAGCGAGAGCAGTCCCGCCCCGATGGTGAATCGCAGCGGCCGCGAATAGTCACCCTGCCCCTTGACGCTCGGACGCGGGTCGTCACCGCGGCGAAGGAAGAGTTCGAAGGCGATCATTGCGAGGATGGCCGCGAAGGCGAAGCGCAGCGCCACGAACAGCGAGGCAATCGTCACGGCCGCGCCGAAGACCACGAGCCAGTACCCGCGACGCGAGTAGTAGGACTGCCACGCGCGCGTCAGGGTGAACAGCGCGAGGAGCACGCTAAAGAGAACCGAGTACGTCGCTTCTCTCGACGAGAGGAACCCCGTGGCGTTCGTGGAAGCCGCCGTGTCGAAGAAGAACGGGACGAAAGCGAGACAGAGCAGTCCGACACCCACGGCGAACGGGTTCGGTCGACCCTCGAGCTCGC
Organism: Acidimicrobiales bacterium; assembly: GCA_049581565.1. Lineage (GTDB taxonomy): Bacteria > Actinomycetota > Acidimicrobiia > Acidimicrobiales > RAAP-2 > RAAP-2. The sequence goes on from JBAUSF010000098.1 coordinate 15,449, forward strand.
CGTGTCGTACCGGTCCGCCGACGCCGCGCCGGTAGAGCAGCTCAAACACGACGAGGACCGCGATGGCTCCGAGTGCGAACAGCCACGGGAGCACGTGCGCCGCCAGCGTGAGGCTGAGTCCAATCGCCGCGAGCCAATAGCCCTTGCCCGTGCGTACGCCGCGCGCGAACAGACCGATCGTGAGCAGTGCCAGCGCAAGCGACAGCGAGAATTCGTACTCGCCCGCCATCGTGGAAAAGAGGTTGCCGCCGTCGATCGTGAAGGTGGCGTCAAACAGAAAGGGAAGCGTCGCCATTGCGAGCGCCACCGGAATCGGCCGCGGCGCGCGAAAGAGCCGTCCCATCGCGTAGGCGGTCACCGGCATCAGCACCGAACCGAGGACGGTCGCGAGCTTGAAGGCGACCGCGAAGCCGATCACGTAGCTCGCGAAGGTCGCGAGCACGTCGGGCAGGATGAAGTAGTAGGTGTAAGCGGGAAAGCCGGCGAACCATCCCGGATCCCACGGCGTGAAGTTAAAGACGTTGCCAGTTGTCTTCAGGTACGCCGGCATCGCCAGGTGCGATCCCGTGTCGCCACCCGTGGGCAGCGAAGGAGAGACGAGGAGATTTGGGTGCAGCGACCAAATCGTGATCACGATCACCGAAGCCACCAGGGCTGCATCGAGGACGCGTTCCGCCGTCCAAAATGCTCGCAGTCGACCCATCAGTGCCCCGCCCGCTGGTACAAGAGCGCAACGACGGCCGTTGCGTTGAACGAGGCGTGAGTCACGTAGCTCGGCACGAGCCGCCTCGTGCGGTAGACGACGAGCGCGAGCACGACACCGAGCGCCGCGAGTCCGACGAACTGGAGCGCCTCACCATGGGCGAGTCCAAACAAGACGGCGCTCACGATGACCCCGATCACCACCGCGGCCCGCTGGCTAAGGCCAGTGAGCCCCTCGGCGAGCGATCGGAAGATGACCCCGCGAAAGAGCCACTCTTCGAAGAACGGCGCGAGGAGCGTCGTCATGAGGGCGATCACGACGAAACCGGGACCGTGTGCTGCTTTAAAGAGGTGGTTCTCCGGCTTGCTGAGCGACTTGAAGTGAAAGGGCTCGTACGCAAGATCGACGGCGAACTGGCACGCGACTCCGAGGAAGATATACAGCGCATCGCTCGGTCGTGGCCGCCACTGATCGGGGAGCGCTCGCAAGTGTCCTTCTCGATGCGCGAAGAAGATCGCCGCGCCAAAGCCGATCCAGAGTCCGACGAGGGCGACGGCATTCGCCCACGCGGGGGGATTTGCCGTCTTCGTCAGCGCCGAGAACCCACCCGGGTAGTGCGCGAGCGATGCACCGACGGACTCGAACAGCGCCGCAAGGATCTGACCAACTAAGAATCCAATAAAACTCGCTATCAGGATTGCCGCGACGCGAGGCCGATCGGCCCGTTCTGCAAGGAAAGGTGAACTCAAAAGGTAACGCTTTCGACTCGAGGTTATACACAGGCCCAAACGACTTGTCGCCGATCACCTCTAGATTAGATACGTGGCCGATGGACCAAACGATCAGAACGGATACAAAAAGTTTCTCCCGGGTGGAGAGCGGCCGCCCGCTCCCCAAAATCGGCGACGTATCATCACAATCGGGGTCGTCGCCTTCATCCTCGGCTTGTTGATCATCAACTCGCTGTTTTCGCACCAGAACGTGAAGACCCTCACCTATTCGGCCCTCCTGCACGACGCGAAATCCCAGACGGTCAATTCGGCCAGCATCAACAATTCAAATGGCGTCATTACCGGCCAATTGACCAACGGGACAAACTATTCGGCCAATGGCCCCTATCCCGCGCTGTCCGCAGAGATCAGCACCCTCAAGTCCGACAACGTCCAGGTGACCTTCGCCAATCCCTCGAGCCTCGCCGCGTATCTCCCCTACCTCCTTTGGATTCTGATTTTTGTCGGTTTCATCTACTACGCGAGCCGCCAAGCCCGTGGACAGATGAACGGCATGATGTCGGTGGGTCGTTCGCGCGCGAAGCAGTTCAACGAGGATCGCCCGAGGACGACGTTCGCTGATGTGGCGGGATATCTCGGCGTGAAGCAAGAGATCAGCGAGGTCGTCGAGTTTCTGAAGAACCCCTCGCGATACAAAACCATCGGCGCGATGATTCCCAAGGGCATCTTGCTCGTCGGTCCCCCGGGGACGGGCAAGACCATGCTCGCGCGTGCGGTCGCGGGCGAGGCCGGTGTGCCGTTCTTTTCAGTTTCGGGTTCGGACTTCATGGAGATGTTCGTGGGCGTGGGCGCCAGTCGCGTGCGCGACCTCTTTGCGACGGCGCGCAAGCAGTCCCCGGCCATCGTCTTCGTCGACGAAATCGACTCGATCGGCCGCAAGCGTGGCGCGGGCCTCGGCGGTGGACACGACGAACGTGAGCAGACCCTCAACCAGATGCTGAGCGAGATGGACGGCTTCGAACCAACTGAGGGCGTCGTCGTGATCGCCGCGACCAACCGTCCTGACGTCCTCGACCCCGCCCTCTTGCGCCCGGGTCGATTCGATCGTCAGATCGTCGTTCCCCTGCCCGACCTTGAAGAGCGCCTGCCGATCCTGCAGGTTCACGCGAAGGGTAAACCGCTCGACCCGTCGGTCGACCTCACCCTGGTCGCGCGCGGCACGCCTGGCATGAGTGGCGCAGACCTTGCGAACCTCGTCAATGAGGCGGCCCTGCACGCCGTGCGACGCAACTCCACGACAATCAGCATGGAGGACTTCGAGTCGTCGCGAGACCGAGTGCTGATGGGTCAAGAGCGAGAGACGATGGTCCTCCAGGACGACGAGCGCGAGCGCATTGCCTTCCACGAGAGCGGGCACGCGCTGCTCGCCTACGTGCTCAACAAGACCGATCCCCTCCACAAGATCACGATCATCCCTCGGGGCATGGCCCTCGGCGTCACGATGACCCTTCCCGAAGAGGACCGCCACATCATGTCCCGCGAGCACCTCGAAGACTCGCTCTGCATGCGAATGGGCGGACGAGTCGCCGAGCTTCTCGTCTACGGCGACCTCTCCACGGGGGCCGCGGACGACCTCCAGCGAAACACCGAGCTCGCCCGGCGCATGGTGCGCGAGTGGGGGATGTCGAAGGAGATCGGGCCAATGGCCTGGGGGTCGAACAACCAAGTGTTCTTGGGTGAGGACCTGATGCACACGCGGGACTACTCGGATCACACCTCGAAGGTCATCGATGACGAGATCGAGCGGATCTTGCGAGAGCAGGAGTCGCGCGCGATCGAAGTCTTAACCTTGCATCGCCGGGGGCTCGAGGCGCTCACGCGCGCCTTGCTCGAGCACGAAACGATTGACGGAGCCGAAGCGGCGCGACTCATCGACGAGGCGAACGGCGAACCGGTCCACCCGGCGGGTACGAAGACCGTGAGCGCCTTGAACACCGTCGGAAAAGCGGCGGCCTCGAAGGACCCTGCGCCGGTCGTTCCCGCGCCGGTCGCATCGGCGCCCTCCTGGCAGCCGCCCTCGCTACCTGCCGTCTAAGGTCGCCACGACGTAGAGCCCGCGAGGGTGACTGGGCTGGGTGAGCGACAAGACGAGAACGGGCTTCGTCGTCGAGATGAGGTAGGTGTCGTCGGGCTGGGCCATGAACGACGACGTGAGACTCGAGAGTTTCTCGGTCGCCCCGCCCGCGAGGGTCACCCCACCCGCGACGGTCACCACGTTGGGGTCTGACGAGTCGTATGACACGAGGGTCAAGGTGACGCTGCGCGTGGAAGCGTTGGTCACCGACGCTGCGTCGAACCCGAGACCGCTGAAGTTGCGCACGAGGTATGCGTCACTCGGCGCCTGGGGCGACGTGAGGGCGATCCACTTCTCAGTCCCGGTCGCCAGTCCGCTGACCACCGGCACATTCGAGCGCAGCGTGAGCGTCGCATAGCCGGCGACAGGGATGGCGGGGTTCGGGGTGATCGTGATGAGGCCCGTGCTGAAGGGAGGGACGGTCGTGGTCTGTCGCGGTACCTTGAAGTTGCCGAGTTTCACATCTACCGTGACGTTGGCCGCGGTGCCGTTAGGGTTCGCGACTCGGATCTCGGCTGTTGCCGACTGCGCCGTCGTCACGTTGGGAAACCACGCATCCTTCGACTTCGCGTAGAGACCTTGGTCGTAGGAGAGCGTGCCGTGGGAGTCCTGGACGCCCACGATCTCGAGGGCGCCACGCAGGACTTTCACCCCCACCCCGATGTTGGCGGTATTGACGACCTGCTGGCCGAGATCAAGGTCAAGCTCAGAGTGCGCGGGTACCGAGACGCCCTGAAAGGCTTCGGGCGCGGAGAAACCGTTAGCGGTGTAGACCGATACGTTCATGACGGCCGGGGTGCCGGTCGGGTTGTAGACGCTGACGTTCGCGCTCGAGCCGACGAGCGTGTCAAAGCCCGTCGCGAACCAGCGCGTGGTACCGGCCGACGCGCACGGCACTTCAGCGTGGCCGCCGGCGGCGACCTCTTCGGCGACGACCCCGCCGCCCGAGATCTCGACACCGACGCCGTAGGAGACGACGTAGGGAACCCTCGCCTTCGGTCGAAGCGGTGGCCGGTCGAGCGTGCCCGGCACGAGGTTCCCGGAAGCGTGAGCAGCGAGTGTGAGGGTTCCGCTCCAGGTCTTGCCACGACTCGATACGACGTTCACGTGGAGAGTGCGTGACGAGTTGGCCGTGTTGTAGAAGGAGACCTCGCCCGCGCCCGGTCCACTGGAAAGGCCCGTGCAGTAGAGCGCCGTCGACTCGGCGTTGACCGACACCGAGAGACCGCTCGGCAGGGCCGACGGGTTGGTTGGATGATGCAGCGTGGTCGCGAGTCCGGTCCCGACGAGCGCGATCACCAAGATGACGAGCACAGGAATTCGTCGCAGGCTACTCATCGCGCTGCCTCATCCGCCGTGGCGTGCGGCGACGCCGACGCCCGGTGAAGAGCCATTCGAGGCGTTGTATCCACCCGAATCCGAGCCACACGATGATCCACATCGCGAGCGTGAAGCCCGCGAGCACACCGTTGAGGGGGAACCGGTTCAAGACAACGGTGGCCGTCGGATTGAGGGCCTTGGCCGGGACCCGGAACGAGGGCGTCCACGTGCCGAAGGTGGTTCGTGGTACCGCGCGTCCATCGACGTCGAGAGAGAACGCGCTCGCCGGCGCGAGGCCCGCGACGATAGTCGAGCCCGCGACGACGGGTCCCGACGCCGACGTCGAACTAAAGACCGGAATCAGCCTGGTCGTTCCCGGCGCGGACTCGGCGTAGATGCCGTGGAAGACCGAGTTCGCAAAGACTTCGACCGAGGACGTCTGGAGCTCGAGCGAGAGGTCGCTCTGGCTCGCGAGGGCGCTCATGAGCATTCCGGGCACGTGACGCACCGGAGTGCTCTCGACCCCCGAGAGCTCGGGCGACGACGAGTTCATCACCACGATGCTCGATATCCCCGCTGGTGCGAGCAGCGAGCCCAGCTGCACGGTGTGACCGGTCATGGCGCTCTCGACCGCCTTCATGACGACGTCGCTCGCGCCCGAGCCCGGCGGGTTGAAGAGTGTCGAGCCACCCGGCAGACCGTTCATGGACGTCGCCGCTTCGAGCCCCGGGGCCACGCTCCAGCCGGCGAGTGGCAGCACCGAGGGATCCCCGAGCCAGAGCACCCGGTAACCACCGGCCGTCGAGGGAGCGAGCGTGCTGAGTGACTGGGCGACGCTCGTCGTCGGTAGGTCGAAGCGTCCCGAACCGAGGCTCTGAAGGAAGGACAGGCTGGCCACGACGAGCGTCGCGACCGAGAGCGCGGCCGCAACCTGACGCCAACCGAATCCCGCCTCTCGCAAGTCGTGTTCGAGCGCCCCGATGCCGAGACCGATGAGCGCGGCGAGGCAGAGCGCATAGAGCGTAAGCAGCTCGTCCAGACCCGGCGCGAACGAACCCATCCAGTGGCGTGAGGCCAGCGTCGCGAGCACCAAGCTCAGTGTCGCTATCACCGCCAACTTCGTCGCGATTCGTCGGCGATCCCCTCGACAGAGCGCGAGCGCAAACAGCGCCGCGAGCGGCAAGAGCCATCCCCACCAACTCGAGCCGAAGCTCCCGTCGGCACCGCGCAGCAGGTATGAGAACGAGGGAACCGACCAGGGGCCGAGCGGCAACCCAAAGACTTCAGGCGCCCGACCACCCGCGAGCGCGGTATCGATCGTGAGCGGCAAGAGGAATATCGCGACGTTGAAGACGAGCGAACCGAGCAGTCGCCACGTTCCGCGAAAGCTGCTCGACGGATCTGGTTCGAACAGCCTCGCGATCCCGATGCCGAGAACGATGATCGCCACGAGCACGAGGGTCGCCGGCGCCATGGCCGTCAGGAGCGCCGCGACCATGATGAGCAGCATGCGCTGACCCGCCTGGCTCGTACGCCACCCCCGCTGCCCGAAGGGCACCGGCTCGCTGTAGGGACGAGTACGAAAGCCCGGCACGTCCATCACTTCGAACACTCGCCGCACGATGAACGGAAGTCCCGCGACGACTACCAGCAGGTCAACGCGACCCTGGCCGATCGCGTTCATTCCGACGGGCATCGCCGCGTAGGCGAGCGCGCCGATGAGGCGCGCGCGGTTCGACGCCCGATCCTTCAGCAGTCGCCCCACGCCGATGGCGCCGACGGGAACCGCGAATATGAGCGCCAGGCGCGGCAGTATCCCCATGCGACCGAGCACGAAGGTGCCAGCGAAGGCAATCACGCCATAGCCGGGCATGCCCGGCGCCCCGGTGCCGACGCCATTTGCCGACCAGGACGCGAAGAAGTGGCGCCACGTTGACCACCACGAGTCGATTGGCGCCAGTCGTCCGATCAGCGGGAGGTGCATGGCCACGAGATTGCGTGAACCGATCGCCCACAAGAAGACCGCCACGACAACGACGGTCGCCTGGGCACGAAACGAGGTCATCAAGCGAGACGGACGCGTTCGCTGCTCGAGCTGTTCACTTTCGGCAATCTCGTCGAACTCCTCGTCCTCGGCGAACGCCGCGGCGAATCCCACACCGGCCTCGGCTGGCTCACTGAGGCCATCGGGCTCCACGTCGAGGGGCAAGATGCCGCGGGCTTTGTCGTAGCCCTCGCGCATCAACGTGACCAGGAAGTGCCGCAATCGCACGGCTCCGCCGATCTGGAGTCGATGGAGATCGCCGTCGGACAGGACGCGAAGACCCCGGAGTTCGCGTCGACGCTGGCGAACCCTACGGCGGTGGTTGAACACCCACCGCCACGATCCGGCGATCGCCCCGGCGCGGTCGGTGTCCCAACCGAGCAGCGAGACACCGACCTCGAAGATGTCGAGCACGAACAGAGCAATGAGGGTCCACCAGCTCGACCGCCAGCTCCAACCCGTCGCCACGACCAGGAGCTGGTGACGACGCTGCAGATCCTGTCGACTCGCGCGGCGGGTCCCCAGGGCGCTCACGGGTCGCTCGCCAGTGGCGACGGTCTCGCGGTGCGCCACTTTGGCGAGCGGCGCGACGACGATCCGCGCACCGGCGACCTGAGCACGCCAGCACAGGTCGAGGTCCTCCCCGAGTATGGTGATGAGCGGGTCGAAGCCCCGTAACGTCGAAAAGAGGTCGGCGCGCACGAGCACGACGCCGCCCGGCGCGACGAAGACGTCGCGCTCGAGATCCTGTTGACCGTGGTCGATCTCGCCGAGTTCGACACGTTCACGCACGACACCGAAGCGGTCAGAGGTCTGGCCGACGTGGAGCAGCACGAGCGGGTCCTCGTAGGCGACGATCTTCGGGGTCACGATGCCCGCGTTCGTCCTGAACGCCGCCTCGACCATCAGCTGGACGGCGTCGGGCTCCAGACGTACGTCGTCGTGGCAGAAGAGGAAGAAGGCTGATCCCTGTACCATGAGCGCCGCTTCATTGCACGCGGCGCCGTAGCCCCGATTCTCATCGAGCACCCGAATAAAGGCGTGCGGCGCGACCATTGCCACCCGCTCAGCGACGTCGGGGGCGTCGCCGTTCGCCACAACGAGGAGGCTCAGCTCCTCGTAGTTCTGCGCCGCCAACGAGGCGGCGGCGGCCTCGAGGCCTGGCCCCACACCGGTAGTAACGATGACGGCGACAACGGCCGGCGCGCGAGAGTCCATCAGTCATTCAAGGCTAGTTGGCCCCGACAGACACCCCGGACTCCATGCGTCGGCAGATACTGCAACAAGTGAGAATCGTCCGTGCCCACCGTGACGAGAGTGAGACCTAGACCGTACGACGGCGGCGCTCTGCAACATCGCTCACGACGTCCTTCAGGGAGGTCTCGAGCGAGATCCCCGGCGACCAGCCCGTGGCCTCGTGCAGCTTGTCATAGGAGCCCCGAAACACCGGCACCTCGTTGGGGCGAAGCAGTTCGGGGTCGACAACCAGCTTCACGTCAGGCGCGATCAACTCCACGAGACGAGCAGCGATGTCGCTGAGCGCAACGTCGCGACCGGAAGCGACGTTGTACGCCTCACCCGAGACTCCGCGCTCGGCGAGCAGGCGATAGGCCCGTACGACGTCTCGCACGTCGCTGAAATCGCGACGAGTTGAAAGATCACCCACCGCAATCTCCGCGGCACCAGTCTCCTTCGCCTCGAGCAGGCGATTCGCGAGCGCCGGCACGACGAACGTTGGCGACTGGCCGGGACCGACGTGATTGAAGGGGCGAGCGATGATGATGCGCTGGCGGCGAACCCGCCACATCCCATGGGCGACCAACTCTGCCTCGACCTTGCTCGCCGAGTACGGATTGGCCGGCGCGACGCGGAACGTCTCGCGCAGGGGCTGGTCGGCCGGGCGCACGACGCCGTAGACCTCGGACGAACTCACGATGACCGTCGTAGAGTCGGCCACCGCATCGAAGGCGGCGTCGAGCACGCGTCGCGTGCCGACCACGTTCACGCGAGTGAACTCGTCTGGCTTCTTCCAGGACTCCCCCACGTGCGTCAGGGCGGCGAGATGGTAGGTCACCTCGGGGCGAAACCACTCGAATACCTGTCGCATGCTCACCGCGTCGGTCACGTCGCGTTCGCGGTCGATGCCGTGGACCTCGTCCCCGCTTTCTCTCAGGTGGTGGATGAGATGCGTGCCGACGAATCCGGTCGAACCGGTAACCATGACGCGCATCAGTGCTCCCGCGCCATCTCGTAGGCGACGAGATGCTGGTCGACGCACGCGTTCCAGGTGAAGTGCTCGGCCCTCGTTCGAGCGCGCCTTGCTGCTTCGACCCGTTCCTCTCGACTCGCCCGAAGCGCAGCCTCGATTGCCGTTGCGAGCGCGTGCGCGTCGCCGACCGGGACGAGGCGCGCGGCGTCGCCGGCGACTTCTTCCATCACCGTGCCGTGAGTCGTGACAACCTGTGCGCCACACGCCAGTGCCTCCAGCACCGGCAGACCGAAACCCTCGCCTCGCGAGGGGTAGGCCACGACCGCCGCGCCACGATAGAGGGCGGCGAGCAGCGCGTCGTCGACGTACCCGAGCCGACGGATGCGCTCTTTACCGGGGTGCGCCGCGAACGCCGATTCGATCGGGCCCTCGCCCCAACCGATCTGTCCCGCGAGCCACAGCTCAACCGAGTCGTCGTCTCGAGCGACCTCGCCGAAGGCGGCGAGCAGCACGTCGAGTCCCTTTCGCGGTTCTACGGTGCCCACAAACAAAATATAGGGAGCCCCGACGCGGAGGTCGCGGGCATGGAATAACTCGGGGTCGTCGGGCGAAGACTGCTCGAACTGCCCGAGTTCGACGCCGAGCGGTGCCACCACGATGGGCGCGTGCGCGGGCATGATCTCTTCGATCAGGCGCGCGCTAAAGGCGCTCACGCTCACGAGCACCCGGGCGTGCTCGGCCGAATACCTGATAGCCCTTCGAAAGAAGACGACCTTTGATCGCTCGTGCCATTCAGGGTTGGTGAAGAAGGTCAGGTCGTGCACCGTGACGACCGTTGGCGTCCTAGTCCCGTGAGGCATCGTGTAGTGCGGTGCGTGCCACACATCGCTCGTACGCGCGACCGAGCTGCGAGCGAGCAGCGTCGCCTCGGTCGCGAGCCGAGCAACGCGCCCGTCGGGCACCAGTGGCGCGACCGTCGCTGACGGCGAGAACTCACGCCAACGCTCGGCGTCGTTTCGTCGGCTGACGAGCGTCGTCTCGACGCCGCGTGCGGGCAGCCGACGCGCGATCTCGACGATGTAGCGCCCTGCGCCGGCAACTCTCACCGGAACCGCCGAGACGTCAAGTGCAACCTTCATCGCCAGCTCTCCAGATGGTCGAGGGCCACGTTGCGCCAGGTGAGCTCCGACACGCTCTCGCGTCGTTGGGACCGTGCCCGTTCGTCATCGTCGAGACGGAGGGCGCTGACGAGGCCCCCGGCGATGGCGGACACGTCGAATGGGTCAACGAGGATGACTTCGCGGTTGTGCAGCGCGCTCGGTGTCGTGGCGCTCGCCACCACGCGACATCCTTCGTGCAACGCCTCCATCGGCGGCAGTCCCCACCCCTCGGCCCGCGGCACGTAGGCAAAGACCGTCGCCGCTCGGTAGAGCCCCCTCAGCATCGCGCGCGACACGAGGCCGAGCACGACCGCGTCGCCGAGATCAATTTCTCCCCACCCCGGCGGTCCGACGATCACGAGTGGTCCGAGTTCGGCGTGCTCGATTCGGGCCTCGGCGTGCGCCGCCACGAGGCGCTCGAGATTCTTCCGTGGTTCACGCGTGCCCGCGTACAACGTAAAGGGCCCCTGGACGCCGTGTTCGTTGAGCAGTGCGCGCACGTGCGCTTCGCTCTCGGGCGCCGTGGTCTCATCGTCTACTCCGAGGCGCACTTCATGGAGTCGGTTCGGATCGAAGCCCTCTTCGACGAGCCGAGCTACGAGTCCGGGTGCGGTCAGGATGACGCGCACGTCGCTTCGACGCTTGAGCAGTTGCAGGCGTCGCTCGTGAAAGCGAATGCCTCGCGGTGTGCTCGCGCTGGGCTCATCGCGCCAGAGCAGATCGTGCACGGCGAGCGAGTGCACGGCGCCTCGCGCTCCGCCGCGATAGGGGCCGGCCACGGACGTCGCGTGCACCACCGTGCTCGCCGTCGGCACGCCGAGTGGCCAGTACGCCCAGATCCGAGTCAGCATCTGGACCGACACGGGCGCTCGCACCTGGTCGAGGGCCAGTTCTGAGGCCGGCTGGGTCGCCACGCCCGACGGCGCGACACCGACGACGTGGAGAGACTCGTCGCCGAGGGCGGCGAGTCCGCTCACCAGTCCCCGGACGTAGGTAGCGATGCCGCCGGGCTGGGGCCGATAGAACTGATCGAGCGTGATGCTGATGACTCTGGCCACCGCCTTAGCCTCGCACGACTTCTCGATAGAGCGCGACGTACGCACGCGCGGCCGTCGCCGGGGCGAAGTCCTGCGCCCGGGACATCCCCGCCGCCACCATGATCGCCCGACGAGCGTGGCTATCCCATATCTCTTCGAGCAGAGGGACGACTTCGTCATCACTCTGGGTGAGCGCGGCCGCTCCATAGAGGAGCTCTCGATTGATGGCCGTCGCTCGGGCAATTGTGGGCACCCCCGCCGCGAGGGCCGCGATCGCGAACGAAGGAAATCGCGCACCGTCTGAGATATGTAACACGACCCGAGCCTCTGCGAGCGCGTCACGCGCCTCGCTGCGAGGACGCAGGCGAACGTCGAGCGCGCTCGCGCGAATGCGCTGGGCGACATTCGTGCTCGTCACGGCCTCAACGTGCGCACCGCGACGTGACGCAAAACTCACGAGCTCGGGCGCCATCTTGAGAAACGGCTCGACGACGCCCGTGAGGTTGACCACGAGCGCGGTCCCGTCAATGGTAGGGCTCACGAGCGGCACGGCGGGCGGGACGACGACGACCTGAGGCCGGTCGACCCCGAGCACTCGAAGAACCTCGTGACTCGCGCTGCGAGAAGACGCCACGAGCGTCGCGCCGTGAAGAACGGCCCGGCGAAGCTGGGCGACGCGCTGATGCTCTCGCGATTCGCCGCGCAACGGGCGCAGGTCGTCGACCGAGATGATGAGTGGGGTCGATTTGGTCGGGGGCGTCGCCCGACCCGCCACGTGCACCACGTCGAGTGGGCCGAGCAGGCGGTCGATCGAGGGCCCGAGCCCGCGGCGCCACAGAGGGGCCCACAGGGGACGCAGCGCGAGTCGCGCTTCTGCGGGCGAGGTGCGTGCAACGCTCGTGTGAAAACGTACGAGTTCACAGGTATGCGTCGCGTCGAGTGCGTTCGCGAGATCGGTCATCGAGTTGCCGAGCGACTCGAGTGAACCGTCGAGGTCGAGCCCGACCCGCGGCGTGTCCGCGCTCACGAACCGAGCGCCACCGCGCGCACCTCGCTGGTCCAGGCGGGCCAGAGCTGCACCGCCCAGGGCCCGAAGTCTTCGGTCGTGGTCGCAACGACGCCGATGCCTTCGTCGACGTTGAGCAACATGAGCGTGCCGGTCATTCCAAAGTGCCCGAAGCTCGTCGGCGGCCAGTCCCCCATCCAGTGGTGCTTGTCGCCGCGCACCTCGGGTCCCATTCCCCATGGGCACGGGTTGAAACGGCCAAATCCCGGCACCACACCCGCAAGGTCGGGTAGGTAGGGCCGGATCATCCGGTCTCGCGTCGCAGTCGCGAGGGCGTCCGCACGCAGCCAGGCGAGCGCGAGCGTGGCCATATCGTCCGTCGATCCGATCACGCCCCCGGCGGGACGGCCGGTGAGGGCAGTCGTGGTCATCCCGAGCGGCTCGAAGACCCGGTCGTTTAGCCACTCGGCTGGTGGATTCTCGCCGACGATCCCGTGGACCGCGAGGTCGACGCCGTAGTTCGAATAGATCCGACGGGTGGCGACCGGCGCCACAGGATCACCCTCTTCGAGGCCGAGCCCGCTCGAGTGCGACAGCAGATTGGCGAAGTTGGCCCCACGCGGCCCGACCGTCTCGGTGTAGGCGTGCAGGCCCCAATCCATTTCGATCCCGAAGGCCATCGCGACCGCCATCTTTGAGACCGACGCCCAAGGTCTCACCGATGAGAAGTCCCCCACTTCGGCGACCCGCTCGACGGCACCAGCGTTCATGCGCAATATCACGTACGCGAGCGAGCCCCGCCAGCCGCCGTCGAGAGTGCTCACAGCACTCGATGTTAACCACGCCGCCCTAAGGTTTCGGGGGTGATTACCGTTCTGAGTGGAGGCGTGGGCGCCGCGCGACTGCTTCGCGCGCTGAGCGACGTCACCGACCCGCGCGAGTTGAGCGCCGTCGTAAACGTGGGCGACGACCTCGTGCTCCACGGCCTCACGATCTGCCCCGACCTCGACACGATCACGTATACGCTCGCGGGACTCAACAACGATGAGCTGGGCTGGGGTCTGCGCGGGGAGTCCTGGCGAGTCATGGAAGAGCTCGGGCAGCTGGGGGGTGAAGCCTGGTTCCGGCTCGGCGATCGGGACCTCGCGACTCACCTCTACCGAAGCGAGCGTCTGCGTCAGGGCGCGACGAAAACGCAGGTCACACGCGAACTCGCGTCTCACTTCAACGTTGCCGTCGACGTCCTGCCGGTAACCGATGACGCGATCGCGACGGAGTTCATCACGCCCGACGGTCGCCTCACCTTCCAGGAGTACTTCGTCCGACGTCATCATGACGTCGTCGTCTCTTCGATCGACGTGGTGGGTGCCTCCGCGGCCCGACTGAGCGATGAGGCGAGATCGGCAATGACGGGTGCGACTCGCCTCATCATCGCCCCGTCCAATCCACTCATCTCGATCGAGCCCATTCTTCAGGTGCCTGGTGTGCGAGAGCTGGTGCGAGGCGCCACGGATGTGGTCGCGATCTCACCGATCATCAACGGTGCGGCCTTGAAGGGCCCCGCCGACCGACTCTTGCGCGAGCTCGGCCACGAGTCCTCGGTGCTCGGCGTCGCGGATTTCTACGGGGATCTCGTCGGCACGTGGATCATCGACGAGGCTGACCGCGACCTCGCCCGCGAGCTTCGAACCCGCGGGGTGAACGTCGAGGTCACGACCACGATCATGTCGGACCCCGAACAGGCCCGGCGGCTCGCCAAGGTGGTCACGTCATGAACGAGCTGCGCCTCGTGGCCCTCGCCTCGAGCGCGAAGGTCCAGCGCGGCGACGATCTCGCCGCGCTCGTGCTCGTGGCGTTGAGTGACGCGAACGAGGAGCTCCGCCACCACGACCTCGTCGTCGTGACGAGCAAGGTCGTCTCCAAATCAGAAGGTCGAGTGGTCGAGTACGACGGCACCGACGAGCACAAGGTGGCGATCGTTGAGGCCGAGGCGACACGCATCCTTCGTCGACGAGGGACGCTGCGCATCACCGAAACGCGTCACGGATTCATCAATGCGAACGCGGGCGTCGATCTCTCCAACACCGACGACGGCACGGCGGTCCTGCTGCCCAAAGATCCAGACCTCTCGGCGAGGCGTCTTCGTGCGGTCATCGGACAACGCACCGGCGTCGATGTCGCGGTTGTCGTTACCGACACGTTCGGGCGCGTGTGGCGCCGCGGCGTGACCGACGTGGCGCTCGGTTCGGCCGGACTGAAGCCGGTCTTGGATCTGCGCGGCACGTACGACACCAACGGTCGGCTCCTCGAAGCGACCGAGGTCGCCATCATCGACGAAATTGCCGGGGCCGCGAACCTGGTGCTGCACAAGGCCGCCGGAACACCCTTCGCTCTCGTGAGAGGCCTCGACGAGTCGTTCTTTGGCGTCGGCTCGGTGCGCGAAGACGTCGTTCGGCTGAAGAACGACGACCTCTTTCGCTAGTTAGACGCCGCCAAGTCGCACGTCGCCCGAGAGCTGCGAATCCGCGGCCACGTGCTCTTTGGCGCCGACCACGCACGTCGGGCCGAGAATCGACCCCGAACCAATGATGGCTTCGGGCCCGATGATCGACGAGCGAATCTCGCAGCCACCCTGGACGATGGCACCGGGTAGCAGGACCGAGTCTTCGAGCACGACGTCGGCGCCCACGACGCACCCGGCGTCGACGACCGTGTTGATGATCGTCGCCGACGCGTCGATCGTCGAGGACGCCGAGCGCCACGAACCATCAATGATCTCAGTGAACTCGTGCTGCGAGTTGCGCCCCTTCAAGATGTCGACGTTTGCCTGCAGGTACAGCTGCGGGGTACCCGTGTCGAGCCAGTAGGCGTGGTCCGCCATCGCAAAGAGTGTGCCCGCCGCGGCCAGCGCCGGAAAGGTCTCACGCTCGACGCTGACGCGACCTTCGGCAGCGATTCGCTCGAGAGCACGCGGCTCAAACACGTACGTGCCGGCGTTGATCAGATTGGTCGGCGCTTCGCCGGGCGGCGGTTTCTCGACAAAGGCAATCACGCGACCGTCGATACCCGTCGGTACGACACCGAAGTGGGAGGGTTCCTCGACAGGATGCAGCGCGATCGTCACTTCGGCGCCTCGCTCGCGATGGAACTCGAGGAGCGAAGTCACGTCGAGGTCGGTCAGCACGTCGCCATTGACGACGAGGAACGTCTCATCAACCTTGGCGAGGCTCGCCGCGTATCGAATGGCGCCGGCCGTGTCGAGAGGTTCGGGCTCGACCGCGTACGCCACGCGAACGCCCGAGATCAGGTTCGACGGGTAAGCCTCGGTGAACCGGTCGGGTAGATAGCCGAGCGAGAGAACTGCGTCAGTCACGCCGTGGCGTCCGAGCGCTTCTAGCACGCACTCGATCATCGGCACGCCGACCAGCGGCAGCATCTGCTTGGGCGTTTCGTACGTGAGGGGACGAAGTCTCGTACCCTTCCCCCCTACCAGAATGATGGCTTGCAACTCAGCCCTTGGTAGTCGTCGTCGTGCCCGAGGTCGTCGTGGTCGTCGTGCCCGACGTAGTCGTCGTCGTAGTCGCCGGACCAACCGTGGTCGTCGTGGCGGGACTCGTGGTCGTTGTTGTCGCACTCGTCGTCGCGTCGAGCACCATCGCGTCGACCGTCTTCGCACTCGGCGCGTTCGGAGTCACCCCTGGCGGATCGAAGGCCAGGGTGAAGCGCAGGTCCTTCACGAACTTGATGGACCCCGGGTTGGTCGTGAGCGTGGGTTTCTTCTGATCGAACGAGGTCCAGTAGGCGTAGACGACCTTGCCCTTCTCGCCCGCGTACTTGGTCTTAGGACCACACACATCGCCGTTCTTGAACGTCGTCGCCGGGTTCGCCACGCCGGTCGGCTTCGGTATTGCGAGCTCCGACTTGGTCGCAAGGAGTCCCGGGAACTCGATCGCGAAGGTCTTCACGGTCGCGTTGTTGCCGGCGTCCGCGCTCGACACCGGCGAGACCTTGATCACGTCGTCGCTCCCAACGATAAATCCGCCCTTGTAGGTCGGATCTGCGGTGAGGTAGGGCAGCGTGACACCACAGTCCTGAATGGACATCGCGGCAAACCGCGTCGTGCCGATCGCCGGCTGGATCACGACTTTCTTGGTCGGGTGCTGGTACTCGTAACGTGAAAAGACGACGAGGGCGAGCCCTAGCACGACGATGAGCACGATGACCGCGTAGAAGCTGCTCGGACGAGCTTTGCTGTACGTTTTGCCGCCGCCGGCCGCGCCGACGCGACTGACCCATTTGCCTGAGGTGCTTTTAGCCACCCTACAACGCTACTAAAGAATTCAACTGGTCCACGCTGTGTAGGGGCGAAGGGACTCGAACCCTCACTGGAGGCGGTTTAAGCGCCCTGCCTCTGCCAATTGGGCTACGCCCCCGACGCAGCGTCATCGCGTTGTAACGCTAATCCAAATTCTCAAACGCCCTGTTTTCTTATGTGGGCTCACTAGGCTTGAAACATGTTGCGCGTGCGTCGTCGGAGCACGATTCGAAGTTTCGCTCTCGTGCTTTTGGCCACGTTGAGCATCTCGTGGCTCGTTCTGCCTGCGATGGCGGGGGCAGGTTCGATCGCTCAAACGCAAAAGGCGATCGCCGACCTCTCGGCCGCCCTCAACCGTCAAGAGCAGCGCAGCGAGATCTCGGCCAACGAGTACGACGCGGACGAGGCGAACCTCGCCGCGATCAACGCCAGCATCGTGACACTGAAGGCCCAAGAGGTGAAGAAACGAGCTCAGATCAAGGTCACGATGAACAAGCTCGTGCACGACGTTGTGCGCGCCTTCGTGCTCGGCGCATCGAATACTCAGATCTCGGCGCTCTTCAATCAGAACGTCTCGCAAAGTGACGCTCGCACCGTCTACCAAAATGAAGTCATCGGCAACCTCAATGTGCTGAAGGCCCAGCTACAACGAGAGAAGCGATCGCTGATACTGACCGTGGCGAAGGTGGCGAACCAACGTAAGAAGGCCGAGAACGCCGCGTACAACATGAAGGCGCTGCTCGAGGCAAACGTCGAGCTGGAAAACCAGACGCAGGCGACGCTTTCGACCGTGAAGGGGAAGCTCAAGATCGAGATCATCAACTACGAGATCCAAGCGGGCATCAGCGCGGCGAAGCAGCACGACACCGCGGCCGAAGAGAAGGCCATCACGGCGGCGTCGGCGGTCGGTGGTCAGAACGCCGCAAACCAGGTGATCGAAGCGATCCAGCAGGCGAGCGCCACGGTGACGATCGCCGAAGTCGGCAGTTCCGCTCAAGGTCTCGCCGCCGTCAGGAACGCCGAGCGTGAGATCGGTGTCCCCTACGTCTGGGGCGGCGAGACCCCCGGCGTCGGCTTTGACTGCTCGGGGCTCGTCCAGTGGGCCTGGGCGCAAACGGGCATCTCGATCCCTCGCACCACCGAGTCGCAGTGGCCCTCGCTGCTGCACGTGGCCCTCACCGATCTTCAGCCTGGTGACCTCCTCTTTTACTACAACCTTGACGGCGACAGCGAAGTCGATCACGTCGTGATGTACGTGGGCTCTGGTCCCTGGGGCGTCGACACCACGATCGCCGCGCCCTACACCGGTACCGACGTCTCGCTCGCTCCGCTCTTCACCTCTGGGCTCATCGGCGCCGCCCGTCCCTAACGTGACCGTCGAACTTTCCCTCATCATTCCGGCCTACAACGAGCGCGAACGCCTAGCCGCGGGCTACGCGCGCCTCGCCGTGCTCCTTGAGAGCTTCGACCCGTCGACGCTTGAGGTCATCGTCGTCGACGACGGCTCGACCGACGACACGATGAAGCGCGCCCACGACGTCTACGGGCACCTCGAGCACGCGCGCTTCGTCCAACAGCCCGCCAACTTCGGCAAAGGAGCGGCGCTGCGCCTTGGGATCTCGCTCGCGACCGGCGCCAACGTGATCACCGCCGACGCCGACATGGCGATCGACCCCGCGCAGTTCCCGCTGTTCATCACCGCCCTTCGCGACAGCGACTTCGTGCCGGGATCACGAGCCGTCGCCGGCCGCATCAACTACGACTCGTACCTGCGCACGCTGAGCGGCTCGTTCTTTCACGCGGTCGTGCGTCACTACACCCACACATCCGTGCGTGATACACAGTGCGGCTGCAAGGCACTGCGCCTCGGACCGGCGCGGGTCTTGGCGAACCTCGCGATGATCGACCGTTTCGCCTTTGACGTGGAACTGTTCTACCTCGCCGACCAACTAGGACTCAAGGTGAAGCCGCTCCTCGTGACGTGGCAGGACGTGACTGGCTCCTCGGTGCACCCCGCGAGGGTCGCACGCAACATGATCAGCGACATTCGCGAGATTCCCAAGACCACCTACGCGACGCTCGCCGTAGAACTGGCGCCCGACGTGTCCGCCGAGAGTATCGTCCCGCTGGCGCGAGACGCCCGAGTTCATGGGCTCGTCCTTGCGCGCGGCGGAGACAACGCGCTGCTCGTCGTCGGTCGCGACGGGGGTCTCGGCGGCGTCGGCATCGCTGCCGCGCTCGGCGGGTCGCTTCGTCCGACGACGATCTCGGAACTACGCGGACGTCGCTTCGAAGCCGTCTAGCAACGTGGTGGGAAGCGACTCCCAGATAGCGAAGGCTTTCGAGCCCTTCTAGTCTCGTCGCGGCAAGAGCCAGTTCGTCACGAGCTCTGGTGCGCGGTCGCTCCACTCTTCGGCCGTGATCGCGTAGCGCGCGTGGTCCTCCCAGGCGCCGTCAATCTCGAGGTAGCGCTCGGAGATGCCCTCAAAGCGCAGGGCGAGCTTCTCGACCACCCGACGAGAGGCCGCGTTGCGCGGGATGATGTTGATCTCGACGCGGTGCAGTCGAAGCGACTCGAAGGCGTACTGGAGCATCGTGACGACCGCCTCGGGCATGAGACCTTGCCCCGCCACGGCCTCGTCGATCCAGTAGCCGATGTAGGCCGACTGGAGCGGACCGCGCTGGATCGAAGAAAGGGTGATCTCTCCGACGAAACGCCCATCGACGAAGATGCCAAAGCCAAATCCCGTTCCTATCTGACGCTCGCGCTCCCTGATCGCACAGCGGCTCACGAAGCTTCGATGGTCTTCGGCGAGATGAGCAGCGTGCGCCGAACGCGGCTCCCACTTGAGCAGCCAGTCGTGGCAGCGGGCGCGCACCTCGTGCCAGGCGTCATAGTCCTGGTCGGTCATCGTGCGCAGCACGACCCGACGCCCGTGCAGCGTGATGGGCGAATACACCGCGCTTCGAGTCGTCACCATGATCGAGGCCTCACTCCTCTATCGTTACAGGTCACCCTAACGGGCGCAAAGAGCGCACCACCGACGTGACAATTCCGTCCAGAATGTCGCTCTCGGAGCTGACGAGCCACTCGGTGCCAAAGCGCTCCATCACCGCGTCGAGCACGTAGAGCCCGGCCACCAGCACGTCTTCTCGCCCGACGACCATGCCGGGATGCTCGAGCCGCTCGGCGGGCGCTTCGCCGGCGAGGATGTCACGCCAGTGCTGCACCGTCCCTCGAGAGAGCACTCGGTGGTGGACGACGGCTCGGTCGTAGCGGGTGAGCCCGGCGTCCAGCTGAGCGAGCGTTGCGACAGTTCCCGCGAGCCCCACGAGGCGCGCGCAACCGACGACTCGAGCGAACTCGGGCTGAGCGAGGAAGGCGAGGTCGAGCTGCTCGTCGATCATGCGGCGAGCGGCCGCCTCGCTCGCGGGTGTGACGACTCCTCGTCCGAGGGCCCGCTCGGTGACTCGAACACAGCCGAGTTGCATGGAGTAGCTGATGAGGCGACCATCGAGTTCGACCGCGAGCTCCGTCGATCCTCCGCCAATGTCGACGATCATTGTCGCGGCGTCGGCCGGTTCCAGGTCGCCGACCGCCCCGGCGTAGGAGAGCGCCGCCTCTTCGTTCCCTTCGAGGACGCGCGCCTCAACGCGACAGATCTCGTGGGCCGTGGCAAGAAACTGCGCGCCGTTGGTGGCGTCTCTCACCGCAGAGGTCGCCACGAGCAGCCCCCGAGTGACACCGAACCCATCGCAGTCGCGGCGATACGTGTGTAGGACGTCGAAGGTTCTCTCCATCGCGTCCGGTCGAAGGGAACCCGACGCGTCAACGCCCTCGCTGAGGCGCGTGATGTTCATCTCGCGGGCGAGCGTCCCGCCCGACGAGTCGGCGACGAGCAGTCGCGTCGAGTTGCTTCCGCAGTCGAAGGCGGCGACCGCCTCAGGCACGAACGTCTTCGATCACGAACGACTCCACGTCGAGCGCGGCGGCGACGAGCTCGCCAACGGGGTCATCGGCCCCGGCGAGATAGTTGGCCAGATGGGCGTGGAGGCACTTCACGCCGACCCGGGTGCCCCCGACCCCGCCCGTTGCACGGACGAGCTTCTTCTGTACCGTCGCCGCGTCGCGTCGCCTCGCGTACTCCTCGTGCGCGCGCGCCAGATCGGCCGGATCCACGAGCTCTTCGAAGCGGTGGACTCCCCCATCGCTTTCGAGTCGGCTGACAGCGTCGTGCAGTTCGGGGTCAACGAGCCAGAAAAGCGTGGGCATCGGCGTGCCGTCGCGCAGGTGCGGCTCGTTCTCGATGACGATCGGACGCCCGTCCTTGTCGCGTACCGCTACCGCGAAGCGTCCGGCGAGTGGGCGACCAACGAGCGATTCAACGAGCGCTTCGTCGTCGGGCGACGCGTCCCTGAATGTCAACGCCAGAACTCGAGGGTGCGCACGAGACGCGAGACAAAGCCGGTGTGACCGCTCTTCGCGTGCGACGCGGTCCCGGTCGCCGGCGCGGCGTCCGAAGGAGCGACCAGTGGCTGGAAACCCGGATCGGACGAGGTCGCCGAAACTTGCCCCGAGGAGTTTTCCGGCAGCACCTGAATGAGGCTCTGGCCGGGCGAGACCAGCTGGTACTGCTCGCGGGCGAGCTGCATTGCCGCCGCTTTCGAATCAATCGTCTTCGACTCTTGCTTGAGCGACTGTTCCTGATTCTGCAGCGCTCTGATCTGGGCCGCCGTGGCGTCGATCTGGGTCTGCTGGTGCAGCAGCGCCTTCGCGGGAAACCAACCAACCACGATCACCGCCGCCGTCACGAGGGCGAGCGGTACCATCCAGCGGTTGTGCTCGCGAGTGTTGACGCTACGAGTTGCTGACACCTGACGCTCCCGACAATGATCTCGCCCCCAAAAATCGGGCTTGGTCACCGAGCTGCTCTTCGATCCTCAACAATTGATTGTACTTCGCGACTCGGTCCGTACGCGCCGGGGCGCCGGTCTTTATCTGGCCGGCGTTTGTCGCCACCGCAAAGTCCGCAATCGTCACGTCCTCGGTCTCGCCCGATCGGTGCGAGATCACGGTGCTGTAGCGATTGACGTTGGCGAGACGAACGGCGTCGAGTGTCTCGGTGAGCGTGCCGATCTGGTTCAGCTTTACGAGCAACGAGTTTGCAACCTTGCGGTTGATGCCCTTTTGCAGGATCGTGGTGTTGGTGACGAAGATGTCGTCGCCAACGAGCTGTAGCTTTTCGCCGAGCTTGCTCGTGAGCTTTTCCCATCCGTCCCAGTCCTCTTCGGCCATGCCGTCTTCGAGCGACACGATGGGATAGCGACCACAGAGGTCTACCCAGTAGTCGATGAGCTCGTCGCTGCTCAGCACGCGTCCCTCGCCGTCGAGGTGGTAGACACCGTCGCGGTAGAACTCACTCGCCGCGGGGTCCATCGCGATCGCGACGTCAATCCCGGGCCTGCGTCCAGTCGATTCGATTGCTTCTACGAGAATCTTCACCGCGGATTCGTTGTCGGGCAGGTCCGGCGCGAAGCCGCCTTCGTCACCGACGGCGGTGTGCAGGTCGCGCTTGGTCAAGAGACCCTTGAGAGCGTGGTACGTCTCGACGCCCCAGCGCAGCGCTTCGCTGAACGACGCGGCGCCGATGGGCATGACCATGAACTCTTGAAAGTCAATGGTGTTCTTCGCGTGCACGCCACCGTTCACGACGTTCATCATTGGCACGGGCAGCACGTGCGCGTTCACGCCGCCGATGTACTGATAGAGCGGCAGGTCCGACTCGATGGCGGCGGCCTTCGCCGTTGCGAGGGAGACGGCGAGCATGGCGTTCGCCCCGAGCCGGGACTTGTTGTCGGTGCCGTCGAGGTCGATCATCGCGAAGTCGATCGCTCGCTGATCTTCCGCCTCGTAGCCCTCGAGCGCGTCGGAGATCTCGCCGTTGACGTAGTCGACGGCCGTGAGCACCCCTTTGCCGCCAAAGGCGACGTCGCCGTCACGCAGCTCGACGGCTTCGTGCTTGCCCGTCGATGCGCCTGATGGCGAGGCCGCCCGCCCGATCGCACCGGATTCGAGGTGCACCTCGGCTTCGACGGTCGGGTTGCCCCGAGAATCAAGAATCTGGCGGCCTAGGACGACTTCGATCGCGCTCATACACGTCTCCCTTTTCAAGTCAACGTTACTCCTCGAATCTTGACGCTAAACCCGTCCCTCGCTCGCGCGAATCTCTTCACGCAACGTCGCCGAACGTTCACGCAACACTCCCTCGAGATCGACACCCGCAGAGTGAGCGGCGGCCACGAGTGCGCTCACTGCGTCGCCCCACGCGTCGTCGACGTTCGACGACGACTCGGCGTCACCGACGGACTCGCTCTTAAGGGGCAGCGACGCGATCGCCGTCAGCGCACGTTGACGTGCCGTCTCTCCCGATTCGACGGCGGCGTCAACAAGAGCCGCCTTGCGCAGCAGCTTCGTGTAGAGCGTCAGGGCGGGCAGCTGCCAGGCGATGCCGTCGACGACGCTCTCTCGACCCTTTTCGTCTCGCTTAAGTACCTCCCAACGCGACGCAACTTCCTCCGCGCCACTCACCGTCACGTCGCCAAAGACGTGCGGGTGGCGCCCGATGAGCTTGTCGCGCACCCCGTCAGCGATGGTGGCAAGCGTGAAATTGCCTTCCTCGTCGCCGAGCTCGGCGTGAAAGACAATCTGAAAGAGCAGATCGCCGAGCTCCTCTTCAACGTGGTCGATGAGCGCATCGTCGACCTCGCCACGAGCGGCGGCCCGATCGAAGGCCTCCAGTGCGTCGATCGTCTCGTACGCCTCTTCGAGGAGGTGGCGGGTCAGCGAGGCGTGCGTTTGCTCTTGGTCCCACGGGCACTCCGCACGCAGGCGCTTCATGAAGTCGACCAAGTCGCTCATCGCTTCGCCCGCGTCGCGCAGTCCATCTACCCAGAGCGACGTCAGATGATCGGCGTCGGCGAAGGTGACGAGCTGGCCCGCGGGAATCGTCGTTACGACTTGATCGTCGAGGCCGAGGTGGTGCAGTACCGTCACCTCACACTCATCGGGCAATCGATCGGCGACGCTCGCGAGCACTTCTGGCGAGTAGGCCTGGAGTATCAGCAGAGGCCCGGGACCACGAAGATCACTGGTCGAGGCGAGCGCGTCGACGACGCGAAGGCCCGAAGCCATCGGGTCGCGCCCGAGGACCGCGCACGCGAGGTCGATCACCGACACGGCGGGCTCGAGCACCGTCGTGACGTCTTCTCGCTCGCGCAGCAGCTCGACGGTGCGCTCGGCGACGGTGGGCGAACC
The DNA here is from genome assembly GCA_049581565.1 of Acidimicrobiales bacterium. Taxonomy (GTDB): domain Bacteria; phylum Actinomycetota; class Acidimicrobiia; order Acidimicrobiales; family RAAP-2; genus RAAP-2. Next base: position 39,423 of record JBAUSF010000098.1, read on the forward strand.
CGGCACGACGTAGAGCGCCTCGCGGCCAGGCGCGTGGCTCGCGAGCGCTGCCAGGTCGTCCACAATGGCGCGATAGAGATCGTCGAAGGACTCCGCGCGCTCGTAGAACTCGTCATAGCTCTCGACGTCCATGAAGTGGGCGGCGCTCGGGTGCACCCGGGTTCTCATTCGCACGACGGGTGAGTCGCGAATCAGCTGGATGGTCCGCTGCGTTACGTCACCAAAGTCGCCAGGCCCGAGTCCGACGACGCGTACGACCGCTCTCACTTATAGGTGGTCGTCTTCGCGGAGCTGAGACTCGTCGCCCCCGGCACCGAGGACGCCGCGGGTGCGGTGGTCGCGAAGACCTCGGGGCCTGTCGTCCCGGTTCCCCATTGGCCAAAGGCCGGGTCAACGTACACGGCGGCCTCGGCGAGCAGTTCATCCTTCTCGCTCAATGCGGCCTGCGCGTTCAAACTCTGCAGGTCCGAGAGCACGGCCGACTCGGCCTGAGCGAAGGGCGTAACCGTGCGCTTGGTGACCGCGACGTAGAGCGCGTATTCCGCGCTGTTGTAGTTGATGTAGCGAGGCGTCGTCGAAAACACGTCGAGAGCTTCGGTCGCCACGTCAGCGCGCACACCGGCGTAGGACGTGTTCGTCGGGCTGTAACAGCCGTACGCACCGCCCGTTGCCGATGAAGGGTCTTGGGAGTACTTCTTTGCGAGCGCGGCAACGCTCATGCCCGACGCTTCGGCGCTCGTAAAGGCGCTGACCTCACTGGGCGAGACGAGCGCGATTGACACGCAGAGCGTGTCGTAGTCCGCCACGTGCTCGTTGTAGTACTGACGCGTGGCGTTCGTAGTGAGCGGAATGGCCGCCTTCACCTTGTTCACCAGGTACTGCGAAGTGGCCTGAGACTGGATTTCGGCGGTGCGCATCTCGGCGGGCATCTCGGCAAGCGCCTCAGCGGACGTTCCCGGACAGGTGAGCGAGTTCGCCTTCGCCTGCTCGGTCATTTCGCTTTCGAGCGAAGCCTTGGCAGCGGCGAGGACTGCGGCGTCGGGTACGAAGTGGTATTTCGTCTCGACATACTGGTTGATGGCGAGTCCCTCGACGCGCAGGTTGGCCCAGGCGGCCGCCCCCGAGGCCTTGATCGAGTAGCCCCCCGCACCGGGCGCGTAGTTGGTCGGGTCGAGCGCGGTGATGAAGCACTGCAAGGTGTTGTGGTGGGAGATCGCCGACAGTTCCGCGCGCAAGGTCGGTCCTGAGACGGTGTCGTGGTTGACACTCACCCCCGAAGAAGAGTTGCTGAGTCCGTACAGGGCGGCCCCCAAAAGGGCAATAACAAACAGGGCTACGAGGCGGCGCACCCTTTCATGCTACCGAGTCACCCAGCGGCCTCAGTCGCCGGCGCTTGGAGCTCTTCGAGCAGTGTGACGATCGCGATGGGCGCGACCTCGCTGGGCGCGAGCTCGAGTCGAAGTTCCTTCGTCGATTCGTTGTACGCACTCGAACCGTAGGCGCGACGAAGTCGAATCTGCTGGCTGAAGGTGAGTGTGAGCGGACCGAGCCGCAGCACCGGCTTTGATCGAACCCCGACGCGCGCTGGCATGACGACGATCGACGTCACGCCGATCGACAGACACACAAGACGAAGCTGCGCGAGCTCGAGCAGTCCGCTCGCGGGTGCGGGGAGCGCACCGTATCGGTCGATCCACTCGTTCTTGAGATCCTCGAGCTCGTCGATGGTCGTCACGCCCGCGAGACGACGGTACGCCTCGAGTCGCGCGTCGTCGGCTTCGACGTAATCCTTTGGTAGGTGCGCTTCGCCGGGCACGTCCAGATTGATCGGCGTGACTTCGGGCACGTGCAAGCCCTTCGCGTCGGCGACGGCTTCGGCGACGAGCTGCACGTAGAGGTCGTAGCCAACAGCCGCCACGGGACCCGACTGGTCGTGGCCCAACAGATTACCCGCGCCACGGATCTCCAAGTCGCGCATAGCGATCTTGAATCCGCTGCCGAGCGCGGTGTTGTCACCAATCGTGCGCAGCCGCTCGTACGCGGTCTCAGTAAGAACCTGGTCGGCGGGGTGAAAGAGGTAGGCGTAGGCCCGCTGACCGCTACGCCCGACTCGTCCACGCAGCTGGTGGAGCTGGCCGAGTCCGAGGCGCTCGGCCCGGTCCACGATGAGGGTGTTCACTGAGGGAAGGTCGATACCGGACTCCACGATCGTCGTGCAGACGAGCACGTCAAAACGCCGCTCCCAGAAGTCGACCATCACCCGCTCGAGGGTCCCTTCGTCCATCTGACCATGTGCGACCGCGACGCGCGCGTCTGGCACCAGCTGTCCGAGGCGGCGAGCAACCTGATCAATGTCGGTCACCCGATTGTGCACGAAGAAGACCTGCCCTTCGCGCAGGAGCTCGCGGCGAATCGCTTCGACGACAGCCGGTTCGTTGTACTCGCCCACGTGCGTGAGAATGGGGCGACGATCGGCGGGCGGCGTCGTGATCATGGACAGATCGCGTATGCCCGTGAAGGCCATCTCGAGCGTGCGCGGTATAGGGCTCGCGCTCAGCGTCAAGACATCGATGCCGACCGAGCGGGACTTGATCGCCTCCTTGTGCTGGACGCCAAAGCGCTGCTCTTCGTCAACGACGAGCAGCCCGAGCTTTTTGAACGTGACGGTGTCGCTCAAGAGTCGATGCGTGCCGATCACGACATCGATCGTGCCGTCGGCGAGCCCCTCGAGCGTCGCTTTCATCTCAACGTCGTCAACGAAGCGACTCATTAGTGCGACCTTTACCGGGAAGCCAGCGTAGCGCTCGGAGAACGTGGCGAAGTGCTGACTCGCGAGCAGCGTCGTCGGCACGAGCACGGCCGCTTGATAGTTGTCCTGGACAGCCTTGAAGACCGCGCGAAGGGCGACCTCGGTCTTGCCGAAGCCGACGTCGGCGCAGACGAGGCGGTCCATCGGACGCAGGGATTCCATGTCGGCCTTCACGTCACGAATCGACTGGGCCTGGTCGGCCGTCAGCGTATAGGGAAAGAGCTCTTCCATCTCTCGTTGCCACGCCGTGTCCGGTGCGAAGGCGTGGCCCTCGGCGACCGTGCGCAATCGGTAGAGGTCAACCAGCTCTTGGGCAACGAGAAATGCGGCGGCGCGGGCCTTGGCGCGGGTCTTCTGCCACTCCGCACCGCCCATGCGCGAGAGCGCCGGACCGTCGCCGCCGGTGTAGGGCGTGAGTGCGTCGATCTGCTCGGTCGGCCAGTAGCTGCGTCCATCTTTGAACTCGAGAATGAGGTAGTCGCGCGTCACGCCGTTGATCGCGCGCGTCGTGGTACCCGAGAATCTCGCGACGCCGTGCTGACGATGAACGACGTAGCTGCCGATCGCGAGATCGTCGAAGAATCCGTCGACGTTTCTCGTGCGCGTGCGCGCCACGCGGCGTTGACTGCGTCGACCCGTGAGATCGCTCTCGCTCCAGACAACGATCTCGGGCTCGTCGAGGAAGAAGCCACTCGGCAGCTGGCTCTCGAGCACGCTGAGACGAGCCTTGAGGACGTGGTTCGGGTCCGTCGTAACGTCGAGCCCCTCGGCGCGCAGCTGGTCGGCCATGCGTTCGATCGCGGCGGGGGTCGACGTCAAAATGACACCGCGGCGATCCTTCGACCAGCCCCGCACGTGCGCGGCGATGCGTGACGCGTCGCCTTGCACGACGGGCGGTGACGTGATGGTGGCGTCCGCCGAAGCGACGTTGGTGTCGAGGGCGATGTCGATTCGACCTTCGAGCACGTGCTCGTAGTCGCGGTGCAAAAGCGGCACTTCTTCGCTCGCTCGCCAGGTCGCCGCGACGACATCGGTGAGTTCGCGTTCCTCGCCAAGGAGCTCGACGAGGCGCGCGCGAACGCGCGCGGGTTCGACGGCGACGACCGTAGCGCTCTTCGCCTCATCAAGGAGGGTTCGCGGCTCATCGATGAAGAGCCCCATCCAGCCCTCCATCCCGTCAAAGAGCTGGCCGGACGCGAGCCGGTCGAAGGTCGCGCTCGCCCACGGGGCGCTCTCGGCGAGCGCCTCGGCCCGTGAGCGCGTCAAGGTCCCGGGCACCCATTCGCGCGCTGGCGCGACGAGCGCCTCGTCGACGTCGTGCGTCGAGCGTTGGGTGGCGATGTCAAAGACCGTCAGACGCTCGATCTCGTCACCGAAGAAGTCCAGGCGCAAGGGCTCGTCGCCTTGAGCCGGCCACACGTCGACGATGCCGCCGCGCACGGCGATCTCCGCGCGGTGCTCGACAAGGTGCTCGCGGCGATAGCCCATGTCGACGAGCCCCGCAACGAACTGGTCGCGCTCCATCTCGGTACCGCACCGGAGATGAAACGGAGCGCGCAGCGGTTCCGGCGACAGGAGCTGGGCGATGGAACGCGCCGACGCGATAATGACCCGCGGCGCACGCCCCTCGCGCAGTCGCCAACGCAGCAGCGAGCGCATCGCCATCACCTGACTGTCTGGACTCACGCGCTCGAGAGGGTGGGTATCCCAGCCCGGCCACTGCGCGACCTCGCTCTCGCCGAGCCACGCACTCAGCGCGTCGGTGAGGTGTTCCGCGTCGCTCGAGGTGGCGGTGACGGCGATGACGAGCTCCCGCTCGAGCGAGAGGGCGGCCAGGGCGAGCGGCGTCGCGTAGCTCGACGCGACGAACGACCCTGACACGACCGAGGCGCGCATCGCGGGCGCGAGCCGATCGAGGACGCGTCGAAGGCCGCCGTCACTCACGATGCGTTGACGCGTTGCTGCGCGTCGTCAAAGCCGTAGTCGAGAATCGTCTCGAGCGCGTCTGCCGCCAGCGCCACGTCGTGGGCGATCGCTTCACGGAGCTTGCCCGTGGGGCGCTTCAGCACGTAGTCGGCGCCTTGTTCCTTGCGCGGTGGCTTGCCGATGCCAATGCGCAACCGGGCAAAGTCCTGAGTGCCGAGCGTCTGGGCGATCGAGCGCAGGCCGTTGTGTCCGGCAAGCCCTCCGCCAAACTTGAGTTGGAGTCGTCCAGGTTCGAGATCGAGTTCGTCATGGACGACGATCAGATTCGCAACGTCGTCGATCGACGTTCGCCGCAGCAGGGGCGGCAGTGCCGACCCGGACTCGTTCATGAACGTGATCGGCACGGCCAGGGTGACGGGCCCGCGTGCGGTCCTCAGTGTGACGCTCTGGGCCCGCTGACGCGCTTCGAGTTTGAACGTGCCTCCGCGCCGGGCAACCACTTGCCGCACGGTGTCGCCGCCCACGTTATGGCGAGACCCTTCGTACTCCGAGCCGGGATTGGCGAGTCCGACGATGAGGAGCACACTCGGCTCACCGCGCCGGTCGCTCTCACGAGTGCGCCGAAGCGCCACGACGAACTACTCCGTCGCGGGAGCGTCAGCCGGGCCGGCGGTCTTCGCCGCGGCGCGCCCAGCGTGGGTCGCCACGACCAACACCAGGGGATCGCCAGCCGCTTCAACGCCTTCGGGCAGCACGACGTCGCCGACGCGGATTGCGCCACCGACGGTGAGCCCCGTGATGTCGACCTCGACGAAGTGGGGAATCAGGTCGGGCCGCGAACGCACTTCGATGCTGAACGCCTGCTGGTCGACCTCCCAGTCGGCGTGACGAACTTCCACGGCATCGCCAATGACGTGCAGCGGCACTTCGGCGACGACTTCCTGGTTGCGGTCAACGACTTGGAAATCGATGTGCGAGACGGTGCCACGAACGGGGTGGCGCTGGAGCTCACGCGCCATCACCGTGAAGGTCGTGCCGTCGGCGTCGAGCGTGATCACCGCGTTCAGGCCCTGCTCGCCCGAGACTGCGGTGCGGAATTCCTTGGCGTTCACCGAGACCGGCAGCGGGTCCACGCCGTGGCCGTAGACGACGCCGGGAATAGCGCCCTGGTGACGGAGGCGCCGGGAGTTGGCCGAGCCCTGCGCGCGGCTTGTCGACGCGTGCAACGTGACCTGTGACATGAGAACTCCTCTACGAAATGGCTGGCGGCCCAAGGGCTACGCACAGGAAAAACAGTCTAGCCCCCGCGGCTCTCTGGTCTCCAGTTGGGCTCTCGCAACGGGCTATGGGGTGAACGCCGCACGATCCCGTAGCCCACAAGACCCCATCGTTGAGCCCCGCCGATGTCAGATGCTCAGCGTCTTCAGGCGGTTCCTCTGTTTATCGCACGGTCGTCTGAGACGAATGAGGCTCGCTCCGCCAGAGACGAATCCCGTGATCAGACGGTA
>JBAUSF010000099.1:0-18898 GCA_049581565.1 Acidimicrobiales bacterium
GTACTCGACGTCGTGCTCGTGGAACTCCATCGAGTGCGGCACAAAGAGCCTCATGACCTTTGCTCGTTCAGCAGTGTCTTCAGGATCCTCCGAGACAAACCGCTCCATACGAGCCCATTTTTCCTCCGCCGTCTCTCCCGTAGCTCCGAGGCCCATCTCGAAGGCAGTGAGGATGTACTGGAAGGAGTTCTCCACCGAACGCTGCACGTTGTGGGCGTCGACCGGTCGTCGCTCATTGTGGTACGTCCCAAGAAGCGAAGGACCAGCGCACCCCCGAAGAACGAAGGCGAGTTTCCAGCAGAGATTCTGCACATCGTGGAAGGCGCTGTTGAGCCCGAGCCCACCCGTGGGCGGGTGACGGTGCGCCGCGTCACCGACGATGAATACTCTTCCCGCCTGATACTTGTCCGCAAGGAGTCCGCACAGCGTCCATCGCGACACCATATGCACCGTGATCGGGATGTCCCCAACGCCGAGACGGAACCGCATATCGGCCACGACCGCCTCGTCGTCGAAGGCCCGTTCGTCATCCAAGTCGTAGTTCGTGTGGTACACCCATTCCTCGGACTCGCCGCTCCACTTCGTCGGCCCCATGGGAACAAGGACGCACAGCGCGACGGGGTCGTGCGGCAAGAAGATCCATCGGATGAGAACGTCGGGGTCCTCGCAGAATTGCGAGAGATCCGCGCTCAGGTGAACCGACACCTCTTGGGCGAGACGTCGATCCCCCTCCAGTTCTACCCCGACCAGGGAACCGACCGTTCGACCGCCGTCGGCCGCAATGACGTAGTCGGCGCGGACCTCGTAGCCTTCGCCCGTCGCCACGTTCTCAACCTGAACGGTGACGCCACCGACATCCTGCTTGAGACCCGTGACCTTGTGGCCGAATCGAACGCAGCCCGGAGCAAGCTGTTCGGCACGTGCCTTCATAATCGGTTCGAGACGCAGCTGGGGCAAATTAGTCGACGTGAACGGGCTCGCCTGAGCCCACTCCGGGTCGGCGCCACTGCCACCCCAGCTCCATCTTCCAGAGCTTTCGGCCGGCGAGAGGGTGACCCGCGAATCCCGCGTAAAAGGCCGTGTGGCTCATCTGCTCGGGCGGCGTGCCGGCGGCGATGACCTGGTCGACGATGCCGAAGTCGCTGAGGTTCTCCATCGCCCGTTGGTTGATGACGTGCGCCTTTGGCAGTACGGACGTGGTTGGAAGCGCACTGACCAGCAGGTGTCCGATGCCCATCTGGCTCAAGTACATCGATGCCGCCAAGCCGGCACCCCCGCCGCCCACGACGAGAACCGGAACTCTCTCCATGACCCCCCTTTGTGTTACAACAATAGTTGTCCCAACATACACTTAATGACGACATGCGACTAAGAAATCTTCACGGCCGACCGGTGATCCTTACCAACGGTGGCGCGGTGGACGTGGCGGTGGAATCTGAAAGGAAGAAAACATGAAAATCGCACTCGACATCGTCGCCGGACTGCTCGGACTAGCCGCCCTCGCGTCGGCAGTGGGAAAGCTCAACAAGGCTCCGGCAATCGTCGAATCGCTCACCAGCGTTGGGGTGACGCCGCCGCAGATCCCGCTTCTCGCCTCACTGGAGATCCTCGGAGTGCTCGGGCTTGTGGTGGGCATCTGGATCAGGCCACTGGGCGACGCCGCGTCGCTCGGCTTCGCGCTCTACTTCCTTGGCGCCGTCTCGTCGCACCTGAGAGTTCGGGCGAAGTTGCACGAGCTAGCCACTCCTGGACTGCTTCTGGTGATAGCCATCCTGACGGCGGTTCTTGAATTCAAGCGCTAGTGAGTTCTCGACGCGTTCCAGAACGCGGTCATCGTCCTGACTCAGCGTGGACACGTCCGGAGCGGATAGCACTCAAGAACGACGCAAAGTCTCGGTCGTTCTGGTCGGCGTAGGCCAAGGCGAACGCCGCCACGGCTTCGTCGAAAGCGGCGCTCGAGCCCAGGTACCCAGAGATGAGCGCTGGTTCGCCCGCTCGCGCGTGGGCGCGGGCCAACACGGCTCCACAGAGTCGCCCGTACAGGATCAGGTCTTCGGGACGGGCGACGTCCAGCGGCGCCGACCCCTTCATGTCACGCAGCTGGCGGACGTAGGTGTCGAAGCCGTCGGCGCGCGCCCAACCCAAGAACGGATCGCTCGCCGCCTGCATGATCCGCTGGCCGACGACGACCCTCCTGCCTTGATTCCTGTACCGAGTCGCACCGACATAGGGCGCCAAGACGGAAGCCTGGGCCTCTTTGACCTGGAGGAAGAGAGGGTCGAGATCCGCCTTACCGGCTAGCAGCACGACGTAGCAGCGGGTGGCCACACTACCCACGCCCACGACCTTGAGCGCGGCGTCCACGAACTCGTAGCGATCCAACAAGAGCGCGCGGTCGGGATCCAAAGTGGCCAGATAGGCCTTGACGAAGCCATGGGCCTGTTCCAGTTCCGCGTCACTGAGGCGGACCACCACTGGCGGATCTTCCACGATCACCCGGCGGCCGTCGAGGACGACGGTGAGCTTCGATAGTGCCTGCAGACTCGTGCGTTGGCGTGCCTTGGCGACGCTTTGCTTGGCGAGAACGCGGGCGGGCTTATCAGGCGCGTCGGCGACGATCGACTCCACCTCTAGCCACGAGTGCCACACCTCAAATGCAGAGAGTTCGGCCATCTTCGCGATTTCGGTGCGATACTCCGCCACGCAATGCTGTGCAGCGGTGACCCCGTCGCTGTCGTTGAGTCCCGCTGTTCTCGCCGCCACCACCAGACTGGCAGTCAGACGCTTGATGTCCCACTCCCAAGGCCCTACGTGGGTCTCGTCAAAGTCGTTGAGATCGAAGACGTGATGGCGTTCGGGCGTAGCGAACGTGCCGAAGTTGAGAAGGTGGGCGTCGCCACAGATCTGCAGGTCGATTCCCATTGACGGCGTGAGATGAAGGTCTGCCGCCATGACCGCAGGGGCTCCCCGGTAGAAGGCGAATGGCGATGCCATCATCCGACCGTGGCGGACTGGGATCAGATGCTGCAAGCGATTCGCGTTCGTCCCTTCGAGAATGTCAAGGGGGTCTGGTCGTTCGGGGACCGGTTGCCAGTCGCCATGACTGCGGCGAGGGACTCGAGAGCGCATCGCGCGCCCGGCCTCCGCCATCTCCGCGCGTGACCTTGGCGCCGCGCTGGGGGGTGTCACCACGGTATCGGCCACGGCTCTGTAGCCGGAGAGGCAAGCCCGGCCACACGCTCCACTGTCACGGCGGGGAGACCACGCGAACGAGATGCCACCATGTCTGTAGCCTACGAACCTAACCGGACGGGGCGCATGAACCGTATCCGAACCCTATTGCTTGCTACCGTCCACTTTCTGCGCCGTACGCTTCCTCTAATGAGGCTGACCTAAGAGATCTTGCGGCGGTAGGCGCTCATGGCAACGAAGTAGGCGACGATAAGGATGCCGACACACCAGCTAAGGGCAATCCAGATGTCGGGGCCGACCGGCTGCTGAGTGAACAGGTCACGGATCGAGTTAACGATGGACGTGACCGGTTGGTGCTTGGCAAAGGCACGCACCGGGCCGGGCATGGTGCTGGTCGGTACGAATGCTGAACTAACGAACGGCAGGAACAAGAGAGGGTAGGAGAACGCGGCCACTCCGTCCGTGGTCTTCGCGGAAAGGCCAGAGATTACGGCGATCCACGTCAGCGCCAGGGTGAAAAGGATCAAGAGACCGGCGACCGCAAGCCACGCCAGCACTCCCGCACCCGAGCGGAAGCCCATGAGGAGGGCGACGAGCAGGACGACCCCGAGCGAGATCAGATTGGCGACGAGCGAGGTCAATACGTGCGCCCACAACACGGACGACCGTGCGATCGGCATGGACTGGAAACGCTCGAAGATGCCGCCCTGCATGTCTTGGAAGAGCCGGTACGAGGTGTACGAAATGCCCGATGCAATCGTGATGAGCAGAATGCCGGGCAGCAGGTAGTTCACGTACGATTGCGATCCTGATTTGATCGCCCCGCCGAACACGTAGACGAACAGCAGCAGGTAGGCGATCGGCATGATCGTGGTCGTGATGATGGTGTCCAGGCTGCGGCTGACGTGGCGCAGAGATCGGTGAAGCAGCACGCCGGTGTTGGTGAAGAAGTCCATTGTCATAGTTGCTCCCTGCTCGTGCGGGACGGAGATTCCGTCAACGTCGCCGCATCGCCGTCTTTGGCGCTGTCACCAACGATGGCGAAGAAGACGTCCTCGAGGCTGGGCTGCTTCTCGACGTACTCAACCTTGGCGGGCGGAAGTAGTTGCTTGAGCTCGGTGAGTGTGCCATTCACGATGATCCGACCTTGGTGGAGGATCGCTATCCGGTCAGCGAGTTGTTCGGCTTCATCCAGATACTGCGTCGTGAGCAGCACCGTCGTACCGTGCTCTGCGAGTTCCTTTACGGTCTGCCACACCTCGATTCGCGCCTCGGGGTCGAGACCGGCAGTCGGCTCGTCGAGGAAGATGACGTGTGGACTTCCAATGAGACTCATTGCAATGTCGAGGCGGCGACGCATGCCGCCCGAATATGTCGACACCTTTCGCGTGGCCGCGTCGGTCAGCGAGAAACGATCGAGGAGCTCTTCAGCGATCGCGCCCGAGTTCTTGAGATGGCGCAACTGGGCGACCGTCACGAGGTTCTCTCGTCCGGTGAGGATGTCGTCGACGGCCGCGAACTGACCGGTGAGGCTGATCGACTCTCGTACGCGTGCGCCCTCGGTGGCAACGTCGAAGCCGTTGATGCTTGCGGTTCCGGCGTCGGCCTTCAGTATCGTCGCGAGGATCTTCACGATGGTGGTCTTGCCCGCCCCGTTCGAGCCGAGAAGGGCGAAAATGCTGCCCCGCGCCACGTCAAAGTCCACGCCACGAAGCACATCCAGCTTCTTGTACGACTTCTCGAGGCCCCGCACGTGGATCGCCGGCTTCTTGAGCTGCGTGTCCGTTCTCATCGCGCACCGAGACCGATCTCGGCACGGCTGATCGTGATGTCGCCGTACGAAGTGTGGACACGAATCTCAACGGCCTGCTCGGAAGGGTTCGGGCGCTCTCCCGCTTCCAGGACATTGTTGACACGTCCGTAGCTCGTGTACAGGTCCAACAAGGCGGCGCTCCCTCGGCGCACGGCGACGTCCACCTTTCCCATGGCCGTCTCGGCGTCGATGGAGCCTGCACTGACTTCATCGAAACGAATGTCGCCCAGTGCCGTCTTGGTCGTGGCCGAAGCCCCGGCACGATCAACTCGGATTGCGCCGTTGGCAGACTTCGCTTCGAGTTCGCCAATGACTTCGCCGATCCGGATGCCGCCGTTGCCGTTTCTCACGTTGGCGCCTTCGCCAATCCAGTCCACGCTGATGGATCCCGAGCCCGTCTTGAGCTCAACTGGGCCATCGACCCTTTCTATGGAGATGTCGTCGGCCCCGGTCTTGTAGCGACATTCGCCGAGGGTCCCGGTGCACAACAGGGAAGCCATCGCCGCTTCGCCGAGTAGGCGCGAGTTGGTCGGAAGTTCGATGAGCACATCGATCGAGTCAGTACCTCCGCCAAACTTGTAGCGCCGCCAACTCTTTGGCGCCTTGACCACGAGCGCGCCGTTCGCGTACGCCACTGTTATGCGCTCTGTCGACTTCACGTCGTCGATACTTGCGGCGTCACTCGGCTGAACAGTGACCACGGTGTCCGCTCGATCGCTCGCAACGATCCGTATGTCACCTACTCCGATATCCAGCGTGACGGTGATCGGCTCTGGCGTGTCAAATCTTGGCATGACGATCCTTTCTCATTAGGGGGAACAACCGACGAAAAACGGGCAGTCTCTGGTCGTTAACGAACCCAACCGGTGACACGCTGCTTGCCCCTTGGTCCGCGCGGTTCCACGTTGGCGGCGACAGTGCGAACCAACCAGGCGTTGACCGAAATCCCTTCGAGGGCTGCTGCCTGTTCGACTCGGGCCTTGAGCTGGTCGGGCATCCGTAGGTTGATTCGCGATGTTCCGCCCTCTTCGCTCGCGAAATCTCCGACTTGGGTAGCCCCCGACAGATCATTGGCGGTTGCCGTGCGTCCAGCTCTCACGGAGTCCGCAGGCGGTTCGCTCGGTATCGTGACAACAAATTCGGGATCTCGTCCGTGCAGGCGCACCTGTACTGAACCTGGCGCAAGCTCGCAGGTGATCTCCTGTGCCGCCTCAGTCAGCGCCTCAAGAAGAGCGAGGCGAATGGCCGCGTCCAACGGCGCGATCAGCTGTACCGCAAGCGTCCGTGCGTCGTCGCCCCTCGCGTCAGCAACTGCCTCGGCTTGGCGGTGGATCTCGTCGATGTAGTGCTGTAGCTTCATGTGAGCCAAAGTAGCATCATTATGGCACCATGTCAAGCCAGAGTGATGCCACAACCGTGGAAGTCGCCGGAGAAGGTCGACGGCCGGTCCCGGTATGAAACAAACAACCGCCCTTGACAAGGTTGTGTCAGACAGTAAGGTTCGCCGGTGTTGAGAAGCAGCAGATTTCTAGTGGCTGGCACTTCCGTGGTAGTCGCGGTGCTCGCTACCGGCTTCTTCGCCCTCGTACCAGCGGCGTCGTCGGCGACAGAGATACGGTGGCTCGCAGCGGGAGACTCCTACTCCTCCGGCACCGGTCTCACGACCACCACCGGGTTGTGCGATCAAGCCGACTCGAGCGCACGTCCCGGGGCCTATACGCAAGACGCCTTCGCAGACCTCACGTCCACCGTTTCGAATCTGAACAGTCCAACCTTCGTAGCGTGCTCGGGAGCCACTTCATCTGATTTCCTTCGGACCAACGACGCCGAAGGACACCCGGAGTGGACGAGTTCGATGGGACGATTCAACCTCGTCACCTTTACGTTCGGCGGCGATGACCTCAATTTTTCGAGAATCATGGAGCAGTGCCTCTTGGGCGTTCCGGTGATTGCGCCACCGGATCCAGGTCATCGCTGTCCCTCAGACGAATACATCCGCAGTCAGATTGCGCTGAAACTGGGTACCTCCTATCAAACGTTTCTGAAGAAAGTGGCGAATAAGGCGGTCACAGCGGGTGGAAATATCGTCGTTCTCGGTTACCCGAAGCTCTTCGAACCACCAGGAAACTGGCCGATCATTCTTCGACGCCTTCGCAGTTGCCAGGGCATCAGTGCGGCGGACGCCACTCAACTTCGAGGTGACGCCGAAGATCTCAACGCAGCGCTCAGCAACGACGTGAGCGCCGTGAACGCACAACATCCAAACGGCGTAACCGTCACGTTCCTCGACGTGAACTCCGGATCCGATCCCGGTCCCATCACCGTCTCCAACAACAATCAAAACCTCTTTGAGCCGTCCCGAGGAAAGACGCATGATCTCTGCGGAAGCGGGCCGTCCTGGCTCAACGGGGCGGTGGTATTCGACAAACACATATCTTTCCATCCCTCGGCGCTCGGGTATAGAGCTGAGGGCCGACTGCTCGCAGAATTGATTCCCCATCTGCCGGGAATTGGCTCTCAGTCGGTTGGCACTACTACGACCACCTCGACAACAACGAGTACTTCGACCTCAACGACGACCACGGCACCCCCCTCGCTCTCGATCGTCAGTGTCTCGCCGTCGAGTTTCTCGAACGGTGGTGATGCCCCGATCTACGTGCCCGTCACCATCACGGGGACCGGTTTCCTTCCCGACATGTCACTGGCCCTCATTCCGCCGTCTGGATCGGGGTCTGGGGTGCAAGCTTCGCCGCCAACGGTCATCACTTCGACGACGATCACGTTCACGATGGAAGTACTTCCGAGCCAAGACCTGAGCAGCAACGCATACGGCAGCTACGATCTGTCGCTTACCGAGATCCCCGCAGGATCAAGTTCGATTTCGGTGACGGACTCCGACGCCTTCCAGCTGTCGATGTAGGACAGGCCCAAGCGCTGTGGAACGATCACATTCGCGGTCGTCGACGGACGACGATCGAGCGGCGGATTCCTTTGGGCACTTATGAGACAGTGACAGCTCGGCACCCTCATTTCGAACTGACGAGCCCCAGCGATGTCGCCGCGTCCCACAGTGATGCGCGCGCACTGGGATGTGCGGCCTCGTTGATGAGCAGGCGCGCCTGCGCCCTTTGGCTACGTCCGAAGATCGGCGCGAGCCCCTGCTCGGTGACGACGACCGAATGCTGGAACGAGCAGACCGGTTGACGAAGCATCGGCACAATCGTCGATGTATCGCTCTTCTCGTGCCACGACCGCAGGCAGATTACGGATTGCCCACCCACGGAGTGCAGGGCACCGATCACAAAGTCCGGCTGTCCCCCGAAGCCAGAGAAGATCGAGCCTCGCACGTAACTCGCGTTCGCCTGTGCGTAAAGGTCGACCTCAATTGCCGTATTGATCGACAACATGGCGGGCTGTTGAGAGATGCGCGCAGGATTATTGACTACTTCAGTCCGACGCATCACAAGACGCGGATTGCTGTGAGCCCATTCGTAGAGCTCCGCCGAACCAAAAAGGAATGAGGCGGTCACCGGTCGCGCCGTATCAAGTACGCCCGATCGTTCGAGCGCGATGATGCCGTCGCTCACGAGCTCGGACCACACCCCCATGTTCCGGCGATCGCGCATGTGGTTGACTGCCGCGTCGGGGAGCTGTCCGATCCCCATCTGCAGGGTTCCGCCGTCGCTCGCGAGCGAGGCAACCCTCTCACCGATAACCCGATCTGCGTCGTCGGGTGAGCGTTCGACGGGCGACGAGAGAGCGCCATCTACCTCGATGCCGTAGTCGACATGATCGACGTCGATCTCGGCGTCCCCGTAGGTGTAGGGCATCCGAGCATTCACCTGCGCGATGACGAGTCCACCTCGGCTGCGCACCTGCTCGATCGCTGCGGGCAGAATATTGACCTCGACGCCAAGCGAGACCTTTCCTCCTCGAGGGCTGGAAGTATGCAGGAGTACGGCGTCGGGCGGGCGCATGGAGCTAAAGAGCTTCGGAACGAGGGACAGTCGCATGGGTAGATAGTCGAGACCTTCAAGGTATCGAGCGCCGGGTCCGACAAAGGGAGTTTCAGTGACGACACCGTCACGATCTGGCCAGCCCGGCTGAGCGTTAATCACGAATGCTCGCCAGCGCTCGAGGTTGGCGTCTGCCAGCCTCACCAATTCCCACGGAGTCGCGAAATTCCCGCCAACGACGACACGCGGCTCGGGACTAGGCAGCCCGCGAAGGCGTTCCGCGACGACACCTTCGTCGACGATCTCCATTGTTCTTCTTCCTTCTTTTCTGGCCAGAACGAGACCGGATCCGTCCGCGGCACTCCTTACGAGGAGGTTACGTTGCCGCGCACCGCCTCTAGTGGGGACTTCCTACCCAAGTTGCGGTGACTTCGTCAGGTTTGCCAGCCATAATCGTCGGTAGTGTCAACCACACGACTGTTACCAGCATGTAAGAGCGCGCCATGACCGAGATGCCGGGCAGCGCACGTCTCTTTCATCGGCGTGACGTCCCACCGTCCAAGCTCCCTCGCAGAGTTCTGCTGCGATCAACGGCGTTCGCTATTGTGCTTTCTTTCGTATTTGCTGTTCCTGGCGCGTCGGCAGCCAGCACGCATCGCGTACCGAGCGCCGTGCGATCGGTACGCGCATCAGTCGATCACGACGATCTGGTCGTTCGGTGGACGGCACCAGTGTCGAGCGGCGGCTCACCTTTGACCGTTTACCACGCAACGTCGCACCCCGAGGGACTTTCCTGCAAGACCCACCGGACTTCGTGCACGTTCTCACGGCCGAGAGGGACTGAAAGGTATTCGTTCACCGTCAACGCGCTCAACAAGTACGGGAGCGGCCCCAGTTCAGCTCCTTCAAACACCGTCGTCGGAGTCACCACCGGAGGCACAACGGGCGTCATCCCAACGTCGCCTTCATCTCCGACTCCACCCGCGCCGACCCCACCGACGACTACGACCACTATCCCTACTGGTGGTGGAGGCGGTGGAGGTGGTGGTGAAGGCGGTGGAGGCGGTGGCGGATCACCACCCCCAACTACGTACACCGTGACATTCAACGCCAACGGCGGCACGGGCACGATGGCCACGGAGAGTTCGACCACGGCTCAGTCGCTCACTTCGAATGCATTCTCCTATTCCGGCTATGTCTTTTCGGGCTGGAACACGATCGCGAATGGGTCCGGCACCGCCTACGCCAATGGCGCGACGTACCCCTTTACCGCGTCAACGACGCTCTACGCGCAGTGGACGGCGCTGCCCACGTACACGGTGACCTTTAACGCCAACGGTGGCTCCGGGACGATGACGCCCGAAACCTCGGACGTCGCGGAGCCGCTCAGCGCGAACACGTTCACTAACGGCACCGAGACGTTCGTCAGCTGGAACACGAACGCAAACGGCTCGGGCACCGCGTATGCCAATGGCGCCTCGTATCCCTTCACCGCGTCAACGACCCTCTACGCGCAGTGGACGACGAATACTGCTCCGTCCATCACCCAACAGCCGACCAACCAATCGGTCAACCTCGATTCCACGGCGACCTTCACGGCTGCGGCGTCAGGTACGCCCGCGCCGTCAGTCCTGTGGCAGGTCTCGACGAACGGTGGCACAACGTGGTCAAGTATCCCCGGAGCGACATCGGACTCTTACTCGGTGCGGGCGCTGACGACGGGCTACGAATACGAAGCGGTGTTCACCAACTCCGTCAGATCCGTCACGACCGAGCCGGCGCAGCTTGTGGCACTCGGCTACTCGGGAAACTGGGCGGGCTACATCCTCACCAACAGCACCTTCAGTACCGTTTCTGGGTCGTGGACCGTACCTCAGGTGACGTGCACGTCACCGAGCGCACTGTACGCCTCGGAGTGGATCGGCATTGACGGCGACAGCGATAACTACGTGATTCAAGACGGCACTTCGACGGACTGCAACGGCACGACACCTGTCTACAGCGCATGGTACGAGTTCTACGGCGACAACAACGTCAACGGTGGCTACGCCGTCGACCTCCCTTCTGGCTCGCATCCTGTCGCGCCGGGCGACGTGATGACGGCAGAGGTCAGCTACATCGGCGGAGCCTGGGACTTCACGCTTGATGACACGACCGCTCACTGGACGTTCTCGACCTCGGCGCCCGAACCGTCACCGCCTCCCACCCAAAGCTCCGCCGAATGGATCGTGGAGGCTCCCGAAGAGTGCAATGAATCGGGAGATTGCTCAGAATCGTCGCTCGCCAACTTTGGAACCGTCACCTTTACCAACTCGTCGGCGACAGCGAACGGAACCGCGACGTCACTCGTCAGTCCGTCAGGCGTCGCCGAGATTGACGAGCCGTCGACGACCATCCTCATGTTGCCCGGTCCACTCAGCAACGCGGGCACGGCGTTCACCGTGACCTGGAAGTCGACCTCGTGAGAGAGTCGCTTCGACCGTGTCGGCTGATCAACCGCGCAGTTCCATGAACCGATGAGGATCGGTCTCCTTGAAGCCGAATCGCTGATAGAGGCCATGCGCGTCTCTCGTCGCAAGAAGACGGATGCCTAGTCCGGTGACCGCGGGGTGTTCCATCGCCGCACGGACCATAAACTCCCCGATTCCGAGCCCCCGGTGGTCCTCGACGATAAAGACGTCGCAGAGCCAGGCGAACGTCGCATCATCGGTCACCCATCGAGCAAGACCGACCTGCGTCCCATCGGCGCCGAAGCAACCCACGACAATCGAATGCTCAAGAGAAACTTCAACCCGTTCTCTCGTTCTGCCAAGAGACCAGTAGCACTCTTGGCTCAGCCGCTGGTGAATTCGGGCAACGTCAAGACGACTCTTGTCATCGCTGACGAAGTATCCGTCCTCGCGTGCTCGTTCCATGCGTGCTCACAGTAACGCGCTCGCGAGCGGTGCGTCGACGACGCCGGCTACAGCAACCGCGTCGCTCCGTAGTTCCTCTCCCCGAGGACGATTCGACTCTGCACGTCTCTCGTGCCGAGTCGCTGGAGCGTGTCGAGCACGGACTGCAGCTCATCGGTACCCGAGCACACGATGCGGAGCTGGTAGTCCAGCTCTCCGGTCGTGTGTATCGCGCTAAGCACCTGCGGCACGCCTTCGAGACTCTGTTCGAACTCGTGGCGATCTACTGATTCTTTGAGGTTGACGTCGGTCAGTGCGAGCAAGGTGTAGCCGAGCACGTCGAGAGCGATGTCGGCGTGGAACCCCCCGAGCACCCCGGACTGGCGCAAACGACGGACTCGATCGGCGGTGCTGTTCGAACTCAAGTGGACGATGGAGGCAAGTTGTTGGTAACTGAGGCGTGCATCGTCGCTCAGCGCTACCATCAGCGCCCGGTCAATGTCATCCATGCGGCTCTCCTCTACCTCAGCCTCTCATATCTAGGTGTTAGGGATATTCTCCTATATTATTCATACCAGTATACCCATCTGTGTTATCTATTCAGAGTCATTTGAGGTACTATCGCCAATAAAATTGAAGCATGTTGTTCCTCGTTCTTCGTATCATTATCGGCCCGCTCGGGGTCCTGGTGGGCACCATTGCCCAGCGCCGGCTCGGCCACGCGGTCGGCGGGCTCGTCATTGGGCTGCCGCTCACCAGTCTGCCCCTCCTCGGCCTCGTCGCGCTCCAGCGTGGCAGCGCCTTCACGGGGTCCATGACTACCGCCATCCTGATCGGCTCGATCGCCGAAGGCCTCGTGCTGTGGACCTACGCCCACATGACCACTCGTTTCTCACCGGTCATCGCCCTCACGGGAACCCTCGCCCTCTTCACTATCAGCCTGGTCCTCCTCGGCACGCTGCACCTTTCTGCGATCACCGCGGGTGTGCTCACCGCCGCCGGCTTTGCACTGGCGCTGCGTTGGTGGCCAACAACGAACGCGGACGAATCTGTGCCGAGCGGTCGCTCGCGCCTCGCCGCGCGGGTTGTGGCGGCGACAATATTCACGGTCATCATCGTGACCATGGCGGGCAAGCTCGGCGCTCTCCTGTCTGGTCTCGTCGACGCGCTCCCAATGACGACGATGCTGATGGCCTTCATGACGCACCAGGAGCAGGGCTCCGAAGCAGCCTCCCGGTTCGTACGCGGTGTGCTCCGGGGCTCTTTTTCCTGGGTGATTTCAACCGTTGTCCTCGCCGAGCTGCTGCGCACGGGCGACCTCATGCTCGCCTTCGGTCTCTCGCTCGCGACTGCGCTTGTCGTACAAGGAGCGATCCAGGCAGCTGACTCGCTCCCCATCCGAAAGCGGGCACTCAGCTACCCCTAGCCGTTCAGGCCACGTTCGCCGTATCGTGGCTCCATGGCCGAGAGTGAACTCGCCACCACGGGCCGCCGTATCGTGCACTGGTTGCAAGAACACGATCGTGGATACGCGGCGCTTCGTCGCGCGGCCCGCACCGCGATCATCATGCCGAGCCTCTTCGCGATCAGCTTCAAGGTCCTCGATAACGCGACCATCGCCCTCTTCGCGTCCTTTGGATCAATCGGTCTCTTGATGCTGGTGGACTTTGGTGGCCCGATGCGCAATCGGCTGGAGGCACAAGTCGGGCTCTCGGTGACAGGAGCGGTGCTCATCTGCGTCGCAACACTCGTCTCCCAGAGCGTCTGGACGGCAGCGTTGCTCATGGCCGTTGTGGCCTTTGCCGTCATCTTCGCTGGCGTCGTGAGCTCGATCATGGCGCGTTCGACGACGACCCTGCTGCTTGCGTTCATCCTGTCCGCATCGATCGCCGCCCCCGCGTCGAGCATTCCCGATCGCTTAGCCGGCTGGGGCCTCGCGTCAGGCGCGGCGTTCCTCGCAGTGTGGCTGCTGTGGCCGGCCCCATCTCAGTCACCGCTGCGCGCGAGTGCGGCGGCCGCGTGTCGAGCGCTCGCGGTGTCGCTCTTTTCCGCCGTCTCGGGTCCGCCGCGCGATCAGTCGGTGACCGATCCGCCACCGGATCCGAGCGGATCAGTGGCGTCGCTGCAACGTCAGTTTCTCGCCACGCCATGGCGGCCGACCGGGCTCAGCGCGGCGGACCGCGCCATCGTTCGGCTCATGGACGAAATCACGTGGCTCAACTCGATCGTGACCGAAGTGAGTCCGGACGCCGATCCCGACGCCGCCCACGACTTCTCGTGCAAGGTCCAACTGGCGTCGGCACGTGTGCTCAACGATGCTGCGGCCTTGCTCGAATCAGGCACGGCACCACTCGACACGCTCGCGTCAGCGAGGAGGGTACTCTCTTCCGCTCTCACAGACATAGAGGTGCACTTCGAAGGTCACCTCTCTTTGGGTGACGACGCGCCCAAGGATGATTCCGTCGATCGATTTCTCTCTTCGCTCGAGTTCAGCTTTCGTTCGAGAGAGATCGGGTACGCCAGCGGCAGAATCGCGACCGACGTCGAGCTCGCCGTCACCGCGGAGCGACGGAGATTCTTCGAACGGGTGCTCGGTCAAGAGCCCGACTTCGCGACGGCGTGGGCGAGTGCGAGAGCCCGATTCCGCTCCCACTTCAAGAGTCACTCGGTCTGGCTGCACAACAGCATCCGAGGCGCAATTGGTCTTTCTATCGCGGTGCTCGTGGCCGAGGAGACCGGCGTGCAACACGCGTTCTGGGTGATACTGGGCGCCCTTTCGGTTCTGCGATCCAACGCACTCAACACCGGACAGAACGCGTTGCGTGCCGTTGGCGGCACCATCGCTGGTTTCGTCATCGGTGCGGCGCTCGTCGCGCTCATTGGGACCAACCTCACGCTCCTGTGGTTCATACTGCCGATTGCGCTCCTCGTGGCGGGCTTCGCCCCGACCGCGATCTCCTTCGCTGCCGGTCAGGCGGGCTTCACGCTCACCCTGGTCATCTTGTACAACATCCTCGAGCCGGTCGGGTGGCGCGTCGGACTTGTACGCGTCGAAGATGTGGCGATTGGCTGCGCCGTGAGCGCCGGCGTCGCGCTCTTGTTCTGGCCGCGCGGCGCGGGAGGCGAATTCGGTGTCGCGATGAGAAGCGCATATGCGGCGAGTGTCGCCTTCCTCGCCGCCGCAGCGGTCGAGTCCGGGGAATCGGTGCGTGTCGCGAGCTCGGCGACCTCGGGCGACGCCGAGCGCGCCGCGGCCGCGTCACGGCGACTGGACGACGCATTTAGGACCTATCTCGCCGAACGCGGGGCGAAACCGGTCCCGCTCGCGGACGTGACGACACTCGTAAAGGGCGTGGCGACGCTGCGCCTGTGCGCTGAGGCCATTGTCGACCGATCCGACAGGGTCGTCAGCGACGACGGCTCCTGGCGCGCCGCGCACGAGCGTCTGCGCTCGGATGTGGAGTCCACGGTCGGGTGGTACGAGGGCTTCGCCGAGCGATTCGCCCACGACACCAGTCCCGATACGCCGACACCGATGGACGACAGCGGTGTCACCAGCGCCGTTCGTGACGGGCTGTTGGGGGCTGGGACGCCCAACGTCGCCTTGGCGGTCAAGATCCTCTGGATCGCCGACCAGCTGAGCATCGTTCAACAGCTCGAACCGAGCCTCGAAAGGGCCGCTCGAGCCGCCGAGGGTCTCTGGGCTCATCGTCAGGGGCTCATTCCCGGGGTCCCGCACGATGGGCCCGGTGGCGACCGGCAAATGTAAGAATGGGTCCGGATCACCGTCGAATTACGATTCGTGTTAGCCGCACGATGCACATCCAAGGAGATGCCCATGGCTCTTCGAAGAACGGCGTATCGCTACTACGAGCGCCGGTTGACGCGCGCACTGCCGCCCGAGAGTCTGCCCCGTCACGTCGGTGTCATCCTCGACGGCCACCGTCGATTCGCCCTCGAGGCGACTGACGGAGAATACCGCGCGAGCTACGAAGCGGGCATGTCCAAGCTGGAGGAGCTCCTCGAGTGGTGCACCGAGCTCAACATCAAGGCCGTCACCGCCTGGGTGCTCTCGACAGAGAATCTGCGCCGTCCTGCGGCCGAGCTCAATCCTTACTTCGAGGTGCTGACCGAACTCTTCAATCGCCTTCCCGCGCTCGCCCGACGTCTCCACTTCTCGTTGTCGGTGAGCGGAAGCCTCGACCTCTTGCCGCCCGCGCTCTCCCTCGCTGCAAAGCGCGCCGTCGAGCAGGTGGAGCTCGTCGAGACACCGCGCATGAACGTCAATATCGCCCTCTGTTATGGCGGTCGCCAGGAGGTGATCGACGCGTGCCGCTCGCTCGTGAGCGAGCTGCTCTCGGGCGGCGTAGCGCCAGACGATCTCGCTGAATCCATTGATTCCGAGGGTCTCGCGAGAAACCTCTACGCCGCCGACTTGCCCGACATCGATCTCGTCATTCGCACGAGCGGTGAATCGCGTCTCTCGGGCTTTCTGCTCTGGCAGTCGGCATTTGCCGAGTACGCGTTCGTCGACCCGTATTGGCCCGCCTTTCGAAAAGTCGACCTCCTGCGCGCACTGCGCGACTTTTCTCGTCGGGAACGGCGCTTCGGCGCCTGACCGACGCATTTCTGCCTGAGAATCCGCCTCAACAGGGTGAATTCATCTACTTCTGACGGAGCCACACCGACTAAAACCCGGCTCGCATTTTGTGGTATCCATTATTGATTATGGCTAGCGATAAAGATAAAGATCGAATCGCCGCAGAGGCCCGCGAGCAGTCTTCGATCACGTTCAGCCTGGATCTTCGCTCGGGTGTTCCGACGTACCTCCAGATCGTCCAGCAGGTTGAATCCTCGCTTCGACTGGGCCGCCTCCAGTCCGGCGACCGACTGCCGAAGGTCAAAGACGTCGTCGCCACGCTCGCCATCAATCCGAACACCGTTCTAAAGGCGTACCGCGAGCTGGAGAATCGTGGCATCACAATTGGGCGCCCCGGTGTTGGCACGTTCATCATCGCGCCACCGCTCGCCGTCAGCGCAAACACGTTCCTCGAGCTCCGTTCGCTGCTCATCACCGGCTGGCTGCAGCACGCCCGCGACATGGGACTCGGATTCGAAGAGATCGCCGCCCTGTTTCAAAGCGCGCTGAACGAAGCCGAGGCGCGCGCGAGGGAAGTGCCAGAGCTCACCCGCGCCGAGAGCGTTCGCGACACCTAAGCGGGGTACACGACGCGGTTTCTCTCCTCAAGTTTCTGCCGGCTGACGAGCGCATTGTCATGCATGCCCCCTTGGTGTGAGTAGGGCGAGAGGGAAGGGAATCAACTCGTTGTTCGAATGTTGTGGATATCGCGTGATTACCTGTGGGTGACGTCGATTCCGCGCACATGGGTCGGCCATCGAGGCGTCGCTCCGCCACGAAGTCGCGTGTCGCCACACGATGCGAACGAGCGATGCTCGTTGCTGTCGACACAGCAGGTGCCGCGCGAGATGCCGACCGTCGCACCTATTAAGCCTGGATCCACCGTCCGCCTGAAGAGTTGAGGGTCTGACAATACGCGAAAAAGGTGTCCCCATCAGGTAGAATTGGAGTTACCACACAACCAGTTCACCCAAAAAGAAGGACACCTTTTCGATGCCAACTCTACACAGCCCCTCTCGTCTATCGGCGACATTCGACGACGACCACGCCGTGGCCAACGCGGGACTCGCGTTGGTGGGTCTCTTGAGCGAAAAGCTCGGCCTTCAACAGGTCGCTGAGGAGATGATTTCGATCGCTCCGTTCCCCGGCAGGCGCGTGGCGACCCTGGTTCACGCGTTGGTCGCCGGCGCCACCTGCATCGACGATGCCGACGTGCTGCGCTCTGGCGCCACCTCGTCGGTGCTCGCTCACCGGGTGATGGCGCCCTCGACGCTCGGCACGTTCCTGCGTCGCTTCACGTTTGGTCACGTCCGCCAACTCGACCGGGTCTCCGAGATGCTCATGGCGCGCGCCTGGTCCCTCGGGGCCGGTCCGCGCGACCAGCCCATGACCATCGACATCGACTCGACGATCCTCGAGGTTTACGGTTCCCAGAAAGAGGGTGCCGGTTACGGCTACACCAAGGTGCTGGGCTTTCACCCGCTGCTCGCTACGAGGGCGGACACCGGCGAGACCCTGCACGTGCGCTTTCGAAAAGGCTCGTCCAACACCCAGCGCGGCGCCCAGCGCTTCGTGCGCGAGACGGTGGGCCGTTGTCGAAGGGCCGGAGCGAGTGGAGCGTTGACGCTGCGCTGTGACTCGGGCTTCTTCTCCAAGTACGTGGTGCAGGCGTGTCGTGACCACGAAGTGCGCTACTCGATCACCGTGCGTCAAACCCCAGTCATCACAAGGGCCATCGAGCAGATCACCGAAGACACCTGGACGTCCATTGACTACACGGCGAACGGCGAGGCCTGGGTGGGCGAGACCACCTATGGCGACCAGCACCGTCTCGTCGTTCGTCGCACCAAGCTGAGTGACCCCCGGCCGGCGCTGTTCCGCACCTACCGCTACCACGCCTTCATCACCGACCGTGATGGTGACGCAGTCACACTCGACGCCGACCACCGCCGGCACGCCGTCGTCGAACTCGCCATCCGTGATCTCAAAGAGGGCTCGGGACTCGAGCACTGCCCGTCGGGCGAGTTCAACGCGAACGCGGCCTGGGCCGTGCTTGCTTCCATCGCCCACAACCTGGTTCGTTGGGTCGCAGCACTCGGACTCGAGATCACCGGACCGCTCGTCGCCAAAACCATCCGTCGCAAGTTCATTGCGCTACCCGGTCGCATCACCGACTCTGGACGACGACGCCACCTTCACCTGCCGACGCAATGGCCCTGGGCCACACAGTGGCGCGAGTGCTTCAAGCGGCTCGTCAAACTACAGACCTAACAACCTCGGTTTCGAGGCCGCCTGCGGCACACCCGGCGACTTCCAGCGCGAACAAGTTACAAACTTTGCTGAAAGTGTGACTCGGCACGTCCGCGTGTCAGACAATCACCGAAAGTGCTGGGGAAGATGTTCC
>JBAUSF010000100.1:0-6694 GCA_049581565.1 Acidimicrobiales bacterium
GGTGGCGTCGGAGAACGACGCCACCGAGGCGTTCGACGCTCGGTCCGAAGCCGAGCGTCAGCGTGACGAATATATCGACGCCCTCCAGCGCCTCCAGGCCGAATTCGAGAACTACCGCAAGCGCGTCCAGCGCACCGGCGAAGACGCCGCCGTTCGCGCGTCGGGTGACATCGTCGCGAAGCTCCTTCCCGTGCTCGACGCTTTCGACTACGCCCAGGCCCACTTCGAGGGCGCGAGCGCGGAAGCCGAAGCGCTCGCCCAGGCGCGCTCGCTGATGCTCGAAGCCCTACGCAAAGAAGGCCTCGAGCGCATCGACGAGGTGGGCGTGCCCTTCGATCCCCAGGTGCACGACGCGGTCGCCCACGCCCCGAACGAAGAAGGGGATGACGGTCAACAGGTTGAGGAGGTGCTGCGCGCGGGATACCGCTGGAAGGGTGTGATCCTGCGTCCGGCCATGGTGAAAGTCAGGGGCTAAATGGCCGAACGCGAGTGGTTCGAGAAGGACTACTACAAGGTGCTCGGCCTCACCTCGAGTGCGACCGACAAGGAGATCACGCGGGCCTATCGCAAGCTCGCAAAAGAACTCCACCCCGACACGCACCCCGGTTCGGAAGAGAAGTTCAAGGAGGTCTCGGCCGCCTACGACGTGCTCGGCGACGAGGCGAAGCGCAAGGAGTACGACGACGTGCGTCGGCTCGGCCCCGCCGCGAGCGGGCTCGGCGGATCGGGGGGCTTCAACTTTCAAACCGGCGACTTCAGCGACCTCGGTGACCTCTTCGGAGGGCTTTTCGGCGGCGGCTCGCGTCGCCAGCGCGCCCAGCGGGGCGCGGACTTGGAAACGGCACTGCACCTCGGCTTTCGCGACGCCGTGAAGGGCGTGACCACGACGGTCAGCCTGCCGACGAACGAGGCGTGCCACACCTGCAAGGGCACCGGTGGTGCGCCGGGCAGCCAGTTCGTCACGTGCGAACGCTGCAAGGGGCGAGGGGTCATCAACGACGACCAGGGACCCTTTGCGATGTCGAGCGTCTGTCCGGTCTGCCAGGGCCGCGGCGGTCACTTCGCGACCGCCTGTCCGACCTGTCACGGCACGGGGCGAGAGCCCTCGGCGCGGCGCGTCAACGTGCGCATCCCGCCGGGCGTCACCGACGGCCAGCGCATTCGCCTAAAGGGAAAGGGCAGTCCCGGTGTGAACGGGGGAGCGGCCGGCGACCTCTTCGTCGACATCCACGTCGAACCCGACGCTCGCTTCGATCGACGCGGTCGCAACATCACGACGAGCGTGCGCGTGCCGCTCACTCAGGCCATGCTCGGCACGACCGTCGAAGTCCCGACGCTCGATGAGCCCGTGACGTTGCGCATCCCCGCGGGCACCCAGCCCGGCACGACGATGCGCGTCAAGGGTCGCGGCGTGCCGGCGAACGGGAAGAGTCCCGCGGGCGACATGCTCGTGACCGTCAACGTCTCGGTGCCGAAGAAGCTGAACAAGCAGCAGCGCGGGCTCGTCGAACAGCTCGCCAGCGCCCTCAATGAACCTGAGGTGGTCAGTGACTGAGCGAACTCCGCTGCACGCCGTCTACGTCATCTCGGTCTTCGCCGAGCTCGCGGGCGTCCACCCTCAGACGCTTCGCAACTACGAGCGAAGCGGACTGCTGCGACCGATGCGCACGAGCGGGGGATCGCGACGATTCTCTGACGAGGACCTAGTCGCGCTTCGCCGCATCCAAGAACTCACCAACGAGGGCGTGAACCTAGAGGGCGTGAAACGCATCATGGCGCTCGAGGCGGAGCTCGCGGCGTTGAAGGAAGAGATGAGCTCGCTCTCTGATGAGGCGCGCGCGAACCTCGAGCGCACGCATCGCCAGTATCGCCGCGACCTCGTGCCGGTCACGAGTTCGCTCGCCCTTGTACTCGACGCGAAACGGAGGTCTCGCTGATGGCCCTTGATCCTCAACGCTGGACGGTAAAGACCCGAGAGGCCTTTCAGGCCGCCACGACCCAGGCCGCCGCCGCGGGCAATCCCTACGTCACCCCGGCGCACCTGTTGCTGGCGCTCCTCAACCAGGCGGACGGCATCGCCCGTCCGCTCGTCGTCGCGGCGGGGCTCGATCCCGTCGCGATCAGTGCCGCGCTCAACGAGAAAGTGGCGCGCGAGCCGCGCACCGTCGGCGGAACCCAGCCCGGACTCTCGCCGGAGTCTCGAAAGGGCTTGGAGGACGCCGACGAGCTGCGTCAGGATCTCGGCGACGAGTACCTCTCGGTCGACCACGTGCTCGTCGCCTTTGCGAGCGAGCTCGGTACGAACAGGGAGTCACTGCTGCAGGCCCTGCGTGGTATCCGCGGATCGGCGCGCATCACGTCGGAGAATCCCGAGGAGACGTTTCAGTCGCTCGAGAAGTACGGCCGCGACCTGACCATGCTCGCCCGAGCGGGCAAGCTCGACCCCGTGATCGGCCGCGACGACGAGATCCGCCGCGTCATCCAGGTGCTCTCGCGGCGTACGAAGAACAACCCGGTGCTGATCGGCGAGCCCGGGGTGGGCAAGACCGCCATCGTCGAGGGCCTCGCCCAGCGCATCGTCGAAGGCGACGTGCCCGAATCGCTGCGCGACCGGCGCCTCATCGCCCTCGACCTTGGCTCGATGGTCGCGGGGGCGAAGTATCGAGGCGAGTTCGAAGAGCGCCTGAAGGCGGTCTTGAAGGAGATCGAAGACGCGGGTGGCGAGGTCATCTCCTTCGTCGACGAGTTGCACACGATCGTGGGCGCCGGCGCGAGCGAGGGCGCGATGGACGCGAGCAACATGATCAAGCCGCTGCTCGCGCGCGGGGAGCTGCGCCTCATCGGCGCGACGACCTTGGACGAGTATCGCCAGTACATCGAAAAGGACGCGGCCCTCGAACGACGATTCCAGCAGGTCTTCGTGGGCGAGCCTTCGGTGCAAGACACGATCGCTATCCTGCGCGGACTGAAGGAGCGCTACGAGGTCCACCACGGCGTGCGCATCCAAGACGCCGCGCTGGTCGCGGCGGCGACGCTGTCCCAGCGCTACGTCGCGAACCGGTTTCTTCCCGACAAGGCGATCGACCTCATCGACGAGGCGGCGTCGAAGCTGCGCATCGAGATCGACTCGATGCCGACCGAGCTCGACGTCGTCATCAGGCGCCTGCGCCAGCTCGACATCGAGCGCGTGGCACTGGAGAACGAAACCGACGCCGCTTCCAGCGAGCGCTTGGCGGCACTCGAGCACGAGTACGCGGCGCTGAAGGAGGAGTCCGACGAGCTGGCGGCTCGCTGGCAGGCAGAAAAGCAGGCCATCACGAAGATCCAAACGGCAAAACAGGAGTACGAGGATCGACGCGCCGAAGCCGAACGCCTCGAACGCGCGGGAGACCTGGCGGGCGCCGCCGCCCTTCGCTACGGGACACTTCCCGAGCTCGAGCGCACCATTGAACAGGCGACCCACGAGCTCAACCTGCTGCAAGAGCACGGCGCCTTCTTGAAAGAAGAAGTCGACGCCGAAGACATCGCCGAGGTGATCAGCCGCTGGACGGGCATCCCGGTCGCAAAGCTCATGGAGGGCGAAGTCGACAAGTTGATCCGGATGGAAGAGCTCTTGCACAGCCGAGTCGTGGGCCAGGACGAAGCGGTGAAGGCCGTTTCGAACGCGATCCGGCGCTCGCGCTCGGGGCTCTCTGACCCCAACCGGCCAATCGGTTCGTTCCTCTTCCTCGGACCGACGGGCGTCGGCAAGACCGAGCTCGCCCGCGCGCTCGCCGAGTTCCTCTTTGACGACGAGCACGCGATGGTGCGCATCGACATGAGCGAGTACATGGAGAAGTTCGCGGTGTCGCGGCTCATCGGCGCGCCTCCCGGTTACGTCGGCTACGAAGAGGGCGGCCAGCTCACCGAGGCGATCCGCCGACGCCCGTATGCGGTCGTCCTCCTCGACGAGATCGAAAAGGCCCACCCCGACGTCTACAACCTCTTGCTGCAGGTCCTCGACGACGGACGCCTCACCGACGGTCAGGGCCGAACGGTCGACTTCACGAACGTCGTCTTCATCATGACGAGCAACCTGCCCGGCGATCCGCTCGAGTTCTTCCGTCCCGAGTTCATCAACCGCATCGACGACATCATTCGCTTTCGCCCTCTCAACGAGGACGACCTCGCGATCATCGTCGGCATCCAGCTGCAACGGCTGCGCCATCGCCTCGCCGAGCGTCGTCTCGTACTGGACGTCACCCCCGAAGCCGCGCACGCGCTCGCGGTCGAAGGCTACGACCCCGCCTACGGTGCGCGACCCCTCAAGCGCGTCATCCAGCGTCGGCTCGAAGACCCGCTCGCTCTCGCCGTCCTCCAGGGGGCCTACAAAGAGGGCGACACCATCACCGTTGATGTCGAGAACGGTGAGATCACCTTGCACTGACGTGCACGTCGAGGGGTGTCATTTTTGCTGAGATAGGCTTTCTGCGCAACGAGGCCGTCTCGAGGGAGTCAAGTGCCCGCAACCGTGGTAGTCGGAACCCAGTGGGGTGACGAAGGCAAAGGTAAATTAACCGACCTCTTGGCACGCGACATGGATCTCGTCGTTCGCTACCAAGGCGGCCATAACGCGGGACACCGCATCGTCGTAGACGGACAGGAGTTCGCTCTCCAGCTCGTGCCCTCGGGCATCCTCTATCCGGGCGTCACTCCCGTCATCGGCAACGGCGTCGTCGTCGATCCGGCAGTCCTCCTGGCCGAGCTCGACAAGCTCACCGAGCGCGGCGTCGACGTCTCGCGACTCGTCGTCTCGGGCAGTGCGCATCTCATCATGCCCTACCACCAAGAGCTCGATCGCCTGACCGAGCGGTTCCTCGGGCGAAACGCGCTCGGCACGACCAAGCGCGGCATCGGCCCCGCCTACGCGGACAAGTCGGCGCGCGTGGGACTTCGCGTGCAGGACCTCCTCGACCCAAAGATCTTTCGCGAGAAGCTCGACGTCGTCTTGCACGAGAAGAATCTCATCTTGACCAAGATCTACAACCGTCCGGCTATTCCGGCGAAGGACATCGCCGCGCGCTACCTCGACGAGCTGGCTCCGCGTCTCGCGCCGATGATCGGTGACACCGTCGGCCTCGTACACGACGCGCTCGCGAGCGGCAAGCGTGTCCTCTTAGAAGGCGCCCAGGCCACGTTCCTCGACCTCGATCACGGCACGTATCCCTTCGTCACCTCGTCCAATCCCGTCGCGGGAGGCGCGTGCGTTGGCTCGGGCCTCGGGCCCCGTGACATCACGACGATCGTCGGGATCGCCAAGGCCTACATCACGCGAGTGGGCGCGGGGCCTTTCCCGACGGAGCTGGACGGCGACACGGCCGAGTACCTCGTCACCCGCGGTCACGAGTTCGGCACCAACACGGGACGCCGCCGCAGGGTCGGGTGGTTTGACCTCGTGATGGCGCGCCAGGCCGTGCGGCTCAACTCGCTCACCGAGATCGCCCTCACCAAGCTCGACGTGCTCGACGAGTTCGACGAGATCAAGGTCTGTGTCGCCTACGAGCACGAGGGCGTGCGTTACGAGCACATGCCCTTCCACCAGTCGGTGCTCCACGAGGTGAAGCCCATCTACGAGACGGTCCCCGGCTGGCAGTGCGAGCTCACCGCGGTGAGCGATATCGGCGAGATGCCGCCGGCGGCGCTCGACTACGTGCGCTTTCTCGAACAGCGCATCGGTGTGCCCATCGCGGTTGTGGGCGTAGGCCCCGAGCGCGAGCAGTTCGTGCGCACGGCGTGAATCGCTGCGTCGTCGTCGGCTCGGGCGCGCGCGAACACGCGCTCGCCTATGCGCTCGCGAGGCGCGCCGAGGTCGTCGTCACACCCGGCAACGCCGGGATCGCCGCCCACGGCATCACCTGCGTGACGACCCGGGCGACGGACCTCGAGGCGGATCTCTTCGTGATCGGTCCCGAGGCGCCGCTCGTCGCGGGACTCGCCGACGAGCTTCGCCGCCAGGGTAAGACCGTCGTCGGACCGGGTGCGAGAGGCGCTGCGCTCGAGGGTTCGAAGGCGTACATGAAGGAGTTCCTCGCGGCGGCCGGTGTGCCGACCGCCGCCTACGGCGCCTTTCGCGATGAGGCCCCGGCGCTTTCCTTCCTCGACACGATGACGGCGCCCTACGTCATCAAGACCGACGGGCTCGCGGCGGGCAAGGGCGTCCTCGTCACGAGCGACCTCGAGGAAGCGCGTCGCGACGTGCGCGAAAAGCTGAGCGGGGCGGCCTTTGGCGAAGCAGGCACGACGATCATCATCGAAGAGGGACTCACCGGCGAAGAGTGCTCGCTGCACGTGCTCTGTGACGGCACCGACGTGGTCGCGCTCGCACCGGCCCAGGATTTCAAGCGCGTCGGCGACGGCGACGAGGGTGCCAACACCGGCGGTATGGGCGCCTACGCCCCGATGGGCGCCATGTCGCCGGCTCAGATCGACGAGATCATGGAACGGATCATCGCCCCGACGGTGGTCGAGCTTCGCCGCCGCGAGATCGATTTTCGCGGGGTCCTCTACGCGGGCGTGATGCTCACCGAGCGCGGTCCGCTGCTCCTCGAGTACAACGTTCGCTTTGGCGATCCCGAAACCGAAGTGCTCGTTCCCCTCTACGGCGAGCTCTTCGAGCTCTTGCTTCGCACCGCGGAGGGTCGACTCTCGGGCGCGC
>JBAUSF010000101.1:0-4730 GCA_049581565.1 Acidimicrobiales bacterium
CCGCCGTCGCCTGGGCCGAATGAGCGAAGATCTCTCGGCGACTTTCAAGATTGGGGCAGCTGGCGTTGACTTCGAGGGCGACGATCTCTGCTCCGCGCATCGCCTCGGCGGCGGCCGCGAACTCTTCGACGGTTCGTCCCCATATTGAGCCGACGACGGTGGCGCCGCGCCGACGCAACGCCGGCAGGTGCTGCTCGCGCCACGCCGCGACTCCCGGGCCCGAGAGGCCGACGGCGTTCACCATGTGCTCGCCCGACGCGGCGAGCCGTGGTGACGGGTTCCCCTCGAACGCAAAGACGGCGAGTGATTTCGTCACGACCGCCCCGAGATCGCTGAGCTCGCCGTACCCGGCCAGCTCGTCGCCGTGACCCGCCGTACCCGACGCGGTCATGACCACTGAGCGCAACGCAACGCCGCCGACCGCGACGGCCTGACTCGTCATTCTTGCATCGCCTGCAGCGAGCGCACTCGCCAACCGTGCTCGCGGGTGTCCGCAATCCCCTTCGCTGCGGCGAACCCGGCACTCATTGTGGTGAGGCACGCAACACCGTGGCTCACCGACGCTCGGCGAATCTCCGCGCCGTCGGAGCGCGCGCTTGAGCCAGATGGTGTGTTCACGACCATCTGAACGTCGCCGGACGCGATGAGTTTGACGGCGTCCACGCCGAGGTCGCCGAGTCCCACCTTGCCAACGAGCGTCTCGACCGCGACCCCGTGGGAGCGTAGATAGCCGGCCGTTCCGACGGTGGCGGCGAGTCGAAATCCAAGCCCCTCGAGCTGGCGCGCGAGCTCGAGGCCCGCCACCTTGTCACGATCGGCGAGGGACATGAACACCTGGCCCGTATCGGGGAGCCGGGTGCCCGCCGCGAGCTGTGACTTGGCAAAGGCAATGCCGAAGCTCTCGCCGATGCCCATGACCTCTCCCGTCGAGCGCATCTCGGGCCCGAGCAGTGTGTCAACGCCTGGGAAACGGCTGAAGGGCAACACCGCCTCTTTCACGCTCACGAGATCGGGCACGGGTGTCGCCGCGGGCACGACACCGCGCTCGCGCAGGCTCGCGAGGTGCTCGCCCATCATGACCCGCACCGCCACCTGCGCGAGTGCAACGCCCGTGGCCTTCGCCACGAAGGGAACGGTCCGACTCGCCCTGGGGTTCGCTTCGAGCACGAAGACCTCGTGATTCTTCACCGCGTACTGCACGTTGATGAGTCCAACGACCTCAAGCGCGTCGGCGATCTTGCGGGTGTACTCATCGAGCGTGCGGAGCACGTCGACGCTCAACGTCTGGGGTGGCAGGGCACAGGCCGAGTCGCCCGAGTGCACGCCCGCTTCCTCGACGTGCTCCATGATGCCCGCGACGAAGATGTCGCCGGTCACGTCGCGCACGGCATCGACGTCGACTTCGGTGGCGTCCTCCAAGAAGCTGTCGAGCAGGATCGGTCGGGTGCGCGAGACGCCCCCCTCTCGGGCGAGCGAGCCGTGGGCGCTCGTGAGGTCATTCATGACTCGCGTAAGAGCCGCGTCGTCGTAGACAATCTCCATGGCCCGCCCCCCGAGCACGTAGCTCGGGCGCACGAGCACCGGGTAGCCCACGCGTCGGGCGATCGCGCGCCCCTCGTCCAGTGTCGTAGCGACGTCACCGGGGGGCTGGCGAAGGCCGAGTGACTGGCAGATCGCCGACCAGCGCTCGCGGTCCTCTGCGGCGTCGATCGACTGCACCGGGGTGCCCAGAACGAGCGCCGGGTCGAGCGAGTGGGAGAGCTTGAGCGGCGTCTGGCCCCCGAGCGAGACGATGACCCCAACGAGGCGAGCGCCATCCACGCACGCGGCCTCTTCGGCGGCGATGACCTCTTCGAGGTCTTCGGGCGTGAGCGGTTCGAAGTAGAGGCGGTCCGAGGTCGAGTAGTCCGTCGAGACCGTCTCGGGGTTGCAGTTGACCATGACGGTCTCGTAACCCATCTCGCGCAGCGCCATCGACGCGTGCACGCAGCAGTAGTCGAACTCGATCCCTTGGCCGATTCGATTCGGTCCAGAGCCGAGGATGATGACCCGATCGCGCGACGAGTTCGCCACCTCGCTCGAGTCCTCGTAGGTGCTGTAGTGATACGGCGTCGCGGCCTCGAACTCTGCGGCGCACGTGTCGACCGTCTTGAAGGTGGTCGTCACGCCCGCTCCTCGGCGCCACCCGGCGACCTGCGATCGCTCGGTACCCGTAATGAGCGCCACCTGACTGTCCGAGAATCCCCACTGCTTGTAGCGGCGCCACTCGTGCGCGTCAAAGCGAGCGGGATCTGCCCCTTCGAGCTCGCGCTCGCGTTCGACAATGCCGGCGAGCTGATGGACAAACCACGGGTCGATGCCCGTCGCCGTCGCGACGGCGTCGACCTCCGCACCGCGGCGCAGGACCTCGTGCAGCGCGTAGAGGCGCTCGGGTGTCGCCACGACGCAGAGCTTCCAGAGGTCCGCGTCCGGCAAGGTCACGAACTCTGAGGCGAGGCCCGGGGCGAAGCCCTCGCGACCTTGTTCGAGCGAGCGGATCGCCTTTTGCAACGACTCGGCGAAGTTCCGTCCAATCGCCATGACCTCGCCCACCGACTGCATCCTCGTGCCGAGCCTCGGGATGGAGCCGGGCAGCTTCTCGAATGCCCAGCGCGGGATCTTGGTCACGACATAGTCGATCACCGGTTCGAAGCTCGCGGGAGTGACCTTCGTGATGTCGTTGTCGATCTCGTTCAACGTGTACCCGACGGCGAGACGGGCGGCGATCTTCGCAATGGGAAAGCCCGTCGCCTTCGAGGCGAGGGCGCTCGAGCGCGACACTCGCGGATTCATCTCGATGACGAGTCGCTCGCCGGTCGCGGGGTTGACCGCGAACTGGACGTTCGAGCCCCCGGTCTCGACGCCCACGCGACGAATCACACGAAAGGCGTCGTCGCGCATCGCCTGATACTCGACGTCAGACAGCGTCTGCTGGGGAGCGACTGTGATCGAGTCACCGGTGTGGACTCCCATCGGGTCAACGTTCTCGATGCTGCAGATGACCACGCAGTTGTCGGCGCGGTCGCGCATGACCTCGAGTTCGTACTCCTTCCATCCGGCGATCGACTTCTCGACGAGAATCTCGCCGATCGGCGACGCCGCGAGACCTTCGCCCGCGAGGCGTAGCAACTCGTCGTCGTTGACTGCGATACCGGTGCCCGCGCCGCCGAGGATGAAGCTCGGGCGAATGATGATGGGCCAACCGATCTCGTGGGCAATCGTCAGGGCCTCATCCACCGAGTGCGCAAAGCCCGACTCGGGCACCGCGAGGCCGATCTCGGACATCGCTTCTTTGAACAGCTCGCGGTCTTCGGCGGTGTCGATCGCTTCGGGTCGCGCTCCAATGACCTCGACGCCGAGACGCTCGAGCTCGCCGCGGCGCACGAGCTCCATGGTCAAGTTGAGCGCCGTCTGTCCCCCTAACGTCGGAAGCAGCGCGTCGGGTCGCTCTTGCTCGATGATCTCGATGAGCACGTTCGCGTCGAGCGGTTCAACGTACGTGGCGTCGGCCGTCGCGGGGTCGGTCATGATCGTCGCGGGATTCGAGTTCACGAGGACGACTCGATAGCCCTCCGCCCTCAGCACCTGGCAGGCCTGAGTGCCGGAGTAGTCGAACTCGCAGGCCTGGCCAATCACGATCGGCCCCGAGCCGATCACCATGATGGACTTCAGATCGTTGCGACGCGGCACTAGATCGCCTCCAGTGAGTTCGTGCGCAGCAGTGTTTCGAATCGTTCGAAGAGGTAACGCGCGTCGTGGGGCCCCGGCCCCGCCTCGGGGTGATACTGCACCGAAAAGCAGCGCTCACTCGCGAGGCTCATGCCCTCGATGACGCCATCATTCAGATTCACGTGGGAGACGACCGCTCGTTCCAGTGAGTCGGGAACGACCGCGTAGTTGTGATTCTGCGCCGTGATCTCAATGCGACCGGTGGCCAGATCCTGCACCGGGTGGTTGCTGCCGTGGTGACCGAAGGGCAACTTGAACGTCTTGCCACCGACTGCTTCAGCGAGCAGCTGGTGCCCGAGGCAGATGCCAAAGATCGGGGTCTCGCCGACGAGCCGGCGCAGCACCGCGACTTCCTCTCCGAGCGCGGCCGGGTCGCCGGGACCGTTCGAGAGAAAGATCCCGTCGGGGTTGAGGGCCGCGACCTCGTCCGCCCCCGTCGTTGCGGGCACTACCGTGAGTCGAAAACGCCGGGCGAGCTCGTTCACCATGGTTGCCTTGATCCCGTAGTCAAAAGCCACGACGTGCAGATCACCCTCGCCGCGCTCGTAGGGTTCCCCGGTCGTCACCATCGTCACGTAGTCGCGGCCGTCGGTGCCCTGAGCGCTGCGCGCAGCTTCCACGATCAGCGCGGGATCGCCGTGGCCGAAAGCACCTGCGAGCGCGCCCGCCGAGCGAAGATGCCGAGTGAGGGCCCGCGTGTCAACGCCCACGATGGCCGGTATCTCGTGACCAGTGAGGAACTCCTCGAGCGACGCCCTCGATCGCCAGTTCGATGGCAGCTCGCTCAGTTCACGCACCACCACGCCGCTGCACCACGGCCGTGCCGCCTCGTCGTCGAGGGGCGAGACGCCGTAGTTGCCAATGTGCGGATACGTAAAGGCAACGATCTGGCCCGCGTAGCTCGGGTCGGTGATGACTTCCTGGTATCCGCTGAGCGAGGTGTTGAAGACGAACTCACCGGT
>JBAUSF010000102.1:0-3830 GCA_049581565.1 Acidimicrobiales bacterium
AGACGAAGGGCTGCGACCTGCAACAAGACGAAGAGGTGGTTCGCGAGAATCACCTCGACTGGTGTGCTGTGCAGGTAGGCGGCTTCTTCGCTGAAGTCCGGCTCGGGGGCCTCATCGTTCACGCGACATAACGTAGCGGCTCGGCCGGGTCGTTCGGTATTTCTCGCCGAGAAGGCGAGCCGTGGAGGGTCGCGGTAGCCCGGAGCGGCCTTTCTGGTAACGTAGTTGGGCAGTTCAGCAAGCGAGGTTGTCGTTTCAACCTCCACCCGGCCACCACCGTGCGCCCGGGTTCCAGGAGTAGTGCGCCTCGCTTGCCGCGGCGACGTCATCGTGGCGTCGCGAAAGAGCAAGGAGTGAGTTATCGCAACAGTGCCTGGAGACCACCGCGTCAATGATCGTATTCGCGTAGAGACCGTCCGTCTGATCGACCAGGACGGCAATCAGCGAGGTGTGATGCCTACCCGCGATGCATTGGCGTTGGCCCGAAGTCTCGATTTGGACCTCGTGGAGATCGCGCCAACGGCGCAGCCACCCGTCTGTCGCATTATGGACTACGGCAAGTTCAAATTCGATGAAGCGCAGAAGGCCAAGGAATCCCGACGAAAGACCCTCAACGTGGGCGTGAAGGAGATGAAGTACCGCCCGAAGATCGGCGCGGGCGACTTCGACACCAAGACACGCCTCGTCGAGAAGTTCTTGGGCGAAGGTCACAAGGTCAAAGTCACCATTATGTTTCGCGGTCGCGAATCGGCACACCCGGAGCTGGGCAAGAAGATCCTCGATCGCATCGTCGAGCGTTTGGAAGACGTCGCGAAGGTGGAGTCAGCCCCGAAGCTCGACGGCCGCAACATGATCATGGTGCTCGGACCCGAGAAGCGGACAAAAGCGAAGACCACAGAGAGTTCGAAGACAGTCGAAGATGTGCAGCACGTGGCGCCAGCGGGCGCCGAAGTATCCCTAGAAGAGAGTTGAAATGCCAAAGATGAAGACCGACAGCGGCGCGAAGAAGCGCGTCAAGATCACGGGCAGCGGCAAGCTGCGTCGTGGCAAGGCCTTTCGTGGTCACCTCATGGAGAAGAAGTCGTCTGTTCGTTCTCGGCGCCTCGGGCGCGAGACCGAGATCGCCCCGGGCCAAGAAAAGCGCGTCAAGCGCATGCTGGGTCTCTAGAGAGTACGAGGAGAAAGAGGTAGTGCCGTGGCACGAGTAAAGAGGGCGGTTAACGCCAAGAAGCACCACAAGGCGATTCTCGAAGAGGCGAAGGGCTACTACGGCGACCGCAGCCGGACCTTTCGCTCCGCGAACCAGGCTGTCCAGCACGCGGGCGTCTACGCCTTCAGGGACCGGCGCGCGCGCAAGGGCGAGATGCGCAAGCTCTGGATTCAGCGCATCAACGCCGGAACCCGCATGCACGGCATGAGCTACAGCCGCTTCATCGCGGGGCTCAACGCCGCGGGCATCGAGGTCGACCGACGCATATTGGCCGACCTCGCCGTCAATGACGCGGCTGCGTTCAAGGCCATCGTGTCCCAGGCCAGCGACGCGCTGACGAAGTAGGTCGCTGATCGAGACGCTGGGCTCGACACACCAGCGGGTTCGGCGACTTCGCCGCCTCGTTCAAAAGCGGAGCTTGCGCTGGAGCGAGGGCGTCTGCGTCCTCGAAGGGCCCGACCTGGTGCTGAGCGGCCTCGAGGCATCAGTGGAGTTCGAGGCAATCTACGTGGACCAGTCCTCCGTCGGGGCTGACGAGGTTCGTCGAGTGGTCGAACGGGCGAACGCCAAGGGCGTGAGGGTCTTCCAACTTGCCCCCGGGGTGCTCGAGCGCGTGGCTGACGCCTCGACGCCCCAGCCGGTGATCGCTTCGGTGCAACTACCCGTCGTCGAGCTCGAGGACATCGACGCCGGTGGCATTGTCCTCGTCTTGCACGACGTGCGCGATCCCGGTAACGCGGGCACGCTCGTTCGCTCCGCCGACGCCGCGGGGCTCGCCGGCGTGGTCTTTACCGGGCATTCGGTGGATCCCTTCAATCCAAAGACGCTGCGTGCGACCGCTGGTTCGATCTTCCACGTGCCCGTTGCCGTCGCCGAGCTCGACGAGACGCTCGAGTCGTTCACGCGCCGCGGGGCAAAGACCCTCGCGACCGTGGTGCGCGGCGGTACCGACCACCGCCTGGTCGACTATTCGACGCCATCGGTCGTCGTCATTGGCAACGAATCGGAGGGGCTTGACGAGCGCTCGATTGCACTCTGCCAGGGGGCCGTCACGATAGAGATGGCGGGAAGGAGCGAGTCGCTCAACGCGGGCGTCGCGGGTTCGCTCATCGCATTTGAGGCGATGTGGCGGCGCCGAAGCACGAATGGCCCACTTCCACCACCTAGCCTTTAGGTGGTCATGTCCACTTCACCCCTCTCCTCGCTGAGCGAACAGACGACGGAACTGCTCGCGGCAATCGATGCCCTGACGAGCCTCGACGAGCTGCGCGACGCCGAAGCGACCCTGACGGGCAAGCGTTCGCTCTTCGCCACACTCCAAAAGTCAATCGGGTCTCTCGAGCCCGAAGCGCGCAAGAACGCGGGCGCGGAGCTGCAAGAGGCTCGCCGGGTCGTGGTCGCCGCGCTCGACGAGCGTCGCAAATCTCTCGAGCACGACGCGCGCCAGCGTGTGCTCGACGCGGATCGCCTGGACCTCGGCGATGTGGTGACAAGCGACGTCGACTGGAGGCTCGCAGCCGGGCACCCCGGGCTCGTCGCGATCACCCAGCGCGAGCTCGAAGATGTC
Source organism: Acidimicrobiales bacterium (assembly GCA_049581565.1). Classification (GTDB taxonomy): domain Bacteria; phylum Actinomycetota; class Acidimicrobiia; order Acidimicrobiales; family RAAP-2; genus RAAP-2. Next base: position 2,778 of record JBAUSF010000102.1, read on the forward strand.
TTTGTCGCGATGGGATTCACCGTCGCCGAGGGTCCAGAGGTTGAAACCGACTGGTACAACTTCGAAGCCCTGAACATCCCGCCCGCCCACCCGGCGCGGGGCATGTGGGACACCTTCTACGTTGACCTCGGCGAGCCAGAGACCGTAGTGCTGCGCACCCATACGTCGCCCACTCAGATACACCTCATGGAGGCGGCGGTCGCCTCACACTCGCTACCGATTCATTCGGTCATGCCGGGACGCTGTTATCGTCGCGACACGCCCGACGCGAGCCACCTCTACAGCTTTCACCAGGTGGAGGGCCTCATTGTCGACCGGGGGATCACCTTCGGTGACCTCGCGGGGGTCATCGAGACCTTCACGCGCGCTTACTTTGGCCCCGATATCAGCTCGCGATTGCGCCCGGGCTACTTTCCCTTCACCGAACCCTCGGCCGAGTTTGAGATCACCTGCACGATCTGTCACGGCGAAGGGTGTCGCACGTGTTCGTTCACGGGGTGGATCGAGCTTGGAGGCTGCGGGATGCTCGACCCGGCCGTGCTCGCCGCCGTCGGCATCGACGACGAGGAGTGGAGCGGCTTCGCCTTTGGATTCGGCATCGATCGCTGCGCCCAGATGCGCCATCAGCTGAACGACATGAGAGCGCTCATCGAGAACGACACACGATTCTTGGAGCAGCTCTCGTGAGGGTCTCGCTCGCTTGGCTTCGGGAGTTCCTCGACTTGCCCGAGACGCCAGAGGAGTTGCGCCCGGTGCTCGACGATCTCGGGCTGGTGGTCGAAGGCGTGGAGACGGTGGGCGAGGACCTCGAGGACGTCGTCGTCGCGCGCGTCGACGAGATCAGGGCCATCAAGGGCGCCGACCGCATTCGGCTCGCGATCGTCGACGCCGGCGAGGGTCCGCTCGAAATCGTCTGTGGAGCGATGAACTTCTCGGTCGGCAACTACGTGCCCCTCGCGCCCGTCGGTGCGGTGTTGCCGGGCGGATTTGAAATCGCCCAGCGCACGATGCGCGGGGTCGTCTCTCACGGCATGCTCTGCTCACCGCGCGAGC
>JBAUSF010000103.1:0-17863 GCA_049581565.1 Acidimicrobiales bacterium
GGACAAAGTATGAGTTACTCCCAAATCATTCTCTTTGTCATTTCGGTTCTCATGTTCGCGTACCTCGGGTACGCCATGTTCAAACCTGAGAAGTTCTAATGGGCTTCGTCCTCACCATTGTCGTCCTCCTCGTCGTCCTTGGATTCGCGTGGCGCTACCTCGGTTCCTACATGGAAGCCGTGTTCAACGGCCGCGTGCACTGGCTCGGCTTCATCGAGCGCCCGATCTATCGGATGCTCGGCACGAGTCCCGAACAGGAGCAGACCTGGAAGCGCTACGCCGGCGCGATGGTCATCTTCTCGGGCGTCTCGATCATCTTCACCTACGTCATCATCCGCATCCAGGGCTCGCTGCCGCTCAACCCCCAGCACCTGGGCCAAGTAGAACCAGCGCTCAGTTTCAACACCGGCGTGTCGTTCGTGACCAACACCAACTGGCAGAACTACGGCGGCGAGACGACGATGTCGTACTTCTCTCAGATCGGGGCGCTCACGGTCCAGCAGTTCGTCTCGCCCGCCGTGGGCATCGCCGTCGCGATCGCCATGGTGCGCGGCTTCTCTCGTCGTAAGTCGCCGACGATCGGTAACTTCTGGGTCGACATCACTCGCTGCATGTTCTACATACTGCTGCCTATCGCGTTCATTTTCGGCATCATCTTCGTCGGACAGGGCGCAGTGGAGACCCTCGCTGGCACCGCGAGCTTTCACGATGTCTTGAACGGCGTGACCCAGGTGATCGCGCGCGGACCGATTGGTTTCATGGAAGCGATCAAGCAGCTCGGCACCAACGGTGGCGGTTTCTTGAACGCGAACTCGGCCACGACCTTCGAGAACCCGACGGGGCTCACCAACTTCCTCTCGATCGTGCTGCTTCTGTGCATCCCGGTTGCGCTGACCTACACCTTTGGCAAGATGGTCGGCAGCGTCAGGCAGGGCTTCGCCCTGCTCTCGGTGATGATCATTCTCTTTGGCGTGTGGGTCGGCTACACGAGCTACGCGGAGCACCAGAACAACCCGGCGGTTGCGGCGGCGGGCATCCACGCGACCGTCGGCAATACCGAAGGCACGGAGGTGCGATTCGGCGATACCACCTCGGCACTCTTTGGCGTCTCTTCGACGAGTACGTCGACTGGTTCTGCTGACGCTTCCTACGACTCATTCACGCCACTAGGCGGACTCGGCCTCCTCACCGGCATGATGATGGGCGAGGTCACCCCGGGCGGCACGGGCAGCGGGCTCTACACCCTTCTTATCTACGCGGTGATCGCAGTGTTCATCGGAGGGCTCATGATCGGGCGAACTCCGGAGTACCTCGGCAAGAAGATCCAGGCGAGGGAGATAAAACTTGCCGGCCTTGGGTCACTCGTGATGCCCCTCGTCGTGCTCATCCTGACCGCAATCGCGGTCTCGCTCGCGGTTGGAAGAGCCGGCCCCGAAAACGCAGGTCCCCACGGCTTCACCGAGATCCTGTACGGGCTCACTTCGCAGGGTAACAACAACGGATCGGCCTTCGACGGCCTCACCGGTAACACCCCGTTCTACAACATCATCGGTGCAGTCGACATGTTCATAGGTCGCTTCGGCATCATGATCCCCGCCCTCGCCTTGGGCGGGTCACTCGCGGCGAAAGACGTGGTGCCAGAATCGCTCGGAACTTTCCGCACGGACAACGGCATGTTCGTGGGTCTCACCATCGGTGTCATCGTGATCATCGGCGGACTTACCTTCTTTCCCGCAATCTCTCTCGGCCCCATCGTCGAGCAACTAGCTCACTCGAGGTTCTTCTAATGACAACCGTTCTCAACCACACCGCGACGCCCTCGGAACCGCATGGCGTCGCCCAGGCGAAGGGACTCTTCGACGGACCGATATTGCGCCAAGCGCTGAAGGACGCTGTCAAGAAACTGGACCCGCGCGTTCAGGTGAAGAACCCAGTCATGTTCGTCGTTCTCGTCGGATCTATCATCACGTTCGTCGAGGCGTGCGCGCACCCGAGCACCTTCACCTGGTCGATCACTATCTGGCTGATCTTGACAGTGATCTTCGCAAACTTCGCTGAGGCGATGGCCGAAGGTCGTGGCAAGGCGCAGGCCGACACGCTGCGAAAGATGCGATCGGAAACCGAGGCCCGACGTCTGAACGCCGACGGCAGCGAAGAGCACATCGCCGCCGCCCTGCTCGCCAAGGGCGACATCGTGGTCTGCGAAGCGGGCGATGTGATTCCTTCTGACGGTGAGATCATCGAGGGAATCGCCTCGGTCGACGAATCGGCTATCACCGGTGAATCGGCCCCCGTCATCCGCGAGTCAGGTGGTGACCGTTCCGCCGTGACCGGTGGTACGAAGGTGCTGAGTGACCGGATCGTCGTTCGCATCACGGCCGAGCGCGGCCAGACGTTCATCGACCGGATGATCACCTTGGTCGAGGGCGCGAACCGCCAGAAGACCCCGAACGAGATTGCGCTCACGATCCTGCTCGCGGTGCTCACGATCATCTTCATCCCGGTCGTCGTGACCCTGGTGCCGTTCGGCAACTTCGGTGGTGCCTCAGTATCGGTGGTGGTGCTCGTCGCGTTGCTCGTCTGCCTCATTCCGACGACCATTGGCGCGCTGCTCTCAGCCATCGGCATCGCCGGGATGGACCGGCTCGTTCAGCGAAACGTGCTCGCGATGAGTGGCCGCGCCGTCGAGGCGGCCGGTGACGTGCAGACGTTGCTGCTCGACAAGACCGGCACGATCACGCTCGGTAACCGTATGGCGTCGAGCTTCTTTCCCGTGGGCAACCACACCGAACAGGAAGTCGCCGACGTCGCCCAGCTCGCGTCGCTCGCTGACGAGACCCCCGAGGGCCGTTCCATTGTCGTGCTCGCCAAGGAGCGCTTCGATATTCGCGAGCGCCAGCTCGAAGGCGACCACGCCTTCATTCCGTTTACGGCGACGACGCGTATGTCCGGACTGGACATCGGGTCACGGCAGATCAGAAAGGGCGCGGGCGACTCGGTGAAGCGCTGGTCGACGGAGCTTGGCGGCACGATTCCTGCCGACCTCGACGCGATCGTCGAGCGCGTGTCGCGAGCGGGCTCGACGCCGCTCGTCGTTGCCGACGGACCCGACATCATTGGCGTCATCGAGCTGAAGGACGTCGTCAAGCAAGGCATTCGCGAGAAGTTCGACGAGATGCGCCAGATGGGCATTCGCACCATCATGATCACGGGTGACAATCCCCTGACGGCAGCCGCGATTGCCCAGGAGGCGGGCGTCGATGACTTCCTCGCCGAGGCGACACCCGAAGCGAAGATGGCCCTCATCAAGCAGGAGCAGGAGGGCGGCAAGCTCGTCGCAATGACGGGTGACGGTACCAATGACGCCCCGGCGCTCGCCCAGGCTGACGTCGGCGTCGCGATGAACACCGGCACGACCGCCGCCAAGGAAGCCGGCAACATGGTGGACCTCGACTCGAATCCGACCAAGCTGATCGACGTCGTCGAGATCGGAAAGCAGTTGCTCATCACGCGCGGATCGCTGACGACCTTCTCGATCGCGAACGACATCGCCAAGTACTTCGCCATCATCCCCGCTTTGTTCGTGTTCGCCTACGGTCTGCAGAGCAAACCGCTTGGCGCGCTCAACATCATGAAGCTCCACAGTCCCGAGAGCGCCATACTCTCCGCGGTGATCTTCAATGCGCTCGTGATCGTGGCGCTTATTCCCCTCGCGCTGCGGGGAGTGAGGTTCCGCGCCTCCAAGTCGTCGGTCATTTTGCGCCGCAACGTCTTGATTTACGGGGTGGGCGGCGTCATCGTGCCGTTCATCTTCATCAAACTCATCGACCTCGTGCTCGTCGCGTTGCACGCCTACTAAAAGAGGAATTGACATGTTGGTACACCTTCGCCGATCGTTCGTAATGTGCGTGATCTGCCTGGTCTTCTTCGGCTTCGTTTACGCCTTCGCCGGCACCGGCGTCGCCCAGGTGCTCTTCAAGCAACAAGCCGACGGGTCGCTCACCGCTAACGGGTCAACGTTGATCGGCCAGCCGTGGAACCTCACGAAGTGCCCCGGCCACCCGCTCGGCAGCTGCGTCTTCCAGGGTCGACCGGACGACCTCGGTCCTTACTCCGACACGGTGAAGAACAGCCCGAGCCCGGTCGGCCACCCCGGCGATGACCCGCTGTACTTGAATGGAGTCGCTGGCGAGTCGGCATCGACCGCTCTCGGTCCTCGTTCGAAGGAGCTGCTCGACTACACGAAGGACCTTGTGAGCTACTGGCACGCGAGGGGCGTCAACCCTACGCCCGACCTCGTGACGACGTCGGGGAGCGGGTACGACCCCGACATCTCCCAACAGGACGCCATTGTTCAGATTCCGATGGTGTCGAAGGCCACTGGGATCTCGCCGGCCGCTTTGAGGAAGCTCATAGCGAAGTACACGAACTCGCCAGAGTTGGGCTTTCTAGGGGCCCAGTACATTGATGTCCTGCGATTGAACGAAGGACTGGCCAAACTCAAGAAGTAGGTCCGAAAGGGGTGACATTGTTGGCGAATCTTCAGGGCTACCGCCAGTGGGTGATGCTCGTGCTCGCGCTAGCGGGACCCCTCGTCGTCGCGGCGGTGATCGAACCGTTCCGGAGTCAGTTCGCGGGGTCGGCCGCGGCGCTGATCTTCATCGCCGTGATCGTGGCGCTCTCGGTTGTTGGCAATCGAGTCGTCGGCTTCGTGGCCACGCTCTCATCGGTGGTCTGGTTCGACTTCTTCCTGACGAGGCCCTACGAGCGGCTCGCCATCAGTCACCGCCCCGACCTTGAAACGGCCATCTGCTTGCTGGTTGTCGGGTTGATGGTCACCGAGCTCGCGGCCCGCACCTTGCACTATTCGAGGGTTTCGAACGAAGAGTCGGAGTTCATCTCAGAAGTGCAACGGCTCAGCGAGTTCGCCAACGGTCCCGCGACCGGCGACGAGGTGATCAGTCGCGCCATCCCGTCCCTCGTATGGCTGCTCGGGCTGCGTGAGTGTCACTTTGACGTTGATCTGGTCGATCCTCCGCTGGCGCGAATTGGACCGCGCGGTGAGGTCGTTCACGTTGGGCTCCAATGGCCCGTGGATCAGATGGGAATTCCCGGGCCCGAAGCCGAGATTGTCGTCCAATGGCGAGGGTACAGGCTCGGTCGATTCGTCCTCACGCCAACGCCCGGCGAGCCGATCTCGCGCGAGCGCCGCGTGGTGGCGGTCCTGGTCGCCAACGTTGTTGCCGCCACGCTCGCGAACCAGCAGCGAACGGCCTAGGTGGGCGTCATGAGCGTCTGCCCGTCCAACGGGGGACGTTAACTCGTGGCACGCGGACAGCTTCGCGTCTACCTGGGATCGGCACCAGGAGTAGGCAAGACCTACCGCATGCTTGACGAGGGTTGGCGTCGGCGCGAGCGTGGCACCGACGTGGTGATCGGCTACGTCGAAACCCACAACCGACCCAAAACGGACGCGCTCGTGCGGGACCTTGAGATCGTGCCGCGCGCCACGCACGAGTATCGCGGCGGCGCCTTCAGCGAGATGGACGTTGAGGCGGTGCTCGCGCGAAGGCCCGAGGTTGCCCTGGTCGACGAGCTGGCGCACACGAACGCCCCCGGCGCGCTGCACGAAAAGCGCTGGCAGGACGTCGAGGCGATGCTCGAAGCGGGCATCGACGTGATCACGACCGTCAACATCCAGCACCTCGAATCCGTCAACGACGTCGTCGAAAAGATCACCGGCATCACCCAGCAAGAAACGGTTCCCGACGCGGTCGTGCGACGGGCCGAACAGATCGAGCTCGTCGACGTCACGCCCGAGGCGCTGCGGCGACGAATGGCTCACGGGAACATCTACACCGCGGACAAGATCGACGCATCTCTCTCTAACTACTTTCGCGTTGGCAATCTGAGCGCGTTGCGCGAGCTCGCGCTCTTGTGGCTGGCCGACCGCGTGGAGGACGCGCTCCAGCGCTACCAGGACGAGCACGACATCGCTGAGACCTGGGAGACGCGCGAGCGGCTCATTGTCGGGGTCACCGGCACCATGGGCGACGAGATACTGTTGCGTCGCGCGGCCCGCATCGCCTCGCGCACCGGTGCCGAGATCATCGCGGTGCACGTCATACCCGCCGATAGCTCGCGCGACGCGCGGGTCGACACGACCCTCGCCCAAGAGCTGGTCGCCGAGTTCGAAGGAAAGTTCCACGAGATTGTCGACGACGATACCGCGACGGCGCTCGTGGCCTTCGCGCGTTCCGAACGGGGCACTCAGATCATCCTCGGCGCGAGTCGTTCGCGCTCGTGGTACCGGCCCCTCGGCGGCGTCATCCAAAAGGTCCTTCGACACACCCCCGACCTCGACGTGCACGTGATCTCCATCGGTGAAGAAGGGCCGACTCACGTGCACCACCGTCGCCAAAAGGACGTGTTGTCGTGGCGTCGACGCGTGCTCGGACTCGCCAGCGCCGCCGCGGCGCTTCCCCTCTTCACGTGGATCCTCACCGAACTGCGTTCGAGCTTTTCTCTCTCGACGGACTTCCTCGTGTATCTCGTGATCGTGCTCGGCCTTGCGACCCTCGGAGGGGTCGTCGTCGGTGCCGTGGCCGCGCTTGCCGCTTTCGTTTTGGAGAACTTCTACTTCGTTGGTCCGGTGCACACGCTGTCGGTCACCCGGCCGAATGACGTCGTCGCCCTCGTCGCCTTTCTCCTCTTTGCGATCGCGGCGAGCGCGCTCGTCAGTCGATTTGCGCGCCGCTCCTACGAAGCCGACCGTGCCCGGTCTGAAGCCCAGATCCTGGCGAGTGCGGTCGCAACATCAGGGACTTCGCACGAAGACCTGCTGCCGCTGCTCGACTCTCTGCGCGCCGTCTTTGATGCGAGCAGCGTTGCCATCATCGCGCGTCGAGACGGCACCTGGCAGAGCGACGTGGTGAGCGGCGAGCCGTTGAGCGACCTCGCGACCGCCGCGCAGTTTCCGATCGAAGAGGACTACGCGCTCGCCCTCGAAGGTGCGTCCCTCGACGGCGAAGATCGGCAGCTCGTGAATGCCTTCGCCGGACGCGTCGCGCACGGACTTCGCCTGATGCGCAGCGCCCGGGACGCGGCGCAGCTGAGGGAGATGGCCGACGCAGACGTGAAGCGCCACGGGCTCCTTCGTGCGGTATCGAACGATCTCAGCGAATCACTCACGGCGATACAGTTCAAGGTCACCTCGATGCTCGACGGCGGGGTCACGGCGCCCGCGAGGGTGCAGCGCGAGCGGCTGGTCGCCATTGATTCTGAGGTGCAGCGCCTCACGAGGGTCGTCAACAACCTGGTCGATGTCGGGCGGCTCGAGAGCCACAGCGTCACGCCGCGCGTGCTCGCCGTGACGGTACGCTCACTCGTCGATCACGCGCTCGCGAATCTCGACACGGGGGGGCGAACGATTGAAGTCGAGGTGACGAACGACCTGCCACGACTCGACACCGATCCCGAGATCGTTGAGCGGGTGCTCTCGATCGTGGCGGCGAACGCCTGTCGCTTCTCCCCGAGTGAACGGCCCGTGCGGATCACGGCCGGGGTCACGAACGACGCGGTGGAGATCCTCGTCGTCGACCGTGGTCCTGGCATCAAGCCAGCTCGGCGCGCCACCATCTTTGAATCGGTGGCGCGCAACGGCGACCACGCCTCGCGCGGCGTCCATCTCGGCATGAACGTGGTCGCGGGGTTCATGGGACTGCTCGGGGGAGAGGTTCGACTCGAGGACACGCCCGGTGGCGGCCTCACCGTTGTGCTCCAGTTCCCGCTCGCCGAAGAGCGTCGCTAACTCCTTCGTGGAGTCGCCGCGAGCTCGAGACCGGTTACCGCGACGCTCAACGGCACGTCTCAGTCCGAGATCGCGGGGGGCGACATCGCCCAGGGTTCGTCGTCACGCGGCGCGCTCTCCCTGAGACGAGATGACCACTTCTCCTCGATGTTCCCGTAACGCCAGATCATCATGGCTCCGGCCCAAGTGACGACGAACATGCCGACGATGATGAAGCCGGCCGCGTTGATGTTGAAACCTTCCATGAAGCGCCAGAACGAACCTTTCAGGTGAAGCTCGGTCGGAAGGAGACCGAGAATCTCCACGGTGCCGATGAAAAAGCAGATGGCAACCGAGAGCCCGGTGATGGCGAGGTTGTAGTACACCTTGCGCACGGGGTTGAAGAACGCCCACCCGTAGGCCATGTTCATGAAGCAGCCGTCCAGGGTGTCGAGAAGCGACATGCCGGCCGTGAACAGGATCGGCAGGCACATGATCGAATACCACGGCAGCGCTTTCGCGGCGAGCAGGGCGGTCGTGGCGAGGAGGGCCACTTCGGTCGCCGTGTCAAAGCCGAGCCCGAAGACGACTCCGACCGGGTACATCTGCCACTCCTTCGTGATCGCCCTCATCCACTTGCCGAAGAATCGGAACATGAGGCCCCGGTTGTTGAGCTGGCGCTCGAGCTCTTCTTCGTCGTAGGAGCCGTCTCGCATCGAGCGAAAGACCTTCACGATGCCGGCCAGGATGACGAGATTGAGCAGCGCAATCAAGTACAAGAACGTGGCCGACACGATGGTGCCGAAGACGCCGCCGAACTGCTCGAGCGCGGATCCGTGATTGGAGACGGCGCCGTACACGGCCTTCTCGGCGACCACGAGACCCGCCCCGATCGCCACGACGATCGTCGAATGACCGAGAGAGAAGAAGTAGCCGACGCTCAGGGGCTTTCTCGCGCCTTCGACGCCCTGACGTTCGGCCATGAGCTTTCGCGTCACGTTGTCGATCGCAGAGATGTGGTCGGCGTCAAAGGCGTGACGCGAGCCGAGGGTGTAGGCAAGGATGCTCACGCCGATGCCGAGTCCCTTGTAGTGCCCCGGCACGACGAAGATGACGAAGATGCCAAAGCCGATCGCGTGCAGCGCGAGGATCGATGCGAACATCCAGCTGGCACGTCGCCACTCTTGTGGGCTGAGCGCTCCGCGAATCTGAGCGAGACGAGAGGTGGGGGAGCGTTCGAGCATGGTCACGGCGCGTTCCTCGGCGCTTCGGGCACCGCGAGTCGTGTGGCGCGCATTTGATCCACGGCCCCTCCAGGAGTTCTCGGCTGCCCACGATCCTCACACAAATACGAGCTGGATGCAAGAAGCAACTCGACGCATTTAGGTGGCTATTCTTTCACTATGCGGTCACACGCCAACCCCCCGATACCCGAAAACGACGAACGGGTCGACGAGGTTCTCGAGCTGTTGCGCGAGAGTGGGGGACGTGCGACCACTTCGCGGCGGGTCCTGCTTCGCTGCCTCTTCCAAGAGAGTCCGCACCGCACGGCCGAGGAGTTGGCTGAAGAAGTGCAGCGTGTCGCGCCCGACGTGCACATCTCGACGATCTATCGCAACTTAGAAGAACTGGAACGGATGGGCATCATTGTCCACGCGCATCTCGGACATGGTCCCGCCACCTACCATCTCTCCACCGAGACCCACGGTCACCTCGTGTGCGAAGCGTGCGGCGCGGCTCACGAAGTGCCCGAAGAGATCTTCGAGTCACTCGCCACGACAGCCTTGCGCGACTACGACTTCGAGATCGACCCTCGCCATTTCGCGGTGCTCGGGCGCTGCGTAGGCTGCAACGAGATCGACGCCACGTAGCTACGACGCCACGTAGCTACGACGCCTCGTCAAGCAGCGCGAGCTGTCGCTTCGTCGCGACGCAGCGGTACGCCTCGAGGCAGAGCGAGCTCGAGCTCGCCGTGATCGAGCTCGCCGTCGAGGCGAACTCCGATCCATCCTCGATGACCGACGTACGGTGGATTGAAGAATCGCTCTGGCTCGCTCTCGATGAGCGCCTGCTGCGCTCCTTCGGGGGCGGCACACCAGAGGTGCGCGAACTCGTGGTCGTGGTGTCCCAGTGGCCAGAGCATCACGAACTGCTTCGTCGCAAAGAATCCTGGCGCGCCGTGGCTCTCGCGCTCGGTCACCTCCGGTAGCGAACGGCAGATGGCTCGGACCAGATCCTCGACGTCGGAGGGCACACCTTTGACTCTAGAGGTCTCCTCAAAGGGACCTTTTTCCCTATGGAACGTCTCTTTCGCAGTGGAAGGCTGTTCGAGAACACAACGAGCCCTATGGGAGTGAGCTATGCGCCGCAAGACATTGGATCTATTACTGAATTGGGTGGGCACTGTGCTCACGGTCGTACTGCTCGTGGCGGGCGTGGGCCTGCTCATCGGCTACAGCTTCACGGCCTCCCAGGTTCGCTCACAGCTCCAAGAGCAGAAAGTCTTCTTCCCGAAGGACGGCGGGCGTGATTACCAGGATCTGGTGACCGCGCACTTGACCCAGTACGCCGGCGAAGAGGTGTTGACCGGTAGCCAGGCACAGATCTTTGCGAACGACATCATCGGCGTTGACACCAAAGCGATCTCCGGTGGTAAGACCTACGCCCAGTTGAGCAACGCCTCCCTGAGCGATCCGAGCAACGCGGGCCTCGCCAATCAAGTCGAGCTCGTCTTCCGCGGTGACACGCTGCGCGGGCTCTTGCTGAACGCCTACGCCTTTGGCTTCATGGGCCAGATCGCCCTCTACGGGGCCATCGCCGCGTTCTTCTTGGCTTTGATCATGCTGCTCCTCGTGCTACTGGGGATTCGCCACTATCGCCAAATTGACCCCGAGGTCCATATCTAACTCGCCTGCCAACTGAGTACGGGCCTTCATCCCCGTACTCAGTTGCTGCATTAGGGCGTGTCGAATCCGGTCGCGAGAGTGCGCAGCGCGAAGAGCACGTCGTGTTCGCCGATCACGGTGACGCGGTCGCCTGCGTCGAGCACACTGTCTCCCGTCGGTACCACGATCGACCCGTTGTGCTCGAGCGACGTTATGAAGGCTCCCGTCGGCACGCCGGCCGCACGAAGGGGCTTACCCACGAGCGGCGACGAGGGTCGCACGACCACATCGAGGATGCCGGAGTCCTCACCGGACATCATGGCGGCGAGTGTCGCGCTGGCGACTCGTCGGTACGCCCGGACGATGTCGGCTACCCCAATCGTGCCGACGACGCGTCGTTCGTCGTCGACGACCGCGAGCCAGGGAGCCCGCCACGCGGCGAGCGACTCGAGCACGACGTCGAGGTGGTGCTCCTCGTGAATGGGGGCGAGGGAGGGCCCGACGAGGGAAGTAGTGGCGATGATGAGATCATGATCGAGCGCCCGGAGCTGTTCGAGTGAAACCAGGCTGACAAAGCGACCGTCGTTGTCCACGAGCGGTGCGGACGTGACGCCAGCCGCCTCGAGGTCAACACGTGCATCACGAATGGTCTCGCGGTCATAGAGCACGCAGCGGGGTGTCGACATGGCCTCCGCTACGGGAATGTTGGCGAGCAGCGGCAGGCCGCTCACCAGCCGGTGAGCCGGCGCGTCGGCGCGGGTGCGCAGCTGGCTGCGGTAGATGGTGTCGTCGTTGCGACGCACGATGAGCGTTGAGATGCCAACCGCGATCATGGCGGGCACGATGAGGCTGAGCGTGCCGGTCATCTCCGCGACCATCAGCATGACGGCGAGCGGGGCCCGCGAGATACCGCCAAAGCAGGCCATCATGCCAACGATGACGAACGGCGCGGGGCTGTGTCCGAGTCCCGGCGCGACCGGTTCGAAGAGGCGCCACACCGCGGCGCCAAGAAACGCACCGATCACCATGCCGGGTCCGAAGATGCCGCCCGAGCCGCCCGATCCCACCGAGAGACCGGTCGCGAGAATCCTGGCGAAGGGGATGACGAGCACGATCCACAGTGGTATAGAGAGCAGCCGCGGTCCGAGTGCCACCTGGATCCAGCCGTACCCGGTGCCGAGTACCTGGGGAATCGCGAGGCCAATGCACCCGACGAGCAACCCTCCGAGGGCGGGGCGGGCCCAACGGGGTCCCGAGAGACGCTGGAAGAGTTCGCCGATTCCGTAGAAGCCCTTCGCGTAGAGCAGTCCGATAGCGCCGCTGAGCACACCAATGAGGGCGAACCAGAGTAGTGGCGCCGCGCTCGAGAGCTCGTAGTTCTGAACGAAGCCAAAGAGCGGGCCAAAGCCCTCGAACGAGCCCCAGACCGCATAGCCGACGAACGACGCAATAAACGAGGGCAACAGTGCTTCGACCTCGAAGTCGTCGCGGTACAGGATCTCCGTGGCCAGCACCGCGCCGGCGAGGGGGGCACCGAATATTGAGCCGATGCCTGATCCGATGCCGCTCGCAACCGCGATCCGCGAATCTGCAGGGCTGAGATCGAAGATGCGTGAGATAAACGATCCGAATCCTGCACTGATCTGTCCAGTCGGGCCCTCGCGTCCCGCCGATCCACCCGAACCGATCGTGAGGGCGGAGGCGACGATCTTCACGATGACGGTGCGGAAGCGAATGCCCCGAGGATGATGGTGCACGGCGGCGATCGCGGCGTCGGTCCCGTGACCTTCGGCGTCCGGGGCGAATCGCTCGACGATCACGGCCGCGAGCAGAGCCCCGCCGCACGCGATGAGGGGTATCGCCCACGGTCGCGAGAAGTGCGACGACGGAAGGACGTTTCCCTCGCCCCGCGACGTACCCGGCCGGTAGTGGCCGAGGGTCGTGAGGAACACGTGCGTGGAGAGTCTCAGTGCTTCAAAGAACGTGACCGCACCGAGTCCCGAGACGATGCCGATGAGCGCACCGAGCGCGAGCCACTTCTGCGCGTAGGACGCCGAAGCGAGCCATCTCGTCGCGGTGGTCTGCAACCACTGAAGCGCACGACGGTGGATAGAGCGTATCGTCACGACGCTCGCTAGATGTCCCACCCGGTCGTCCAATCCTGTTCGGGAACTTCGCCACCGAGCTGGGTGAAGAGACTGAGCGAGTGGATGAGTGCGGACTGCTCGGCGACGGGCACGTTCCTGAGGAGAGACTGGATTTCGCGACGACGACGCCGAGTGACGTCATTGACGAGATCGCGACCCTTTGGCGTCAGGTCGACTCGAATCGTTCGCCGATCGCCGCGCTCGTGGGCGCGACGAATCAGGCCCTTGCGCACGAGTCGGTCGCACATCCTCGTCGCGGTCGCGGGCGCGACGGCGATGTTCGCCGCGAGGCCCGCGAGGGTCTGGGGACCACGTGAGGCGAGCACCACCAGCGTGCGGTACTGCGCAAGCGTGACCTCTTCTGCCGTATCGGCGAGTGAACGCGCCGCGATCGCCACAAAGACGCGGCTCGCCGAGAGGACGGCGTCGACCAGTGGCGCCGGGTCACGTATTGTCTTGGTCATAGGCTAATAATTGTAGACACTAAGTAAATGCAGTGATAGCGTTCGCTGCTGAATATCGTGAGAGTTGGAGAAACCCCTTGTCGACGCCTGAGCCCAACTCTCCCGACCGTCCGTCAGCAGTTCGACGCGGTGTCCGTCTCGAGATCGCGACACTCGCGTGGAATGTTGCGGGCGTTGTCGTGCTCGCATGGTCAGCCCTCAGCGCACGGTCGGTGGCGCTCGGGGGATTCGGGCTCGACAGTGTCATTGAGATCCTGGCGTCAACGGTGGTCATCTGGGAGTTGCGCGGCGAGGACGAAGCGCGCAGCGCTCGAGCAATCCGTCTCATTGGCCTCGCGTTCGCGGCGCTCGCGCTCTACCTGCTCACCCAAGGGATCATCGTCTTAGTCGCGCGCTATCGCGCGGGAAGCAGCGACCTCGGACTCGCGTGGACGGCAGTCACCGCTGTTGTCATGTGGTTGCTCGCGCGGGCCAAGAGTCGAACGGGAAAGGAGCTCGGCAACGCCGTGCTCGTAAGCGAAGGGCGCGTCACCCTGGTCGACAGCATCCTCGCCGCGTCCGTCTTCGTTGGTGTTGGTCTCCACGCCCTCTTCGGGTGGTGGTGGGCTGATCCCCTCGCCGGGTTCGTGCTCGTGGCGTATGCGCTAAAGGAGTGCCGCGAGATCTTCGCGAAGGGCTGACTGTGTCGCCGAAACCACAATGCCGGCCCGCTTTCGCGGGCCGGCATTGGGTCATGACCTCCCCAATGGTCAGAACTTTTAGGCGACTGATGCCACCTCGGGCTTGTGGGGGGAACCGTTGCGCGACGCGGCCGGGATGGTCGTCACACTGTCGCGCTTCGCCAAGGGCTGGAGTGCATGTGCGGCGTGACGCTGGCGGTACCCCGAGATGAGGCCGTCGGCACCGATCCAGCCACAGGTCCTCCACGTAGCGAGGAGCACGACGGCGAACAGCGCGTAGAACGCGCACACGCTCGCCGTGCCCGACATCACGTAGGTGAACAGGAGAAGCAGGCTCGCGAGGGCCGCAATCGGCGTGAAGAGTCCGAGCGCAAGGCAGCAACCTATGGCGAACTCCGTCACCGCAACGAGAACGGCAATCCAGCCCGAGTTGGGCACGACGAAGGAGTGCATGAAGGTCGCCCACCAGCCGTAGGCGGCAGCCCCGTGGCCGGCGAATCCCGCGACGCCCGCACCATTGTTGTGCAGGAACGCGGGGTTTTCGGCCCCCCAGAGCTTCGCGACACCAGCTTGGAGCCACATGACTCCGAGCCATATTCGCATAGCCGTCCAGACCAGCGCCGCTGACTTAGAGCGCTGGAGCCAGTAGAGGGGGCGGGGAAGACGCAAGCGGGAAGGGTCTCCAATCACTTTGACAACGTTTTCCATGACGCAACCTAACTTTCCGATCTCGCTTTTCAAGACCTCGAAAGCATCTTCGTCGTCAAAGGTTGTCGGTCCCTAGGGGCCAAAGTACCGAGACCCAGGGGAAGAAGTCCTTACTCTTGCGATGTTGGTCATGGCTTGAGGCGAGCGAGATAGCCAAGCCCCATCACCGCCGCCTCGCAGCCAACGCTCTCGAGAGCGGCGAGGTCGTCGTCGTTGCGAACACCACCGGCGGCCACGACGGGGATGCCGCTGGCGCAGGCCACCTCGTAGAGCGAAAGATCCGGTCCTCGCAGCGTGCCGTCACGCTCGATCGCGGTGACGTGGAGACGGGCGACTCCCGCCGTCCGACAGCGTTCGATCGCCTGGGCGAGGGTGATCGACGAGCTCTCAAGCCATCCGCGGATCGCGAGCCGACCATCGCGAACGTCGAGAGCGGCGAGCAGGCGCTCGCCGAGGGCGCCCACGAAGCGCGCCAGCGCATCGTCGTTCGCCCAGAGAGACGTGCCGACGATGACCCGGGCGGCGCCCGCGTCGAGCGCGCGTTGTGCTGAGTCGATGCTGCGGATTCCGCCCGAGACTTGGAGGGGAATCGACCCTGCGACACGGCGACAGCGCTCGATCACGTCGAAGCGGAGCGCCCCGTCGCGCGCGCCCTCGAGGTCGACGACGTGGATGAGGTCGGGCGAGGTCGCGGCGAGGCGTGCCACGAACGCCTCGAGGGGCTGGCGGAACACGACGCGGTCGTAGTCGCCCTGCTCGAGCCGGACGGCGTCATCGCCGAGAAGGTCGACTGCGGGGATCACTTGCATAGTAGCAAGTTAGCATGTTAGCATGATGAAATGACCAGTGGAAAGGTTGTCCCCGCGGACTCGAGTCCCGAGACCGCGTCGCGATTCGAGGATCTCGTTGACGCGATCGCCCATTTGCGTGACCCCGCAATCGTGGCGGCCTTCCTGCGCGACCTCTGCACGACGACGGAACTCGACGCCATGGGCCAACGACTCCAAGTGGCGCGTCTCGTCGACGAGGGCGTCCACTACCAGGAGATCTCGCGGCGCACCGGGGCATCGACCGCGACCGTCACGCGGGTCGCCCAGTGGTTGCACCACGGAGAAGGCGGCTACCGAGCCGTCTTGAACAGGAGAACACGATGACTCGCCGATTGACTATGGCCCTGCCTTCGAAGGGACGCCTGCGCGAACCGTCGTGGGCGCTGCTCGAGGCGAGTGGGGTCTCGCCCCAAGAGCCGGGCGAGCGAATGCTCCAGGCGCACTGTCGAAATGCGGAGATC
Organism: Acidimicrobiales bacterium; assembly: GCA_049581565.1. Lineage (GTDB taxonomy): Bacteria > Actinomycetota > Acidimicrobiia > Acidimicrobiales > RAAP-2 > RAAP-2. Next base: position 15,965 of record JBAUSF010000103.1, read on the forward strand.
GATCTTCTGTTCGTTCGCGCCGATGACGTGCCTGAGTACGTGCAAGACGGGGTGGTCGACTGCGGCATCACCGGCTTTGACCTTATCCACGAGCGCGAGTGCAACGTCGAGGTGCTCTTGCGCCTCGGTTTTGGGACTTGCTCGCTGCAGGCGGCGGTCTCGAACGAGGACACGGCGACGCGGATCGAAGACCTTGAGGGTCGACGTGTCGCGACCTCCCACCCGCGTATCGCGGCGAAGCTCCTCGCCGAGCGTGGCGTCAGCGCGGAGATCGTCTCGGTCGCGGGCTCGGTCGAGATCTCGCCGCGTCTGGGTCTCGCCGACGCCATCATCGACCTCGTCTCGACGGGGAGCACGCTGCGCACGAACGGACTGCGCTCGATCGGCGTGCTCTTTGAATCAGAGGCCGTGCTCATCGGACGGACCAATTCGAAGGACTTCGAAGCGCGCCGCACGCTCACGACAGTGCTGGGCTCGGTCATCAACGCTCGAGCGAATCGGTATCTGCTCTGCAACGTCGCAAAGGAACGATTGAGCGAGGTGACCGCAGTCCTCCCGACCGCCGGTTCGCCCACCGTGATGGACCTTGCGACACCCGGCGTGGTGGCCGTCCACGCCCTCGTACCGGCCGCCGACATCTGGTCGCTCTTGCCCCGATTGGAAGCCGCCGGCGCTAGCTCGATCTTGACCCTGCCGATCGAGAGGATGGTTCCGTGAGCACGCCCGTACAGACCGACCGCACGTTCACGATCGACGAGATCGTCAACGACGTTCGTGAGCGTGGCGACGCTGCTGTCGCCGAATGGTCCCGGCGCCTTGACGCCACCGTCTCGTCCAAACCCGAACGTGCTCGGCCCTACGGTGACATTCCGACGTCGGCGGTCCTCGCGGCTGCTGAGGCCGTGCGCACGTGGCACGCGGCCCAACGTCCCGCCGACCTCCTCATGGAAGTCTCACCGGGCGTCACCCTCGAGCGACGCTGGTCGCCGCTTCGCTCGGTCGGGATCTATGTGCCGAAGGGACTCGTGTCGTCGCTCATCATGACTGCTGTGCCGGCCCAGGTGGCGGGTGTCGAGCGGATCGTCGTCTGCACCCCGCCGAACGGCTCAGCGGCCGTCGCGGCGACGGCGGCGCTGCTCGGTATCGATGAAGTCTGGGCTATCGGTGGCGCCCAGGCGATTGCCGCGATGGCCTACGGAACCGAGTCCATCGCCGCCGTCGACAAGATCTTCGGACCGGGCAGCGGGGCCGTGAACACGGCGAAGCTCATCGTGAGCCGTGACGTCGCCATCGACCTTGCCGCAGGACCGAGCGAGATCGTGGTCGTCGCCGACGACGGCGTCGATGAGGTGATCATCGCCCAAGAGGTCGCGGCACAGATGGAGCACGGCCCCGATTCGAAGGGCCACGTCGTTCGCGTGGGGGACAACCTCGAGGACGCACTCGACGAGGTCGAAGGCTTCGCGGCCGAACACGTGTTGCTCCTCGGTGAGCGCGCCGAGTCGCTCGCGGGGCGTATTCGCAACGCGGGAGCCGTCTTCGTCGGACCGTACTCGCCGGTGCCGGCGGGCGACTACGCGACCGGGGGCAACCACGTGCTGCCGACCGGCGGCTGGGCGAGGTCGACCGGTGGTCTCGGACTCGAGGGTTTCATGAAGACCGTGACCGTGCAGCGCGTGACGAAAGAGGGCCTCGAGCGCCTCGCGCCCACCATCGAAGCCCTCGCCGAACTCGAGGGCATGAGCGCCCACAAGGCAACGGCGCGCCGATGAAGCCCGTCGCCCTCGAGTCCTACCAGTGGCCGCCCTCGACCGAGGTGCTCGCCGAGCGCGCCGGCGTCGATCCGCGCTCCATCGTGCGCTTTGACGGCAACGTGGCGGCGGCACCTCCGCCCTCGGC
>JBAUSF010000104.1:0-1865 GCA_049581565.1 Acidimicrobiales bacterium
AAGGAGGAGCCCGTGCACCCGAGCACCGTGAGCGTGAGCCCGCGATCACTCGACATTGATTGAGTACTGGTCGCTCAGGTCTGCTCGTAGATCGCGACGATCGCCGCGCGGGCGAGCGTGTGCGAGAAGAGGTTGAACCCGAGGTAGGCGGGTGTCGCGTTGGCGGGCAGGTCCAGGTGGTCGACGTCAAGGGCGTGGACCACGAAGTAGTAGGAGTGCGGGCCGTGCCCCGCCGGGGGCGCGGCACCGAGGTAGCGTTTCATCCCCCCGTCGTTGGCGAACTGCACTGCTCCGTCGGGCAAGCCGCTGCCGCTCTCGTCGCCCGCACCGGCGGGCAGCGAGGTAGTGCTCGCGGGAATGTTCGCCACCGCCCAGTGCCAGAATCCAGACGCCGTGGGTGCGACCGGGTCGTACACGGTGACGGCGAAGCTCTTCGTCTCCTCGGGAAAGCCGCTCCAGGAGAGTTCGGGTGACACGTCCTTACCGCCAGCACCCATCATTCCGCTCACTTGGGCCATCGCCAACGGCTCGCCGTCGGTGACGTCCGCCGACGTCAACTGAAACGAAGGTACCTTCGGCAGATCTTCGTACGGATCTCTCGCCACGACCGACTCCTCTCGCACCCAGGTTGGGTTCCAGTGTCACTGTATCGAGACGCGAGAAAGATCGTCAACGCTACCTCCGCCACGTGGATTTGGCGAGCATCATCGCAGCGCATTCGACCCACTAGAGAAAGGGCCGGAGGGATCAATAGAATTACCCGCGATGACCCGGCCACCCGCGAAACCGCGAGCGGGCCGCGTCTCGATCGTCGTGGCGGGGGTGTCGGGGGCGGGCAAGTCGACCGTCGCTCGGGCAATCGCCGAGCGCTGGGGCTACGTCTACCTCGAAGCAGATGAACTGCACGACCAAGCGGCGATCCGCAAGATGGCAGGGGGTCACCCCCTCAGCGACGCCGACCGCATGCCCTGGCTCCGGCGAGTGGGCGAACGACTGCGCCAGGAAGAAGAGGAGGGACGCTGCTGCGCGGCGGCGTGCTCGGCCCTCAAGCGCGCCTACCGCGACGTGCTGCGCGACTACGTGCCCGACGTGTTCTTCGTACTGCTCGACGGGCCGCTAGAAGTCGTCCGCGCGCGAGTCGAATCGCGGCACCGCACCTCCATGCCGGCGTCACTACTGGAGTCGCAGTACGAAACGCTGGAGGAACTTCAACCCGACGAAGCCGGCCTGCGCGTCGACCTCACGCTGTCGCTCAACTCGATCGTGCATGAGGTGTCGGTGGCGCTCGCGAGGGAGAGCTAGGAAGTCGAGGGGCAGCGCAGGGTGTTCGCGCTCGCGAGCACCTGGGCTGCCGCGTCCTGGAGCGCCGTGAGTGGGATCGCGCCGGACCTCTCCGCCAGCTGAATGGCGCTCGAGGTTTGTGCGGCGAGCTGGAGCGACGCAGCGGGCGACGGTGGCGAGCCCGCGAGCACGAGGTCGGCCCCGGCGCCAATAGCCTTCGCCGACGCGGCCGGCACGCCGAGGTGAATGGCGCTGAGGGCTCCTGCCGAAAGGGAGTCGGTCACGAGGAGCCCGCCAAAGCCGAGCTGCTCGCGCAGGTAGTTGAAGACGACCGGCGAGATGCTCGCGGGCAGCGACGTGAGACCCGGCACCGTAGCGTTCGACACCATGATCGCCGCCACGCCGCTCGCAATGGCCGAGCGAAACGGGACGAGTCCGGCCGTTTGCAGGGTCGACCACGGGAGCGTCGCCGCGGCCTCGTCGTCAGTGTTGCCGGTGGCGCCACCCAGTCCGGGAAAGTGCTTCACGACGGCAAGAACGCCCGCCTCGCGCAGGCCCATCGCAAATGCAACCGCGTCGGCGGC
>JBAUSF010000105.1:0-2772 GCA_049581565.1 Acidimicrobiales bacterium
CTTCTCGGCGAGGCGCTTCGCCACCGGTACAGGCACGAAACTCGTCACGTCGCCGCCGTAACGGGCGACCTCGCGAAGGAGGCGCGAGGCGATGAAGGAGTGGTGCGAGCTCGACGGCAAGAAGAGCGTCTCAACGCCCGAGAGCGAGCGATTCATCTGGGCCATCTGGAGCTCGCTCTCGAAGTCCGAGACGGCGCGCAGGCCCTTCACGATGGCCGTCGCGTTCACGTCGCGCGCCACGTTCACGAGCAGCGTCGAGATCGACACGATTCGCACGTTGTCGAGGTGTCCGACCGAGTCGGCGATCATTTCACGGCGCTCGTCGAGATCGAACAGCGGTTCTGATTTCTGGGGGTTGCGAATCGCCGCCACGACGATCTCGTCAAAGATCTGCGCCGCGCGCTCGACGATCTCGAGGTGTCCGTTGTGGAAGGGGTCGAACGAACCCGGTATCAATCCAACCGTCACTCGTCGTCCCCTCTACTGGGTTCTAACATCGTTACGAGCGTAGTGCCGTAGCGCTTCGTTTTGGTCACGAGCCAGCCGCGCGGCGCGTCCATGTGACGATCGTTTTCGATGATCACGCGACTGGCGACGACGTCGCTCAGGACGCTCGCGAGATCGAGCGGTCCGTACGGCGGATCGGCCAGGACGAGATCGAGATCGCTCGGCGGGTGCCAGACGGGAAGGTTCGCGCGGACGAAGACCGCTTCACCCTCTAACCGCAATGGTTCGAGGTTGGACTTGGCGGCGGCGAGACAGGCCGGGTCAGTGTCGAAGAAGTAGACCTTCGCCGCGCCGCGTGAGAGCGCCTCGATGCCCATCGCCCCCGAGCCACTGTAGAGATCGGCGACGACGAGGTCGTTCAGTCCGCCCCGACTCTCGAGCATCGAGAAGATGGCCTCGCGCGCGTAGTCGGTCGTTGGGCGTACGGTCGACGGCAGTTTCGCCTTGAGCTGGCGTCCGCGGGCGGCACCACCAATAACTCGCACCCTCTAAGGGTACGTCTTAGGACCTGAACAGATAGGTAGCTTCGTCCTCATCTACAAAGAGTCGCAGCTCGTCCTCCATCGCCGCGAGCGCCTCGGGCCGCCCCACGATCGACGCGGCGAGCTCCTGGGCGCCCAGTAACAGGTCCTCGTCGGTCCTCAACCGGGCGAGGCGCAGGTCGCTTCTGCCCTGCTGGCGCGCACCGAGGAGCGTTCCTTCGCCCCGCATCTCGAGGTCGATCTCGGCGAGCGCGAAGCCGTCGTTGGTCGACACGAGCGCCGCCAGTCGTGCCGCACCGTCCTCGCTCGGTGGCGCGCCGAGCAGCACGCAGTAGCTCTGGACGTCAGAGCGCCCGACTCGCCCGCGCAGCTGATGGAGCTGGGCGAGCCCGAAACGCCACGCGTCTTCGATCACGATCACGCTCGCCTCGGGGACGTCGACACCGACCTCAACGACGACGGTCGCGACCAGGACGCTGATCTCGCCTGCGCGGAACTGGTTCATCACCTCTTCTTTCTCCGCGCTCTTCATCTGGCCGTGCAGAAGTCCAACGGCGAGCCCGCGAAGCTCGTGGGTCGCGAGCCGGGTTCGCTCTTCGACCGCGCTCGTCGCCTCGACGCGCTCGGAGCCTTCGACGAGCGGACAGATGACGTAGGCCCGGCGACCCGCCGCAACCTCGTCGCGCACGAGCTGCCAGCAGGCGCTCACCTCCTCGTCGCTCGTCGCCCAGATCGTCACGATGGGACGGCGTCCCGCGGGCATCTCGTTCAGCACCGAGACGTCGAGGTCGCCGAACAGCACCATCGCCGCCGTACGCGGAATCGGCGTCGCGGTCATGACGAGGAGGTCCGGGTCGACGTCTTCATTCGATCGCCGACGCCCTTCGTCGCGCAGCCGGGCTCGCTGCTCGACCCCGAATCGGTGCTGTTCGTCGATGACGATGATTCCGAGCGAACGAAAGCGCACCTCTTCACTCAGCAACGCGTGCGTGCCAACGACAATGTCGACCGCCCCCGTTTCGAGCCCGCGAAGGACGGCGTCGCGATCCTTCTGGCGCACCCGACCGGTGAGCAGCTGCACCGTGAGTGCGCGCGTGCCGCCGAGGACCGAGTCGTCACTCGTGGTGAGGCCCTCGAGGTCTCTGCGCAGCGACGCGACGTGCTGTTCGGCGAGGACCTCGGTCGGAGCCATGAGCACCGCCTGTCGAGCGCCGTCGAGTGAGGCGAGCATCGCCGCGAGCGCCACCATGGTCTTGCCGGAACCGACGTCACCCTGCAAGAGCCGGTGCATCGGCAGTGCGCCCGCCATGTCAGAAGCGATCTCTTCGAGGACGCGGCGTTGCGCTCCGGTCAACGTGAAGCGATGGCCCGCGAGAAAGCGACGCACCAGTGAGTCGGACTCGGTAACGGTCGCCCCCGGCGCGACGTCGAGGTCGCTGACGGCGAAGGGGTGGCGCACGCCCGCCGAGGATGCTTCGAGGTGCTGGCGCCTCAGCGCGAGGAGCAGCTGCAGTCGAAAGAACTCGTCGAAGGCGAGCCGGCGCCTCGCCGGGGCGATGTCCGCGATCTCGTCGGGCAGGTGGATGCCCCAGTAGGCGCGCGTGCGATCGACGAGTCCCAAGGGTTCGCGATCCGCCTCGCTGAGCGGGTCAAAGAGCGGACCCGCGCGTCGAAGCGACTCCTCGACGAAGCCGCCCATCTCCCAGCTCGTGAGGCCGGCCTTCCCCGACGCGGGATAGATCGCGACGACGCGGCCGACCTTTGACGCGTCGCGTTCGTCGCC
>JBAUSF010000106.1:0-5492 GCA_049581565.1 Acidimicrobiales bacterium
GTCTTTGCGCGCACCACCTGGTCGGGCCCACTATTGGACAGCGCCGAGGCCGTCGCGAATAGTTGGAAGTTAGTTCTGGAATCTCATTACATACCAGTTTCCATCTAGTTTGCTTGGTAGCGGACTAGACCTAGTCCGCTAGTGAAAGAACTGATTAGAGGGTGTTAATGATATCCGCGTCGCGATTCGTCGACGATTCGCTCAGAGGAGCGCGCCGAGCGCATGGCTAGCGGCGGCATGACTACGCGACGTCACATCGTTGAGGCGGTTGTGAAGATGCTCGCCCAGCGTCCGAGCAGTGAGATCCACCTCGCCGATGTCGCAGAAAAAGCCCACGTCGGCGTGCAGACGATCTACTACCACTTCGACTCACGCACGCAGCTCATCGCCGAGGCTCAGGCCTTGGCGTACTACCGGATCACGGAGCCTTTTCAGGCGTACCTCGGAAAAGCCGAAGAGGCGCTCAACGCTGACGACCCGGATTCGTTCTGGTCCGCCGTCGGCGACAACGTGGTACTCGCGTGGACCTTTCGCCACAGTGACGACCGCTGGCGGGTCATCAAGCTACTGATTGACATATCCGAAGATCCCGCGACGCAGCGCGAATTTTGGAACACCTTGGAGATGCAGATTGAGCGGTGGATCGAGGTGGTCGAAGCGGGTAAGCGCCTCGGTTGGGTCGACGTTGCCATCGATTCCTCCGCCCTCATCACCACGTGCAGCGCCGCGCCCATTGGCCAGGCGCTCTTTGTGAAGTCGACCAAAGTCCATTTCACACCTCAGAGCATGCGCGATTTCATCGTGAATATTGCTATGGCGAAACCCAAGTTGAAGTAGTAGTTCGATTCTCGCTGCGACGTGGCGAGCAATCCGGCGCAATAACGCGTTGTCCCGGGGCTACGAGCGAGCCATCGATCTGTCGGAGTCGTTTCACCGGCGCGGTGATCTATGGGCTGCGTCGCTGCGAACTGCCGTTCTCACCTGGTTGAACCATGCCTGCTACGTCCCACGTGTCAACGGTGGACGATCGCCTCTTGTCAGAAAGCGCTTACCCTTGTGGTAAGCGGTGACATTCCTGTAGGAATGGTGGGTTTACATGTTTGACTCGAAGTAGTTCTGTGTGTATCGTGTAAGCGATTACATCTGAGCAGGATGCTCGAAGGCGATTCGTAGGGGGAATGAGTGGCCGATTCGCAGCCGACGATCTATGACGTGGCGAAGCACGCCGGAGTCTCAATTGCGACCGTAAGTCGCGCTCTTAACTCCAAGTCGTCGGTGCGGCCCGCAACTCGCGCGAAGGTCTTCGCCGCCATGGAGGAGTTGGCGTTCGTGCCCAATGCCGTGGCGCGCCGGCTCTCCAAGGGCAAGCACTGGGTCCTCGGGCTGGTCTTTACCCACGCGCCGCTCGACGACGGCCCACCTGCAGTCGAAGAGGCCAGTCTGCTGTACACCGACATTGTGATCCGTGGCGCCGAGTCGCGGGCGGCGGCGATGGGCTACTCCCTGCTGCTGCGCAGTACGGGGCCTTCGAGGCCCGAGGGAATGATGAGCTTGATGAATCTGACGGGCACGGTCGATGGGCTCATCGTGCTCGATCAGATCTTGACCGATACGGAGGCGAACGACCTCGCCCGGCGCATACCCCTGGTGCTGCTCGCGGGACGGGGTGACTCCACGTCGGCGATGACGGTACGCGTCGACAACGAGAATGCCATGATCAGCTTGGCCGAGCACCTGGTGGGCGTCCACGGGGTCGAGCGAGCAGGATTCGTCTCGGGGTTCGACGAGAGCCCCGACAGCCTGGCCCGCGAGGTCGCTTTTCGGACAGCGATCGAACGCTTGGGCGGTGTGGTTGCATACCGGGACGTCTTGAAGGCGGACTGGACGTCGGGCGGCGGGGCCGCGGCCATGCGCCAACGGATGTCGCTCGCGGCACCCATGCCCGAGGTCTTCGCGTGCGCAAACGACCAGATGGCGGTCGGGGTGATCTACGCGCTGAACGAAGGGGGGCTCACTGTTCCCGGTGACGTCGCGGTCACGGGGTTCGACGACATCACCCTCACTCGCTATTTCAGTCCGCCCCTCACCACCATCCGGCAGTCGGGCAACCTGCTCGGCGAGAAGGCGGTCGACGCACTGGTCGGGGTCCTCGACGGGGCCGAGAGCGTGACTCACTCGCTGGTGCTGCCGACTCAATTGGTGGTGCGCCGGAGCTGCGGCTGCACCGAGGACGGCGAGACGCTGGCAATGGCGGCGAGCGCCGTTGAGGAAAGCGGGGTGGGCTAAGCGTGCTACCAATCGCTCGTCGACTGGGTGTCTACGTCGTCACGGCGTGGGTGGCCGTCACGGCCAACTTTCTGCTGCCGCGAATGATGCCGGGCAACCCCATCCAGACGCTCATCGGGAAGCTTCAGTCCAACGTGACGCCCGCTGAGGTCAACTCCATTCGACTCTCCTTCGGCGGGAGTCTGCACAACAGCCTGGTTCATCAGTACTTCACCTACTTGGATCAAATGCTTCACGGCAACCTCGGTGTCTCGATCACCCTGTCGTCGCCAGTCAGCACCATCTTGAAGGGCGCAGTGCCCTGGACGGTGGGACTGATCGGCATCTCGACCGTGTTGAGCTTCTTCGTCGGTACGTTCGCCGGGGCGCTCCTCGGCTGGGCCCGCGGGTCACGGATGGATTCGCTGATTCCGACGGCGACGTTCTTCCAGGCGATTCCGTATTTCTTCCTCGGCACCGTGATGCTGCTGGTCTTCGGCAGTGACTTGCACTGGTTCCCGGAGCTCGGTGCGTACAGCCTCAACGTGACGCCGTCGTGGACGTGGGCGTTCGTGTCCAGCGTGATCCGCTACGGAGAGCTGCCAATGATCTCCATCGTTCTGAGTTCGGTCGCCGGATGGATGCTCGGCATGCGCAACATGATGATCACGATGGTCGCCGAGGACTTCGTGCTGATGAGCGTCGCGATGGGCCTGCCGCGCCGCAAGGTGATCATGACCGCCGCCCGCAACGCCATCTTGCCGAGCATCGCCAATCTGTCGCTGGCCATTGGGCTCGTGGTGTCGGGCGCGTTGCTCGTGGAGCTCGTGTTCAACTACCCCGGCGTGGGCGATCTTCTCTTGAACGCGGTTCAAAATGAGGACTATCCGCTCATCCAGGGAATCTTTCTGATCATCACGTTGGCGGTCCTTGCGGCCAACCTCATCGCGGACCTCGTGTACTTCGCCTTGGACCCGCGCACAAGAAGGGCGGCTGCGGCGTGAAGAGCCTGCACCTGCCCCGGTCGCCGAAGGTCCTGCTTGGACTCGCCATCACGGCCTTCTTCCTCTTGTTGACGATTATCGGGCCGTACCTCGCCCCCTACAGTCCGAACGACACCTCGTTCGCGCCGAATTTGACGCCGTCGTGGCATCACTGGTTCGGCACGACCAGCCTCGGTCAGGACATCTTCTCCCAGACGTTGGTGGGCGCGCGCGCCACGATCGTGGTGGCTCTCGTGGCAGGACTCGTGGCGACCGCGTTGTCGACGCTCGTTGGAGTGTCCGCAGGCTACATCGGAGGCTTCACGGACGACGGACTATCGCTGATGTCCAATGTCTTCCTCGCGATACCCGGGTTGCCGTTGCTGATCGTGATCGACAGCTACCTTCCCGTGGGGAGTCGGTCGAACTCGTTCGTCATCGGGCTCGTGATCTCGCTGACGGGCTGGGCGTGGGGAGCGCGCGTGCTACGGGCCCAGACGATGTCACTGCGCAACCGAGATTTCATCGAGGTGTCGAGAATCATTGGCGAGAAGCGGTGGCGCATCATGCTCACTGAGGTCGCGCCGAACCTCTTGCCGATCCTGGCGTCGTCGTTGTTGTTCACGGTCCTCTATTCCATCGGGGCGTACGTGACACTCGCCTACATCGGACTGACGAGCACGTCGGTGTGGAACTGGGGCACCATGCTCTTTTGGGCGCAGGCCAATAACGCCCCCCTGTCTGGGGAGTGGTACTGGTTCGTGCCGCCGGGTGTCTGCATCGCTCTCGTGGGCACGGGCCTGGCGCTGCTCAACTTCGGCATCGACGAGTTCATTAACCCTCGTTTGCGCGAATCTGGACTCACCGCTCGCCAGCGCCGCCGCCGTGGGCTTCCGCGGCGCGTTCGTCTCGGTCTGACACCCGTTCTTCGCCCGGTGACGCCGAAGGTACCCAGCCCCGCGGCGACCTCGAAGGCTTCATCGTGAGCACCGACGCGCTCGAGCGCCGCGGTGCGACGAACGCGATTCCCGCGACGGCGAACCCGCCAACCGGTTCCGGAGTGAACGAGCGCATCTTGCAGATCAATGACTTCTGCGTCGACTACGGCGTGGACGGGAGTGCGGTGCGAGCCGTCGATGGCGTTGACCTCCACCTTGATCGTTCGAAGGTACTCGGCATCGCCGGCGAAAGCGGCTCGGGCAAGTCGACGCTGGTCTACGGCTTTACGAGGTTGCTGCGCGCACCCGCCCTCATCACCGGTGGCACGGCGTTCTTCAACGTAGGCCCCGCCAACGAGGGCGGACCCGACGAATTTATCGACCTCGTCACCGCCAACGAGGCGACACTTCGACGGGTGCGCTGGACGCAGATCTCCGTCGTTCTCCAGAGTGCCCTCAACGCCCTCAACCCCGTGGTGCGCGTGAGCAAACTTTTCGACCAGGTCTTCAAGGCGCATCGTCGCGAGATGTCCCGGGCCGACCGGCGGGCGAGGGCGATCGAGCTGCTCGACCTGGTTGGTCTGAACCAGGATCGGCTCCAGCGATTTCCCCACGAGCTCTCCGGCGGCCAACGTCAACGTGTCATGATCGCCCTCGCCTTGGCCCTTGATCCCAAGCTCGTGATCATGGACGAGCCCACGACCGCGCTCGACGTCGTCACCCAGCGCGAGATCCTCGGCGAGCTCGCCGAGTTGCGCGCCCGATTCGGCTTCGCCATGATCTTCATCACCCACGATCTCTCGCTGCTCGTGGAGCTCGCCGACGAGATCGTGGTCATGTACGCGGGCCGGCTCGTCGAGCGGGCCGGCGCTCGCGCGCTCTACGAGGCGCCGCGCCACCCTTACACCCTCGGGCTGCTCAACTCCTTTCCTCCGATGCACGGCGAGCGCCAGGAGCTGACGGGCATCCCCGGCTCTCCACCGGACCTCTCAGATCTGCCCGGCGGCTGCGCTTTCCATCCGCGCTGCCCCTACGCCATGGATCGGTGCACGACAGAGAGCCCGCCCCTCGCAAAGCTCGGCGACGACAGTCGGTACGTGGCGTGCTGGCTGCACGTGGACGACGCGCACGTGGTCGTTCCGGTGGAGCTGCGTCGGGCGGTACCGATCGCGTCGTCAGGCGACGGGGGGGCGACGTGAGCGAGACGGGCGAAGCCACGAGCGAGCTCCAAGCGCGACACTTGACGCGGCACTTCAAAGTGAGGGTGCCCGGCCAGGTGCTGCGCGCAAAGAGGATCGTGCGAGCG
>JBAUSF010000107.1:0-4897 GCA_049581565.1 Acidimicrobiales bacterium
GTATAGGTAAACGACACCAGGCAAGCGAAGACGCGAACCTTTTCTTTGGTAACGCACATCAAGTAACCAGACACCCGAATGAGCTATGAATAACCTGATCAACTGCTAGAAAGAATTACGTTTTCCATTTATCCCTTGATGGTTGATCGCTCCTTGAGAAATCGTAACCATATTGTAAGCCGCTTGATCCAAGGAAACTGGACTCTTTCGGCAACACTTTTCGCTCAATTTCGATCAGCACTTTTGAGCGTGAGGTTTGGCGGCTATGCGCACGTCACGCATATGAGCCAGGGTTTGTGAGCGAGTCACATCCTTCTAGAAGCTGCCCGTATCGCCCTCATCTTCTGACCTATGCGGTCTCGCAGGACATGATCCCACCACCAGCTCCGCGTGCACAAAAATGAATCGTCCGGGCGCCCAAGGGCGTTGCGCGCTCTGAGCCTGCGCTCTTCAAGCGATTGCGCAGCGGTTAGGGCCGAGCTCCAACTCCGCTCCATCAGTTCTGGGCTCGGTTTGACCAGCGTTAATGCTCACGATCTGGCGATAGTTCCCAGGGCGGTCTTTGACGTTGGCGACGGCCCACCTCACGAAATCATCCTCGTCCAGCTCGAGTGCCGGGAGCGATTGACGTAAGGAACCGAGACCTCGCGCGACGAACACGTGGGTGTGCACCTGCACGCTCGGGCCGAAGTGAGCCGGAAAGACCAGGATGTCGTCACTCAAGGCCAGCACTCGATCGTGAAGGCTGTGATAGAGATGGTGCGCGTATCCTTCGGCCTCGTCGGCGAGGTCGGGCCGACCGACGCTCTCCAAGAACAAGGTGTCACCCGTAAAGATCGCGTACTCGCCGAGCTGGTACATCGTCGAGCCCTCGGTGTGGCCAGGCACGCTCACCGATGCGACGCGCAGATCGATGCCGGGGGCGAGCTCGATGGATTTGCCATCGGCGAGTGGTTCGAACGAGAAGGCGAACGGGTCCGCCGGGTTAAGCCAGAGTGCGGCACCGGTGCTGGCCGAAAGTGCTCGCGCGCCGCTTAAGTGGTCGGCGTGAAGGTGGGTGTCCAGCACGTGGGTGATCGTCCATCCGTGACGTCGTGCAACCTCTTCGTACTGTTCGATCTTGAGTGACGGATCAATGACGACCGCCGTCGATCCCGCACCGACAACGTAGGAAAGGCAGCCCTTTCCGCGGCGGCGAACCTGCACGACCGTGGCCCCACCGAACTCCCGCTCGACGTGGTCGTAGGTTGACCCCCACGCACCCATGCCCCCCTCGAGCACGCGAGCAGCCCGCCCGTGTTCAAGGAGCACCTCCGCGCCCTGCAGCGCCCGGGTGCCCTTGGCGCAGACGACCACGACGTCCTTTTGTGCTGGGATCTCGCTCAGGCGCGAGTTGAGCGAGCCGAGCGGGATGTTGTGGGCCCCGGGGATCTTCCATTCGGCGACCTCGTCGGGCTCTCGCACATCGAGCACGTAGAGCGCCGGGTCCTCCAGCTCCTCAACGAGCTCGTCGCCGCTTACCATTGAGACCACTGCCGCCATTCGTCATAGCCTATGGCCGACCGGCGCGCCGTGGGGCTCTGATTCCCTGGCGCCAGAACCGCGTCGGTCGTGCATCCTCGAGCGTCAAGGTACATTCGTGGTGACGTCGCGAATTGCGGCGGACGAAGGGGTTGCCATGTCTGTTCGAGAAGTGAGTCCGAACGAGGCGTTCGAGTTGCTCGACGGCGAGGCGATCCTCCTCGACGTTCGACAAGAGAACGAATGGGACGCGGGACACGCGCCGATGGCGTCACTCATCCCCTTGGCGGAGCTTCCCGATCACCTCGATGAACTCCCGCGGGATCGTCTCATCATCTGCGCGTGCCGTTCGGGAGGCCGGTCGTTGCGCGCTGCGACCTTTCTCCAGGAAAGCGGCTTTGACACGGCCAATTTGACCGGGGGCATGATGAGCTGGTTCGCCGACGATCTGCCCTTCGAGAGTGACGACGGAGACGCCTCAATCGAATAGCCGTTCGCGGTGCCCTCAGCACCAACGCCTCCAATTTCACGGCATAGTGGTCGGAACTGTCGCTACTGAGTGAATACCTCGGTGGAGGTGGGACGAGGTCAAGCACCAGATCATCGTGGAGTCAGTGGTGTCCCAGGGCACGGGAGTGACGTGGGAGCGCCACCGCTATCTCATGGTTGGCTGTCGGGGATTGTCGAGAATGTGCTCCCGTCGGGACCGGGCATCCCACTCCCGTTGCCCGCCGTGCCGGTTGACTTGAGTCCTGTTGCACTTCGAAAGATCCTCTCCCTGGAGTAGAGATAGAGGGGTTTACCGCCGTAGGTCACTTGAGTTTCGCCATTCGTGAGGCGCAGTACACCTATCCCATCCGCGTCGACACCATCTTTCTCGCGAGGCGAGCCATCAGTGAGGACGGGGATCCACGCCGCGGCGCATTCGTCGATGCACGCACTTGCGCCCGAAGGATCGTGACTGTCGGCGTAGACGACCTCCGCGAGAGGATTTACGTTCGGATCCATCTCGATTGCAATCGCTTTCTTCCCATCGGGCAAAGTTGCGACCTCGATCGTGGCCCTTCCGGGCTCCGGCTGGCCATTTTTGGACGACACCAGGAACCAGTACCCGTGCCAGGGCCCCGCTGGCTCCACCGTTTCCGCGTAGTCCTCACCAGCCGGGGCAAACGGCGCTGTCGAAGGGTCGAACAGGTAAAGCGGGTGACCTCCGTAGGTGACTTGGTCACCTACGCCCGGACGTCGCACCGTTCCTAGTAGAGACTGTTCTACCCCTCGGCCCGCGACGGGTTTACTCCGCGTCGTAAAAGCGGGCCAGTCGTCAGAAGCCACGCCGCGCATGATGTCACTCATGGGACCCGTACAGGTCATGGTTACTTCGCCATTGGGATCGAAGTCGTATCCCTTTTCTCGAGTTGTGCCACAGCCAAAGGTTCCGCCGACGTCGCCACTGAACTCGTAGAGCGGAAAGCCAGCAAGCTCACCACTTCCCACGACGAGCGCCGAACCGTACTTCACTGTCGAAAGAACTGCCACTTTCGACCCTTTTGGGTTGCCCGACTTCGGCGATAGATAGGTGTAGATCGCTCCCGCGCCAAGCATCGCGGCTACCACGATTGTCGCCACGCGACGCCACCGTTTCACTTGATCACTCCCCATGGTGACACAGCGTAAGTGACGAGGCCACGAGCTCCTCCTTCAACGACTCCTCGGGTTCGGCTCTGTCTCGCCGTCTACTGAGATCAACTCCTCAAGAATTGAACGATGGCCCAAGGACCTTCATTCCCTCAACTGCTTGACGTCGAATGAGTTCGAAGATCTACACCCGTCCTACCTAACCGGGACCACACTCGCACAAGCGCGGTCCGCCAAACGAGGTCTATGTCAACTGGCAGTCCCAACGGGATTTGAACCCGTGCCTCCACCTTGAGAGGGTGATGTCCTAGGCCACTAGACGATGGGACCATGAAAGAGACAGCGTTGCCGCTGGCTCATTCGCTCGGGGGCAAGGACTCGAACCCTGAATAACTGGACCAGAACCAGTTGTGTTGCCAATTACACCACCCCCGAAGGGCTGGGCAATCTTACCTGGTCCGTCTTCGAGGACGCCAAAAGGTGAGCGTCACGTCGTCCAGTGGCTGAGCCTGTCGTATCCGATGACGCGTCCAACCCCGACTTCGAGGGTCTCCTTCAGGTAGTAGTGCCAGAGCTGATACTTGATCGTCGGCGAGTCGCGCACCGGCGACGGATAGGGGATCAGTCCTTGAGCCGAGGAGATGGCCATCGCCCGGTACTCGTGAAAGGGGTCGGTCACCGTAATAACCGTCTTTATATGGCGCGCCTTCAACTTGGGGAGCACCGTCGCGACGTTCTGCCAGGTGTCCGCGCCGCCACCGACGAGAATCTGCTTCGACGGTACCCCGTGGTGCTCTAAGTACGTGGCCGACACTTCGGCTTCGGTGAAGTTGTCACCCGGACGCTTGCCGCCGGTGACGGCGACCCAGGGCGCCCGGCCCTCGTCGTAGACGATGAGGGCCTCATCGAGACGGGCCTTCAGCTCGGCCGAGGGGACACCGTCGTCTTCGGTCGTTCCGAAGACGAGGATCGCCTGGGCAGACCTCGTCGTGTGCTCGTGCCCACGCAGCCAGATCTGAATGAAGGTGGCCCCGAAATAGGCGACGATGAGAACGAGCAGTGTGCCCGCCACCCGCAGGAACCACTTGAAGACGCCAAAGATCACCCCGACCTCGCGAGCGCAGCGCGCAGGCGCTCGACAGTCTTCTTTCTCCCCAGGTGCTCGAGCGACTCAAAGAGCGGCAGCCCGACGAGCGTCCCGGTCACCGCGCACCTGATCGGCGCCTGCGCCTTGCGCAGGGGAAGGTTCACGCTCTCGGCAAGCTCCAAGACCACATCGTGCAGTGCCGTCGCCTCCCAGGCCGAAAGGCGCTCGAAGCGCTCGGTCGCACCCTCGAGCAGCGCTCGCCCGACGGGGTCGTTCGTGATGACCTTCGTGAAACTCGCCTCGTCGTAGCGGGGCTCGTCGAGAAAGAGGAATTCGACCATCGCGGGGATCTCGCTCAGCACGGCGACGCGCTCTTGTACGAGGGGAGCCACCTTCGCGTATCGCGCGCTCGAGAACTGGTCGGGGCGCCAGGTGGGCGTGCGATCGCTCGGCCGCCAATTGACCTCTAAGGGACGCACCCACGGCGCACTCGCGCGAATGAAATCATCGACCGAGAGAGCCCGCACGTAATCGCCGTTCATGTGGCGCAGCTTCTTGACGTCAAAGAACGCGGGCGAGTGCGAGACGTCTTCCAAGCGAAACTGCTCAATCAGTGTCGCGAGTGGGACTATCTCCTCGTCCCCGCGCGGACTC
>JBAUSF010000108.1:0-2318 GCA_049581565.1 Acidimicrobiales bacterium
GAAGGCGGCGATCCCGCTCACGACGTCGCGAACGTCTGGGAGGCAGAACGAGACGGGGTCGACGCGCCGATCATGCACCGTCACCAGCGCATGTCGCTCGGGGTCGTAGCGGAAGACACCGTTGGGAAGCCCTTCGACCCTGGTCGGGATGATGTATATGTCCACGGCGTACAGGGCACCGGGAGACGGGTAGGCACGTAGCGGAAGTCGGCGATCAGCCATCACGAGCTCTCCCGTGATCCCGCACGCACCGCCGAGCAGCTGCCCCAAGTGGTCCACCAAGATCGGGGAGGAGTCGTAGCTCGCGGGGGAGCGTCTCTGCCGCAGAACCCTCGAGAGCGAGTCGATCGGGAAGGGGCGTGGGGCAGCAAGGTCCATGATCGTGGCGTCCTCGTCGCCGTGCGTTCTGGGGCCGAAGGTGAGCGCCGCCACCTCGGAGGGGGACAGACGACCGCGCGCCCGTGCGCCCCTCATCGACCACTCGTGGGCCAGCCGTGACCGAGCTCCCGTGCCCGCGACGACTGCCTCCCAGCCGATGAGGTCCGCAACGATGTCGCGTGCGGCGTCGCGGAGATGCAGGGGGAGGGCACCCATCAACCTCTCGAACGTCAGCCCGGAGGACAGGCCATCGACGAGATAGATCAGCGTCGCCTCATCGAATTCGACGTCGATCGTGCGTCGAGTCCGGGCGACCGAGATCCGCCCGTTTTCAATGGAGACGTCGTCGGGGAGGAGATCGAACGATACGGTGAGGCGATTCCCCATGAGTCGAGAACAGGCACCGGGCGTGAGATTCCACTCAGCATCCGGTGCCAACTCCGATGGCCCTCGCGTTTGAACCGATCGGTTGAGCGCGTAGTCGACCACGACCACGCCCGACGCGAGCACCAGGTCGACTTCGATTCGATCGCAAGCGCGGCTCACAGGTGGGTCCACCTGTGGGCGTCCTCTCACGTGAGTGGTCGCTTCTCCGACTTCTTCGGGTCGGCCTGACCTGCGACGTACGTACCAAGCTCGACCACAATAGTCGGCGCGTACTCGGGCGTGATGAGCTCCAACAGGACCTCACCATCCACGAGCCAATCCCTCTCCGCTTGTGCTCGTGCCGCACGCTGCAACGAAGAACTGACGATGAGCCCGATGACCTTTCGCTCATCCGGCAGGAGCCCGGCGTAGAACTCATCGAACTTGCGAATCGCCGACTGAGCGGCGCTCTCCTCCTGCATAGGACACCTACCCCTATTAGTCCGGTCGCCAACGGCCTGATCCGCAGTGATCGCGGACGACTTCGGTACCGGCGCACACTCCGCGCAGCGAACTCGCTGCTACCAGAGCGAACGATAGTCCCGGCCCCTTGGCCCACACAAGACCATCGCGGGCGGCGCTGCCGCGACGGGGCTTGGTCGAAGTGGAGGTCAAGTCCAAGGCGGGTCGCCGCGGCAACGCCCACGGCCTTTTCCCCTCGCCCCGCTCGACCTTGACCTGCAGACCTCGACCGCGTCCCGCGGAACCGAGGCGGCCAGCACCCCAAGCGAGATCTGGTCCGTCAGCCGACCACCAGCCGTCACCACGCCATTGTCTGCCATACGAGGTGATCTTGCCGGCTACCAGGCAGAACGCCTCGTAACGACACGCCACCGTCAAGATCAAATTTGGTTAAGTGGCATTGAGTCCGACCCTTATAAGCGAGGGGCCGGTAATTCGCAACTCACCTGTGTCCACGATGCAAACAACCTGGTCACCGGTCGGCGACTTCGATCCATTCCCTGCGACCGGAGTTCAGCGTGATTACGGCGCCCCGGCCGGGCCCGCGTGCTCGGGTCCACTCTTTGTTCTCTCACATCAGGTCGTCGCGGTGCTCGTAGAGGAACCTGTCCAACCCCTTAACGTAATCAGTCGAGCTGCCTTGATACAGGGCTATCGCGGAGCGCTCCCAGTACCGTTTATCGAGTATGCTTGGATCGCGCTCGACTGCCCAATGCATACCTCCACCGAGACTTTTGCCGTAAATCCAGTACAGGAACGCCCTGAACCGCGAATTGACCATCTTATAGCCAAGAAACAGGCAAACTTGACTCACGCAGCTTTGCGAGAATCTGATTAGGTACCACCTCTTCAGCCGGGCGCCCCCTGAAGTACTTCCATGTAGTGATCTTCCGTGATCACCAGATTGTTTTGCCAGGGTAGCCCACGGGTGCGTCTTTTTAAGAGGCAGGTTATTTGGGGTTGTTTCGGTCATGCGGCGAGGTTGAGGCGGTCGATGGTGTCCTCGTCGTAGCGGGCGAGGTGGTGCTCGTCGCGGTAGCGGTTCTTGTAGT
>JBAUSF010000109.1:0-6659 GCA_049581565.1 Acidimicrobiales bacterium
CGTGATCAGAGGGTATCCGGATTGTGTGCGAGTTGGGGCACCCCAACGATCGTCAAAACCCGCTGTCAACCCGGGAGTGTGACAGCGACGCTTGGCACGTCCCGTGAGCGATCGAGCGAGGCGTCGCCTCGCCCGCTACTGGCCCTGGAGGAGATCGCGCCGTTCGCGGTAGTCGTCGGGCTCAATCTCGCCTTTGGCGAATCGCTCGTTCAAGATTCTCAGAGCCTCAAAAGTTGCGGGCGTCCGCCAGGGCCCGGAGGTGGCACCCGCCCATCGGCGCGCGACGTGTCCTCGACGGATCAGGAGCGTGATGATGAGTGCGACCGCGGCCGCGATCACAACGAGGAAGAGCAGGAGGAGCAGCGCTCCAAGCGGCCCCGGTCCGACGCCGAACTGCTCGATCCGCACTTGTCCGCCGGGTCCAACGATATGAAACGGCAGCGGCAGCCGCCCAACTCTCACGTGAACCACAACTCAGCCTTTCGTCGCCCTACTTAGTTCTAGGGCACCTTGTCCGGCAGCGCAAGTCAACGTCGCCGATCGGGTCTAAAGGAGATTCTCGCCACCGAAGATGTCCGACACCGACGTGTCGTCGAAGATCGCCGATATCGCGTTCGCAATGATCGGCGCGATAGAGAGCACTTCGAGCTTCTCGAAGCGCTTCTCGGGTCCTAGCGGCAACGTGTCGGTCACGATCACTCGGCTAATCGGCGAGTTGAAGAGCCGATCAACGGCGGGCGGCGAGAAGACGGCGTGGGTCGCCATCACCCAGATGTCGTCGGCACCGTGCGACTTCAGCAGATCACAGGCCGCGACGATCGTGCCCGCCGTATCGATCATGTCGTCGATGAGCACGCAGTGACGACCGTTGACGTCACCGACGATGTGGCGTGCTTCTGCCACGTTCACCGCGCCCCGCGGGCGTGTCTTGTGCACGAGGGCGAGGTCGCAGCCCAGATGCTGGGCGTAGCGTTCGGCGACCTTCACGCGACCGGCGTCGGGCGCGACGACCACGAGCCCGTGCGGATCAGCGTGTGCTTTCAGATACCCCTCGAGGACGGGCGCTGCGACCAGGTGATCCACCGGAATGTTGAAGAAGCCTTGGATCTGGCCCGAATGGAAGTCGACCGACAGCACCCGGCTCGCTCCCGCCGTCTGGAGCATGTCGGCCACAAGTTTTGCGGTGATCGGCTCTCTTCCGGCCGTCTTGCGGTCCTGGCGCGCGTAGCCGTAGTTCGGCACGACGGCCGTGATGCTCTTTGCGGACGCGCGCTTGGCGGCGTCGATCATGATGAGCTGTTCCATCACCGAATCGTTCACTGGCGAAGCGTGTGTTTGCATGATGAAGACATGCGCGCCTCGGATCGACTCATCGATACGACAGTGAATCTCACCGTCGGCAAACTCACGCAGGTTCGCTTCGGTCAGCTCCACGCCGAGCTTGTCGGCGACGTCTTGGGCCAGTGCCGGGTGACACCGGCCCGTGACGAGCACGAGGCGGCGCTTAGCGAGGGACTCCACGTCGCCAGCGTACTTGCGAACGCGATGGCTCAGTGAGGGCGCTGGGTCAACGGCGTGACAATCTCTCCCGCCGCGACATCACTACCGGGACTAAGCACGACGAATGACGACACGCGCGCGTCGGCACCGATGCGAACGTGTGAGGCCTCGATCGAGCCGACGACCGCGTTTTCACCTACCTCAACGTCGTCGAGGACGGCGTTCGGTCCGATCTGGGCTCCGCGCGACACGATGCAGCGCCCCTTCAACATCGTCCCTGGCAGCAACGACACTTCGGGCGAGAGGTCGACGTCGGCGTCAACGTAGGTCGCCTCGGGGTTCCACATCGTCACGCCACGGGCCATCCATTCGTCGTTGATGCGCCCACGCAGGACGCGTTCTGCGTGGGCGAGCTGGCGCCGGTCATTGATTCCGCTCGCCTCGTCAGGGTCGTCGAGCATCGTAGAGGTCGTGAGGTGCCCCATCTCGTGCAGCACGGCGACGAGGTCGGTCAGGTAGTACTCGTGCTGGGCGTTGTGGCGATCAATCCTGCGCAGCGCGGGACCGAGCAAGCTCTGGCGCATGACCATGATCGAGGTGTTGATCTCATCGAAAAGGCGTTCGTTATCGGTGGCGTCGTGCTCTTCGACGATGCGCTCGAGCGTGCCGTCCTTCGCGTGGATGAGCCGTCCGTAGCCCGTTGGATCGCTGACGCGCGCGCTGAGGACGGTGAGTGCCGCCTGACGTTCGCGGTGACGTTCGAGGAGCGCGGTCACGCTCGAGCGACGAAGCAACGGGGTATCTGCGGGCACGATCACGACGTCGCCGTCGGTATCGCCAATCGCGTCGTCGATCGCGCTGAGGGCTACGGACACGGCGTGGCCGGTGCCCAGCTGTGCGCGCTGTTCGACGAAGGTGATTGCTCGCCCGGGGCGCGAGCTCTCGCTCAGCTCCTTTTCGACCCAGGTTCCGTGACGACCAACGACGACGATCGTCGCGCGGAGGTTTTCTTGCACCGCCGCGTCCAGCACGTAGCGAACCATTGCCCGACCGCAGAGCTGATGGAGCGGCTTTGGTCGCGTCGAGCGCATCCTCGATCCCTCGCCGGCGGCGAGAACGACAACACAGGTAGGACGGCTCACCCTCTTATCTCTACCAGCCATCTCCTACGCTGAGGTGCGTGGCGAACGGATATGACGAATTTTCACTTTTTCACGAGAACCTCGAAGAGTGGGAACTCGACGTTCCGATACCTCCCGTGCAGCGGTTCTTCGTCGCCGTCGATGGACTGCGCCAGATAAGTGGCCTTCGCTGGCGTACGGGCAGTCCCGAAATCGTCCTCGTGCACGGCGGTGCGCAAAACGCGCACACCTTTGACACGGTCGCCCTCGCCCTCGCTCGACCGCTCGTCGCGCTCGACCTGCCCGGTCACGGACACTCGGATCCGTCGCCCTTCGGGCCGTCAGCGATCTCGAGCTACGCCGACGATCTTGCGAGAGCGCTCGAACAGATCACCGAATCGCCGCTCCCACTCGTTGGCATGTCACTCGGGGGCCTCTGTTCGATCCTCGTCGCGGCACGCCGCCCTGACCTCGTGAGTTCGCTCGCCCTCATCGACATCACGCCCGGGGTCAACGCGGAGAAGGCTCGCCACATCACCGACTTTGTCAACGGGCCGCGGACGTTCGACAACTTCGACGACCTTCTCGCGCGAACCATCACGCACAATCCGACGAGATCGGTCTCCTCCCTGCGCAGGGGCATCTTGCACAACGCGGTCCAACGTCCCGATGGAACGTGGGTCTGGCGCCATCAGCAACACGAGCCGTCAACGTTGAGCGCGCCGGCGACGGGCGATCTGTGGGAGCAGCTCGGCTCGCTCACCATGCCGGTCTCACTCATACGGGGCATGGCCGATGGATCGGTCGTCGATGACGAGGACGAAGCCGAGTTGGTCGCTCGACTGCCCGACGCCACGGTGGTGCACGTAGAGAACGCGGGCCACTCCATCCAGGGCGATCAGCCCATCGTTCTCGCCGCGCTGCTCGAGGAGATCGCTTTCTAGACTCTCGCTGGCGGGGGAGGGCTCGAACCTCCAACCTACGGATTCAAAGTCCGTCGTTCTGCCGATTGAACTACCCGCCACTGCTGATATGCGGCAATCTTCAAAGATTCTTAAAGTATGTCTGAAGACTCTTAATGCCAACCAGCAACACTAGAGCCTGAAGGATTACCCTACGAAAGTCGCGTCGTGACAACCGCATCCACACCTAACTCCTACGTTGCCATCGTTGACGACGACTCGGCGATCCGTTCGGCCCTCGGACGGGCACTGCGCATGGAGAACTACGACGTCGAACTGTTCGAAGACGGTGCCTCCGCACTCAAATCGATCCAGCTGCGCGCCCCTGACGCGGTCGTCTTGGATCTGCAGCTGCCCGACATCGACGGACTCGAGGTCTGTCGGCGCATCCGCCGATCGGGCGACACCACGCCGATCCTGATGCTGACGGCGCGCAACGCGGTCAACGACCGCGTGGAGGGCCTCGACGTCGGCGCCGACGACTACCTCGTAAAGCCCTTCGATCTCGCGGAACTGCTCGCACGCCTACGCGCCCTGCTGCGCCGTCACAACACCAGCGACGGCGATGGCTCGGTGCTTCGTTTCGAAGACCTCACGCTCAATCCCCAAACGCGCGAAGTGCATCGCGGCGCACGACTGGTGGAGCTGACCAAGATTGAGTTCGACCTGCTGGAGCTCTTCCTGCACCACCCGCGCCAGGTTCTCACCCGCGACCAGATCCTCGATCTCGTGTGGGGCTACAACTTCGACTCAGGGACGAACTCGCTCGCCGTCTACATTGGCTACCTGCGTCGCAAGCTCGAAGAGGAGAACAAACCGCGATTGATCCAGACGGTCCGCGGGGTAGGTTACGCTCTTCGCACCTCGTGACGTTTCGCATTCGCGTCATCACCGCCACTATCGCCGCGGCCGCGATCGCGGTCATCCTCGCCTGCTTCGCCTCGTACTTCACGACGCGCACCGCTCTGTTGCACTCGGTCGACGCGTCACTGGTCCAAGCCTCCGAGCAGCCTCTCAACACCCACTACGACAACCGGGTCACCGGTTCGTACTCCGAGATCGTCCTGCCGAACAAAGAGACGCTCCCCTCGTCGGACCTGCCCGTCGACCAAGCCATCATGAGCGTGGCCAAGGGCAAGAGCAAGCAGGTGATTCGCACTGTTTCGTTCAACGGGCAGGACTACCGCGAACTGATCGTCCCGCTGCCCGCGGACTCCTACGTCGCGTGTCCCTCGGGGCTCTGCTACATCTCGTCGACGTCGGCCGATCTGTACGTGGTTGACATCACGGGCCAAGTCAACGAACTCAGCCATCTGGTCTCCACCCTCATGCTCGTCGCCGCCGGGGGTCTCCTGCTCGCCCTCGGGCTCGGACTCTTTCTCGCACGCCAGGCGCTGCACCCCCTCGAAGAGATCACCGACGAGATCGAGTCGGTGGCGACGACGAACGACCTTCAGCACCGACTCGTCGAGGGTGACGAGGACGAGCTCGGTCGACTGCGACGGGTCTTCAACCGACTCCTTCGTTCGGTCGAGAGCAGCCAGTCCCTCCAGCGCCAGCTCGTCGTCGACGCGAGCCACGAGCTGAGAACCCCGCTGACGTCGTTGCGCACGAACGCCCAGGTGCTCTCGCGCGCGAGCGAGCTGAGCGCCGACGAACTCCAGCAGATCACCAATGACATGGTCTCCCAGGTCGACGAGCTTGCGGCCCTCGTGACGGACCTTGGCGAGCTGGCCCGCGGCGAGCGCTCCGAAGGTGCACTCGAGATCCTTCGACTCGACGACTGCGTGGACGAGTCCGTCGAGACCGCCCGCACCTACGCGCGAACTCGTCACATCACGATCGACGTCGACATCGAACCGTCGCTCGTGAGCGCCCGTCACGATCGTCTCAATCGAGCGATCTCGAACCTCCTCACGAACGCGGTCAAGTTCTCCCCCGAAGGCGGGCAGATCTCGGTGACCTCGTCCCACGGCGCCATCACGGTTTCGGACAGCGGACCGGGCATCGCCGAAGAAGATCGCGAGCACGTGTTCGACCGCTTCTGGCGCTCACCGTCGGCCCGTTCCCTCCCGGGTTCGGGGCTCGGCCTTTCCATCGTCGCCCAGGTGGTCGCCGAGTTCGACGGGACGGTCTCGGTCGACCGCGATCCCGTCCTCGGAGGCGCCCGATTCACCCTCCAGCTGCCAGAAATCTCCGAATAGTCACTGGTTCCCCAGATTCTTATCGGTTCTACGGCTGACTTTAAGATTTCGTTGCCACACTGAGGGGCGAAGGATTGTTGTCACGCCCTCCCCCCCGCACCCCCCAGCAGCGCGACCGTCGTTTCCGTCGAGTACGACGCGTCACCCGTGGCGTACTCGTGGGCTCCGGCGTGACAGCCACGACTCGCCCGCCCGCGACGACCACCACCGTCTGCTACACGACGCCCTCGGGCCCGTGTGAGACGATTCTCAACGGACCGAACAGGACGAACGCTGTAGTAGTGTTCTACGAGCCATGGGATCACTAATCAAGAAGCGGCGCAAGCGAATGCGCAAGAAGAAGCACAAGAAGATGCTGAAGCGCACGCGCTTTCAGCGTCGCGCCGCCGGCAAATAGCCGCTACGGCGCCTTTGGCGTCGTGACGGTCTGGCGAAACTGCACCAAGCCCTCGGGACCCATCACGTCCCACGATTCGACGCCCGACTCCAGGTGGCCCTCGATGAAGAGCGTGGAGCCCGATCCAGCGAGGTGGACGCGGTCTTCGAGCGTGGCGGCGAGCCAGTCCATCGTCTCAGCGAGTCGAGGCTCGACGCGTCGCGCGGCCGCTTCGAGGTGATTGCGCCCGACAGGACGTTCCCCGCTCGCCACGAGCTCGTCGAACGCCCGGTAGCAGGCGGCCGTGTTGACGCCGAAGCTGAGCAGCGCGAGAGTGACCGCGCGAGGTTCGAAGTCGAGTTCACTCACCCGCTCGCCCACCCCTTCGACGAGCGCGCGGCCGCCGACCTGGCAGAAGGGAACGTCGCCGCCGAGCGACGCGGCCGCGAGGGGGCTCACGCCGCCCGCCCAGCGAAGGATCGCCCCGGCGTCGGCG
>JBAUSF010000110.1:0-3769 GCA_049581565.1 Acidimicrobiales bacterium
CGGTGTGTCACCTCGTGCCCGTCGACGTCCCATTGGGGGTGCCCCTCACCCTCTTCGAGTTCCACGTGCTGGCGCAGTGTGCCGCCAAAGACCACGTTCAGGAGCTGAAACCCGCGGCAGATGGCGAGGACCGGGATGTCGCGCTCGCGTGCGGCGGCGAGCAACACCATCTCCCACGCGTCGCGGTCGGGTTCGAGACGCCCCAGTTCTGGGTGGGGCTCGTGGTCGTAGTGCTCGGGGTCGATATCGGCACCACCGGTGAGGATGAGGCCCTCCAAGTGTCCGACCATCTCACTGGGATCGGCATCGCGCGTGAGCTCGACGGGTAGTCCCCCGGCAAGGGCTACCGAACGCGGATAATCCGTGAAGTGCAGGTCGAAGTCAATTCCGCTCATGGCCTTGGGCACGTTCGAGCCGAGCGCACTCGCGGGCCAGCGGCGTCCGGAGATTCCGATAAGCGGTCGAGCCATAGCGCCAGTGTAGGTGCGTGGGTGCCGTATCTGGTCTGTGGTGTACTAGGAGGATTGTTTGGAAGCAAACATCTTGGAGGGGCCATGACCACACCGATCGTTGACCTGACGTCGCACGACACCTACCTCGATGGCGTGCCGCGCGAAACCTTCCGTTACCTTCGCGAGCACGACCCCGTGCACTGGACGGAAGAGCCCAACGGCGGACGAGGCTTCTGGAGCATCACGAAGTACGACGATGTGTTGATCGCGAGCCGCACGACCGAGCTCTTCTCGAGCCGATTCGGGATTCGCCTCGAGGACATGGATCCCGAAGAGACCGAGGCGCGCCGAACGCTGATGGAGATGGACGCACCCGAGCACACGAAGCTGCGTCGACTCGTCAGCCGTCCCTTTGCCCCGAAATCAGTCGCGGCCTACGAGGATGCGGTGCGCGAGATCGTGGTCCAGATCCTTGATTCGATGGAGGGCGAGCGCGACTTCAACTTCGTACAACGCATTGCCCGAGAACTGCCGATGCGCATGCTCGGAAGTCTGCTCGGCCTGCCCGACGCGGATCTCGAGTGGCTGGTCCAGCGGGGCGACGCGCTCATCGGCAACAGCGATCCAGACTTCACCGACTACGTGGTCGACCAGGTGGACACCTCGGCCTACCGACTGCTCCCCTTTCGCTCGCCCGTCTCGCTCGAGCTCTTCGAGTACGCAACTCAGGCGCTCAACGAACGACGACTCACCCCGACCCACGACATCTTGAGTGCGCTGTTAGAGCCGACCGTCGAAGGTGAATCGCTTGACGACCTCGCACTGAAGAACTTCTTCACCCTGATGGTCGCCGCCGGCAACGACACGACGCGCTACACCATGACCGGTGGTCTCCTAGCGCTGATGGAGCGGCCCGACGTCTTTTCGGGCATTCCGGCGATGACCCTGGAGCAGCGTAAGTCCCTCACCGAGGAGATGCTTCGGTGGACAACGGTCACGATGCACTTTCGCCGCACGCTCCTCGAAGATTTCGAACTTCGTGGTCAGGCCATGAAGGCGGGCGACAAAGTCGTCCTCTGGTACGCGTCGGCCAACTTCGACGAGGAGCACTTCGAGCGGCCCGACGTCTTCCAGCCCACCCGCGCTCCGAACGATCACGTGGCGTTCGGTCTGCACAGCCCGCACCTCTGTCTCGGTGCACACCTCGCCCGCCTCGAGATCCGGGTGCTCTTCGAAGAGCTCGCGGCGCGCTGGACGAGGGTCGAGCTCACTGGCGAACCAGAGCGTCTGCGATCCAACTTCATTTCCGGCATCAAGACGCTCCCCGTTACCGTCGAGTGGCGCTAACGACGTCGGTCCCCCGAAATCGACCGCGCCTCGCGCCTACGATGAAGTTGAACATCAGCAGATCCGTCCACCAGTGGGAGAGACCATGACGTCTCAGGCATCGCGGTCGCACGGCATTGGCGCGATGCGGCGCATGACGCTCACGACCATCATCCTCATCCTCGGGCAGTCCGGTCTTGGCGTGGCGACGAATCTCTACGTCACGATTCCCGCTCACCACTCTGGTGCTCATCCCTCTAACTACTTCAGCGGCTCGGCGAGCAGCGTTGCCTGGTCGGTGTCCCACGGTGCGGTCATTCTCGCGATTCACGTCGTCTTCGGCTTTGCGGTCGCACTCATGGTCGTAGCCACGTCGATCCGGCTGTTGACGCTGGGACGACCCGGCGTGAGCATCTGGGCGCTACTCGGCGCGCTCATGGTTATCGGAGCGGGCTTCAACGGAGCGAGCTTTCTCGACTTCAGTACCAACATCAGTTCGCTGCTCATGGCGCTACTCGCCTTCGGAGCAGTCGCCTGCTACACCATCGTGCTGATACAGCTCCCCGTGCGGGCCTGGCAGTAATCCAAACCGATTACAGAAACGGGAGGTACTCGCGCAGCTCCCAGTCAGTTGTCGCTCCGGTAAATCGATCCCACTCGCTGCGCTTGACGGCAACGTGCTGGGCGACCAGCTGAGCCCCGATCGCCTCGACGAGATCGCTGTCGGATTCGAGCGCGTCGAGCGCGGCGGCGAGGGACGGCGGTACGCCGACCGTCGCATCGATGGTGTCGAGTCCGTTGCCGCTTTCCGCGGGCCCCGGGTCAGTCTCGTTGATGAGACCCAATCGCGCTGCCTGGAGGACCGCGGCGATGGAGCTGTGCACAACGGCGCCGCCGTCGCTCAGTCGATGTTCGAGTCGGGCCGCAGCGCCGCGTTCGGAAGGGACTCGAATGGTCGCACCTCGGTGGTCGTAGCCCCAGTTTGCCCAGTACCCCGACAGCGACGCCGGGCGTAGGCGCTTGTAGGCGTTCACGGTCGGCGCGCAGATTCCCGCGAGCGCCTGGTGGTGAGCAAGCAGACCGCCCATCGCGTGGCGCGCGAGGAGCGAGAGCCCGTCGTCCCTCAGCTCGTCGTTGATCACGTTGTCACCCTCGGCGTTTTGGAACGAGAAGTTGATGTGCAGCCCCGAGCCCCCGCGGTCGCTCAAGGGCTTGCCCATGAAGGTGAGCAGCAACCCCATGCGCTGGGCGACTTCACGAGCGAGCACCTTGAACAGGAATGCCTCGTCGGCAGCGGTCATTGCGTCGCGGTAGCGCAGCGTGAACTCGAACTGGGGAGTGTCGTACTCTGAGTTCACCGATTCGAGCTGGATCCCCGCGCCGTCCGCCGCCGACCAGATTGCCTCGATGACGCCATAAGGGTCAACCGCGGTACCGGTGCCGTAGACGAACGCGCCGGGCGTGTCCATGGGCTTGTAACCGCCGGCCGCGTCGGGCACGAAGACGTACGCCTCAAACTCGACGCCGACGAAGGGGTCGTAACCGAGGGCGCGCCAGTCCGCGATGGCCTTGGCGAGCGCGGCACGGGGCGACGCCGCAAAGGGTTCGCCGTTTCGCACGAGGTCCGCAACGACCACCTCAGTGTTCGGCTCCCAGCCCGGGCGGACGTCGGCCATGTCAAAGACTGCGTCGAAGTCCGGGAGCCCTTCATTCCAGTAGCTACCCGGTGTCTCGGGGGTCATGCTGCGGTCGTAGCCGAGTGCCCACGTGCCCGTACAGTGACGAGACCCGTGTTCGGCGAGGCTCGTGGGCACGTACTTTCCTCGCGCCAGCCCCAAATGGTCGGGCCACAGGACTCTTACGCGATCAAAGGAACTGGTCATGAAGCCTCCTACGATGACTTTGGCGAACGTAGCACGCTCGAGGCCTGCTGGTTTGTAAAGTGAATGAATCATTTGACCACAAACGATTCTCGGAGGGGCCGTGGAGTA
>JBAUSF010000111.1:0-21359 GCA_049581565.1 Acidimicrobiales bacterium
GTCATCACGGGCGAAGCGCCCTGGCAGTGAGACGCGCGACACAGGCCCTGACGGGACGAACGTGCGATCGCGTTCTAGTCCCCGGTGACGTCGCGACGATCGAAGACGACAGCGGCGACAAAACCAGCGACGAGCGCGAGTGCGGCCATGATCCCGTTGACGGTCCAGTCAACCGGCACCGACGGCGCGGGCGCCATCTGGTGAAACACCGAGCTGTCAAGTACCCAGTGGTTGATGCCGGTGGCGCCGCTCACGATCTCTATGAGTACGAACCACACGAAGACCGCGTAGGAGACGATCGTCGTCCACCTTGGGACGAAGGCGAAGACGAGCACGCCGATCCCGAGCAGGACCAGCGCGGGAAGAGTCACGTTCAAGCCAGACTCCATCAACGAGGAGAATCGCACGTTCGCGTGATCGCTTGCGGCACCAACCCACGTCGAGAAGCCGGCGAGAAGCCCCATGAGAATGACGGCGACCGCGGCGACGCCAAGACGATCGACGAGCCAGTTCACGCGCGAGACGGGCCGGACCAGAAGGTTCTCGAGCTGACCGCTCGACTCTTCGCGCCGGGCCGACGCGATCAGACCGACCGCCACGAAGCTGAGCAGTATCGACATGAGCAAGAAGGCGACGCCGAGGTACGCGTCGGCTCCCGACAGTCCTAGCCGAGAGAGGACGTTTCGAATCGACGCCGAGCTCTTGACGAGTGAGCCACCCGATTTGGCGATGCTGCCGAGCAGGAGGCCGTAGGCGACGATTCCACACGACCACGCGACGAGCGTCGGCCTCACCAGGTAGACGCCGAGTCCCCACGTACTGGTCGGAAGTGCGTTCATTCGGGTGGTCGTGGAACGATCGGGCAGCGTGCCGGCGCCAAGGTCGCGTCGACCCGCGACGTAGGGCGTCGCGGCGACACACGCGACGATAAAGAGCGCAATCGGCACGAGCGCGACCGGATTCGAACGGGTGAGGGGATGCAGCTCTTCGACCCAACCAAGCGGCGACACCCAGCGAAGCCAGGTGAGACCCGTTCCGGAATCCGCGACCATGCGCAGTGCGTACGAGCCCCCAAGGATGACCGACGCAAAGCCCGCTGCCTGGCGGCGCGACGTGGCGAGCTGCGCGCACAGCGCGCCGAGCGCGAGGAACATGAACGCGCCGACCGAGATCGCCAGCGCAAAGTACAAGGCGTGGCCGACACTGATGTGGACTTTTGACGAGCGACCGACCCCGACGAGGATGACGGCGGTCGCGAGGAACAGGCCGCATCCGCCAAGGGCAAAACCTCGCAGTGCGTCGCGCGCGGCGCCCCGGCTCGTCACGGGCCCCGCGAGCAAGAGCTCCCAGCGGCCGAGGTCCTCTTCGCCGCGGGTGAGCTTGGTGCTCGTGAGTATCCCCCACACGGCCCCCATGATCATGAGCACCGCCAGGCACTTCCAGACCACGAAGCCCGCGACCGTGTCAATGTGGCTCGCCGGTCCGACGAGGGCGCTGACGCCCGCGTCGTGGCCGAACTCGAGGGCGAGAAGCTTTCGCGAGGCGAGTGTCTTGTAGCTCGTCGCGTAGGCGAGCGCCTGCGTCGCCACGTAGAGCCCGAAGACCACGCCCCACATGACGCCCGAACGCACCGCCGACTTGGCAACGATGCGGGTGATCACAAATCGCGAGGTCGCTAACGTCGCGCTGGGAGACTTCTCGAGCGAGCTACGCGGCGCTGTGAGCACTCGGCTCCTCGAGATCCGTCGCGCCGTAGTGGGCAAGAAAGAGCTCTTCCAAAGACGGCTCTCGACTGAGGAGCTCGCGGACCCCCGCGTGGCTCATCACCGCGAGCAAGGGCTCGATGGAACCGCGGATCTGACAGCGCAGCGTGTGACCCTGCACCTCGACGAGGGAGACGCCGGGAACCCCCGACACGTCGGGTACCTCGCCCTCGAACGTCGCTTCGACCGTGAGGGCTGAGAGATGACGCATCTGGGCGAGCGTTCCCATTTCGACGAGGCTGCCCGTACGCAGGATGCCGATGCGGTCACAGAGTGCCTCGACCTCGCTCAAGATGTGACTCGAGAGCAAGACACTCTGGCCGCGCTCCTGCGCTTCGTGGATGCACTGCCGAAAGGCCTGCTCCATGATCGGGTCGAGCCCACTGGTCGGTTCATCGAGAACGAGAAGGTCCGCCCGCGTCATCAGCGCGGCGACGAGCAGTAGCTTTTGCCGGTTGCCCTTGGAGAGTGCGCGGACCCTCCTCGATGCGTCGATTTCGAAGCGTCTAACCAGCTCGTCGCGGTAGGCGACGTCCACCGAACCCTGCACCCTTCCGAGCAGGCGAAGCGTCTCTGCCCCGCTCAGATTCGGCCACAGGTTCGCTTCGCCAGGCACGTAGGCGAGTCGCCGGTGCGCGGCGATCACGTCGGCGCGCGAATCAAGACCGAATATCTCGGCGCGACCCTTCGTGGGGATCAGCAGTCCGAGCAGCAGCCGGATCACCGTCGTCTTTCCGGCCCCGTTCGGACCGAGGCATCCAACGACCTCGCCAACGCCGACCTCGAAATCGAGGTCGCGCAGGGCTCGAGTCGTGCCGAAACTCTTCGACAATGAAAATGTCTGGATCGCCGGTGCCGCCATCACGCTCCCTTCGCGCTAGTGCGCGACGACGGTCGTGCCCGAAGAGCCCTCCAGCAGTCCGAGGGGATCGTCGAGCAGTCCGATCACCGCGCGATGGCCGGTACCCTCAACGAAACGACACGCCGCTTCGACCTTAGGCCCCATCGAGCCCGGGCTAAAGCTCATGTCGCGCAGTTCCTTTGCCGAGACCCTGGAGATCACGCTCTGCTCGGGAGTCCCGAAATCAGCCATGACTCCGGGAACATCGGTCAGGATCAACATCACGTCGGCGTGCAGCTCTTGGGCCACGACGGCGGTAGCGAGGTCCTTATCTATCACCGCCTCGACGCCCGAGAGGCGCCCGTCCGGCGAGCGCACGACGGGAATACCGCCGCCGCCGGCGCAGATGACGAGCGCACCCGACTTCGCGAGTGTCTCCACGGCCATGAGGCCGAGCACCGCCAGAGGTTCTGGCGACGCGACGACGCGCCGCCAGCGCGCTCCGTCGTGAGCGATCGCCCAGTGATTGAGCTCCGCCAGTCGGTGAGCCTCGGCCTCTTCGTAGCCAAGACCGACGAACTTCGTGGGACGTTCGAAGGCCGGATCCTCGAGACTGACGAGCGTCTGGGTGACGAGGGAGACGACTTTTCTCCCGGGTAGTGCGTTCACGAAGGCCTGGAGCAGCCAGTAGCCGATCATCCCTTGGGTCTGGGCGCCGATGACGTCGAGCGCGTAGGGCTGAGCGAGCTCGGGATCGTTCGCGCTCTCGACCGCGAGTAGCCCAACCTGAGGACCGTTCCCGTGGGTGATGATGAGCTCGTTGTCGCGCGCCAGACGCGACAGTTGGGCCACCGCGTCTTCGACGTGGTGACGTTGGATGGAGTCGGCGGGCTTCTCGCCGCGCTGGAGCAGCGCGTTGCCTCCGAGCGCGACGACAATCCTCATAGCTGGTCCCCCAAGGTGGCCACCATTACGGCCTTGATGGTATGAAGTCGGCTCTCCGCCTCGTCAAAGACGATCGAGGCAGTCGACTCAAAGACGTCGTCGGTCACTTCGAGCGCGTCAACTCCGTAGTGGGAGTGCAGCTCGGCCCCGATCTCTGTCTCGGCGTTGTGGAGTGCGGGCAAGCAGTGCAGGAACTTGACGTCCGGGTTCTGAGTCATCGCCAAGAGTTGTGCGTTCACCTGGTAGGGCAGCAGCAGCTTGATGCGCTCAGCCCACTCTTCAGTCGGCTCACCCATTGAGAGCCAGACGTCGGTGTAGATAAAGTCGGCCCGCATGACGCCGGCGAGCACGTCGTCGGTGACCAGGATCCGCGCTCCCGAGGTGCTCGCGAGCTCGCGCGCGAGGGCTCGCACCTCTGCGCTCGGCTGCAGAGACGGGGGCGCCGCGATGCGCACGTCCATGCCGAGCAGCGCGCCGACGACGAGCGCAGAGTTCGCGGTGTTGTTGCGCGCGTCACCCACGTAGCAAAGGCTGATCTCCTCAAGGGGCTTGGTCGAATGGTCCTGAATGGTGAGCACGTCCGCGAGCAGCTGGGTGGGGTGCCACTGATCGGTGAGCCCGTTCCAGACGGGCACATTCGAAAACGCGCTCAGCTGCTCGACGTCGGACTGGGCGGAGCCACGAAACTCGATGCCGTCAAACATGCGACCGAGAACTCGGGCTGAATCCTTCACCGTCTCCTTGTGACCCACGTGAGATTCACTGGGACCGAGGTAGGTGACGTGGGCACCTTGGTCGTGAGCACCGACTTCGAACGCGGAGCGAGTTCGGGTGGAGGCCTTTTCGAAGATGAGAGCGATGTTTCGTCCCCGCAGGCGCTCGAGCTCGCGGCCGCCGCGCTTTTCTGCGCGAAGCGACGCCGCGAGGTCGAGCACCGCGAGAAACTCGCCTTTGGTGAGATCGACGTCGCGAAGCAGACTGCGCCCGGCGAGACCCCTGAGAAGCTGACCGCTCTCCGATGCCGGTTCCGTCGCGGTTCGTTCTTGGGTCATGCGGCGTCTCGCACAATTGGACAGGTCATGCAGCGGGGCCCGCCGCGACCGCGACCGAGTTCCCCGCCTTCGACGGCAATCACCTCGATACCAGCCTCTTTCAGCATGGCGTTCGTCGCGACGTTCCGGTCGTAGCCCATGACGACGCCCGGGGCGACCGCGAGGAAGTTCGTGCCATCGTCCCACTGCTCGCGTTCGGCCGCACGCACGTCTTCGTCGGTCGTGAGGACCTTTACTTCTTCGACCTCGAGGATGTCGGCAAGCGTGTCCCAGAGGCTCTGGTTCCCGGTGATCGTCAGCTGATCGGGATCCTCGCTCTCGGTGATCGTCCAACTGCGCAGGTGCCGATCGAAGTAGGGATAGAGGACAAACGTCGCGACGTCGACCATCGACATGACGGTATCGAGATGCATGAAGGCGTGAGAGTGGGGAAGTTCAATGGCGACCACGCTCGTGGCTTGACCGGAGTGAAAGAGAGCGCGCGCGACCATTTCGATCGCCATCGGTGTCGTCCGCTCCCCCATCCCAATCAGTACGGCGCCGTGACCAATGACGTGGACGTCGCCACCTTCGAGCGAGGCCGGCTGGTAGGAGTGGTCGCTGCCGCCGTAGTAGGTGACGAACTCCGATCCCACGAACTTCGGGTGGAACTGGTAGATCGCCCTCGTGTGCAGGGACTCGCGCTGCCGCGCGGGCTTCGCCATTGGATTTATCGTGACCCCGCCGTAGATCCAGCAGGAGTTGTCGCGCTGGAAGAGGTGGTTCGGCAGCGGCGCGAGGAGAAAGTCGTCGTTTCTCAGCATGTCCCACTTGAGGCCGCGCGCATGATGGGGATGCAGGTCCGCCTTCAGCACGCCACCAATGAGATAGCGCGCGAGCTCGTCGCCGTCAAGACTCTCCAGCAACTGGCGCATCGGGTCGACGAGAGATGGCCCGAAGATCTCTGGCGTGCAGAGCCGGTCCATGACGAAGTCGCGCCCTTCGGGGATCGCCAGGGTTTCACCGAGCAGCTGTCCGTAGTAGTGCACGAGCACCCCGTGATCGCGCAGTTGCTGTGCGAAGGCGTCGTGCTCTGCTCTCGCCTTCGAGGCCCACATGACGTCATCGAAGAGCAGGGACTCGATGTTGTCCGGGGTGAGACGGGCGAGTTCGAGACCGGGGCGGTGGATGATCGCCTCACGAAGCTGACCGACTTCGGAGTCAACGTGGTACATCATGACGGCGCTCCGGCGCGAGCGAGGGCTCGGTTCATGGTCATGGCCCGACCGTGACGTCGGATTCGCTCGCGTCAAAGCCTGCTTCGAGCTGAGGCTCGGGGGCTTCACCCAAGCGCTGGCGACGAGCGTTCAAGAACGCGTAGAGAATGAATCCGGCCAAGATGACCACGGCCGCCTGATAGACGACCTGATAGCCGGACGCGAAGGTCACCCACATCGAAAAGAGCACGCTCGTCCCCGCAATCGCGAGGTCTCGACCGAGTCGCCACCCGTCAACCCGGCGCCGGCGCGAGACGAGATACGTCAGTTGTGCGAGGGCGGAGAAGAAGTACGGAATGGCCACGGTCACGACGGACAGATCGACAAGATAGGTGAAGACCGTCAGGCCGGAACTCGTCGTGTAGCTCCAGAGCATCAGAAGCGACGGCAAGGCCGTGCCCACGAGAATCCCGAACCACGCGGTGCCCTTCGCGTCCTTCCAGGCGAAGGCGCGAGGAAAGAGATCATCTTGAGCGATGGCGCGCGACGTCTCCGTCACGATCAGTGTCCAACCGTTGAGCGCGCCAAGCCCCGAAACGACGGCGAGCGCCGCGATCGTCTTTCCAGCCCACGCGCTGTGCGGGAAGATGCTCTGAATCGCGTTGACGAACGGAGACCCGGTGTGCACCAGCGTGTGGTGAGCGA
Organism: Acidimicrobiales bacterium; assembly: GCA_049581565.1. Lineage (GTDB taxonomy): Bacteria > Actinomycetota > Acidimicrobiia > Acidimicrobiales > RAAP-2 > RAAP-2. The sequence goes on from JBAUSF010000111.1 coordinate 6,503, forward strand.
CGAGTCCCATCACGGCTGCCGTCACGAGTACGTAGAGCAGGGCGCTCAGCGCCGTCCCGAGCACTGACGCACGTCCCACATTTCTTCGCGGGTTGCGCACACGCTTCGCGGTGATCGCCGCTGCTTCGACACCAATGAAGGAGAAGAGCGCGACGCCCGCCGCGATTCCGATGCCGCTATAGAGGCTGCCGCCCGTGGCGTTAAAGGGTCCGAAGTGCGCGTTCTGAACAAAGAACCAGCCAACGACGCCGACGAAGAGCAGCGGAACGAACTTGAGGACGACCGTAACGTTCTGGAACCACGCCATCTGTCGAACGCCAACGAGATTAATGACGGCGGGTATCCACAGACCAACGAGGGCGATACCCCAGTTCTCGATGCCCGTCACGTGGTTGAATCCGAAGAGGGCGTCAACGTAGAACACCCACGACGACACGATCGCCGCGTTACCGGCCCACGACTGGATCCAGTAGCACCAGCCAACAAAGAAACCAGCAAAATCGCCGAACTCGTAGCGCGCATACGCGTAGAGTCCGCCATCGGAGTTTGGAATGCGCTTCGTCAACTGCCCGAACAAGACCGCGAGCAGCATCGCTCCTATCGCAATGACTGCGAGCACCGCAATACCCATCGTGCCCGCACCGGCCAACACCGCGGGCATGGTAAATACCCCCGTGCCAACGATGCTGCCGAGGACAAGCGCAGTCGCCGACGGCATGCCAATCGCCTGGGCCTTCTTTTGATTTCGTTCTGAGAGCGGCGCGGTCGAGTCGGGACGACTCGGAAGCGCTGGCTCGACAATTGTCGCCATGATTACTTCCTTCGCCTACTGGCCACGTAGCGTGGCTCTGATCTCACGATAGGAAGAGGGCTTTCATGCCTGCTAGGGGCCTAAGTCACAATTCGAGACGCGACAACATGGCGGCCAGCAAGGAATGTGCGTCGAGCGCGTAGGTCCTGACCGAAGTCAAGATTGCACTACCTCTAGTCGTGCGGGTGCCGAACAACGACGACTGGACATTGCGCGGAGCTCACACAATGTTTACTTGTCGAGCCCAGCAGCATGCCCGCAAATGCGCCGAGCCCCCGACTGCCCACAACGAGCAGCGATGCGCCGTGCGACTCTTCCACCAATACGGGAGCGGGATGACCTTCGATGATCCTCTCGCTCGCCACGACGCCCGGATGCTTCGCCTTCAGGTCAGCCATGATCGGCCCGAGCAGCTTTTCGAGATCGTCGACGGGTCGATATTCCGAAGGAATGGCCGTGTAACCAAATCCGCTCGGCCACTCCCACGTGGCGATGACCTCGAGAGCGCACCCGGTGAACTCCGCCTGTCGAGCGGCCCACTCCAAGGCGGTCACCGACGTCGGCGAGCCGTCAACCCCGACCACGATGACGTGACTGCGGTCAACATTCGTACGCACTTCATCCTTGGGATCGTTCTCGATGCTCATGGCAAGCCTTCTTTACTCATCGCACACCACCGGACCCATTCCCAGAGTAAATATGCCGTGGCTCCCGGTGCTAGGGACCAACGTCACGATTTCGAGATGCGCCTTCCCCGGTTAGACGAGGAACAATGCACTACCGACACACCGAGCAATGAGATAGCGCGCATCGTGCCACTCCCTTGCTCCGGGCTAAGGACGCATGTCAACCGCGTTCACTCGAAGCGGAACGATGCGGACGATGACACGTCGATCGTCGGGCTGGTCGTAGTCGCGCAACACCGCGCCGTACTTGTTGCCGACCTTTTCTGCGAAGGAGTAGTCGTCGTCGGGCACGATCTCGGCGTCTCCGCGCAGCTCGAGATAGCGCTGCGGGTCCGCAAGGTCGAGGATGAAGAAGCAACACGCCGGTCGAGCTATGAGATTTCTCGTCTTCTGACGCGAGGTGTTGAGGGAGATCTGGACCGACGTCCCCTCAGCGAGGAACCACACCTCGGAGAGCTGGGGTCGTCCGTCGGGACCGATCGTGGCGAGTGTGCCGACAGGGCTATGCAGGAGATCACGATGAGAGTCGGGAATAGATGGCATGTCGCTCCAGTCTCTCCGCACCGGCACACGGACCCGGCGCGGGCTTGCTGGGGTTCAATTTAACGGGCCCTTCCTCATTCATCGCGGCGATTACGATGCGCGTGTGAGTGCTCGTTGTTCCACGCTGTGCGATGGTGCAGTCACGGGATTCTGCCGACGCGCCAGACAAATGTCTATCGTTTTTTCCTAGAAAGTGAAGAACCGGAGGAGTAGCACTTACTTATTCGCAAATTGACGAATCCCACAGCCGTTGTGAGTCGTGAAAGTGCAGGACGTCATCAGGATCATTGAAGATGACGGCTGGTTCTTTTCTCGACAGCGCGGAAGCCATCGTCAGTTCCATCATCCTGTCAAGAAGGGTTGCGTTACCGTACCGGGTCACTTTTCTGATGAAGTACCCACTGGAACGCTCGCTAGCATCATGAAACAGGCAGGAATCGAGAGGCGAAGACGATGACTGAGTACACCATTGTAATTGAGGATGCCGGGACTAACTTCGCCGCATACGTCATTGGACTCGATGGCGTCATTACGACTGGCGAAACGGTTGACGAAGTCATCGAAAACATGCGTGAAGCGATCCCGTTCCACTTGGAGGGCATGCGTTTGAATGGTGACCAGTTGCCCGAGCACCTTCCTCTTGTGAAGACCATCCGGGTATCGAATTAACTCCGCTTCTGAGAAGACGCTGGACGAACCTGATGCGCATTCCCCGTCGCAACGCGCTGTCGGCGTTGATGTTGGGGTTCGTGCTCCTAGTCGTCATCACCTACAACTGGGAGCCCATCATCGGCGCCATCCTTCTCATCGCGGGCGTCAGCACTAGATTGGTCCTTATCTTCCACAACCGTCCAAAGACCGGTCCACTCAGTTTCTCTACCGATTGCCAACGATGCGGAGCGCGACTACGCAGTCGAGCGGGCCTGCCGGAGCGAACCTGTTCCAGCTGCGGTCACCGGCAATCGTGGTCGGCGTAGGTCGGTCGACCACCGGGTCGTAGGTCCGAACCTCGCCCCATCCGGGAGCGACGTCGTTCTAGAGTTCGATCGAGACGTTGGTCGCCTTCACGACGGCGGCGGCCATCACGCCAGGGACAAGTCCCATGTCATCAACCGCCTCGCGACTGATGAGGGCGACGACGCGAAAGGGGCCCGACTGAAGCTCGACCTGAGCCATGACCTTGTCCTTGACGACTTTGGTCACAATGCCCGTGAAGTGATTCCGAATCGACTCGGTTGTCGCCGCCAGTCCGTCAGTGCCGTCGTGGAGGGACGCGGCAAATCGAGCGAGCGCGACACCGTCGATCCGACGTCGCCCGTTCCCCGTGCGAGTTGCGACAAGGCTGCCACCGTCGATCCAGCGTCGCACCGTGTCGGCGCTCACGCCAAGCAGTCCCGCTGCCTCGGTTACGCCGTAGTCCGCCATCTGATGGTGAGTCTATGCACGGAGGTTCTCTCGATCTTGTTCTTCGGCGCACGGGCTTCAAAGGCGCCGGTCCTTTCGAAGAACGCTGGCGTCGCGCCGTTTCGCTGAGGGGGCGACGCCGCAACGCAGGTCTATTCTGAATACACCGGCTGCTGCGTGATCGAGAGGAGCATTCCTATGTTCCGCAAGCTCTCATTTGCCCAGCTCGTGGGCATTCTTCTGGTCCTTTCCTTCATCGCCGGCTTTGCAGTCTTCGTACTCTCGGGCGCGACGACGAACAAGGGAACGACCAACGCCATCGCGACCGAGTACGCAGTCATCATGGGCGCCGAGAGGTCGAGTTGCCGCTCGACCGGGTCGTATGCGTCGATCGCGACGCTACGACGAGAGGGTCTGCTTACGTTCAAGCCCGTGTACAACTCCGTCGTGTACGTGCCCGGAGCGCACTGCGGGACGATCATCGTCGGTTCTCCCGCCTACCAATCATCAACGGGCTAAGCGCCCTCGCCACGACCTCAGGGTGGCCCCGAGATCGCTTCACCCGCGTCGGGCAACAACGTGTGCGACGTCGCCGTCTATAACTGATCTGCCAATTCAGCAATCGCATAAAACGTGATTTGCGAATGCTAGAGCCTATAAAGCTAAGATCTGCGAGGATGTGACGCCACCGAATCGCGGGAGCCCTTTCCGGTCCTTCCAACTCGTGGAGCCACCTTATGAAAGGGGCATTCCGCACCATGTCGACGTACTCGCTCCTGAAGCTGCTCGGCTCGGCGGGGCTCATACTCTCGGTCAGCGTTGTTAGCCTCAACGTCGGCCCAGCTTCGGCCCGAACGACCGGCACCACGTTCCTCGCCGCATCGAATACCGAGCCGGCGTTTGACTTCATGACACAAGACTTCGTTGCGACGGACAACGGCGGAAACAGCGTGACGTTCAGCTATGGCGGCTCCGGTCACCTGGCTGGTGAGATTGACGGCGGAAGTGATGGTGCGAAGGACGGAACAGGAAACTCACCGGCTGGCTTTGCGTTGTTTGCTTCCGCCGACGAGGCCAACGTTGACGCGACGATTCCAGAGGGTGCGACCGCGGCGGCCAACAAGGGCGCAGTAGGTAAGAACAGCGTCGGCCAGTGCGTCGACACGTATTCATCGACATACTCCTCGGCCAACGGAGGCAACAACAACGGCACGTCGTGCCCCGGCATCGGCTCGACTCGCGCGCAGTACACGACGGGACGACTGGTCATCTTCTCGTGCCGGAAAGGCGGACGGACGCTCGCTCCCGCTCAAGGATCACCGACGTGCGCCGAGCCCGTCAGCGGCTTCTTCACCGAGTCCGGCACGACGGCAGCGCCGTCGACCATGGCCGCCGTATGGAGCGACCTCCTCGCGCACACGAGCAAAGCCCACGGCGGGAGGGCGACTCATAACACCGGTGGGTACCTCGCTATCGCCGATCCGAAGAACGGCTGGACGTTCTCCAACACTGGGTGCGGTCCCTCGGACGTTGCGCCCAACGCGCCCTACGGGCTCGCCGGGATGGAGTCCCTCTACGTCGCCGCCGTCGAGTACTACCACGCCAACCCGAGCCGCGCGCTCGGTCCGAACGCCTCCGATCAGGCCTGCGCCGAGATTGATCAGATGACCGACAAGGGAGCCAGTCTCGACAACTACGGCACCACGAGCTCGTCGTCGGGAGGACAGAACGGCAACGGCAACTACTCAGACCCGACGCTTCCGATCATCTTCGGCGACAACGTGACCTTCACCCAAGACACCGTCGTCGCGGGCACGTCGCAGATCGCGTTGCTGCCGAAGTCCTTCGTCATCTCCCCCGCCGGTAACGACACTGACTTCTGGGCCGAAGTCCCCGAGTGCGGCGCGGCGAACGCCGCATTGGCTTCGGTCTCGAACGGTTGGACCGCCCACATCTCGATGGCCGAAACCTGCACCGACAGGAACTACGTTTCAGGTATGCACGACAACGTCGCGGGCAAGATCAGCTCTCGAAACTTCGGCAGGAATGGCTCAGCCAGCCCGACGACCTTGGTGGGACTGCATGGCTTCTATCAGCCGGTGCGCCAATGGGTCGTCGTCGAAAACGATGACCAGGGTCAATCTGCATCCGCTGACCTCTCGAGTCCGGATGGCATCAGCGCTGAAGCGTTCATCAAGTACCTCCTCTCGGCCAAGGGTCAGGCCGTGACGGCAGATTTCGGCTATGACCCGATCAGCTAGCTGAAACGAGCCTTCGTGCAGCGAACGCGCGACGTCGCGCAGACGCTCGGAGGCAGACAGAAGGCGACCGTTCTCGTGGTCGTCGTACTCGCTGGCTTCGGGCTCGGATACGCGGTCGCCCATCTCTTGGCGGGCTCCATTGCCTACTGGGGCGTGGTGTCGGGCCCGTTCTTCATCACGTTGCGCGTCGCGGTTCCCGCGACGCTGATCGCCGGGATCGCGGGCGTCGCCTCGGGGTACGCGCTCGCGAAGGGGCGCTTTCGCGGGAGAGATCTGCTCGAAACGATCGGTAGCCTACCGATCATTCTCCCACCAACGGTCATTGGCTTCTATCTGCTCGAGGTGCTCTCCCCCGGTACCGACGTGGGCGGTTTCGTGACTCGAGTCGTTGGCCACGTCCTCGTGTACAACGTCGTTGGCTGCATCATCGCCGCCACGGTCGCCGCCTTCCCCTTCTGCATGCGCGCAGCTCGCACCGCCATCGAAGGGGTCGACCCCCACATCGAACAGGCCGCTCGGGCCATGGGACTCGCCAACTGGCGAGTCGCGCTGCTCGTGACACTGCCGCTCGCTCGACGCGGGATCGCGTCGGGTCTCACGATCGGATGTGCTCGCGCGCTCGGTGAATATGGCGCGACGTTGATGGTCGGGGGCGACATCAACGGCAAGACTCGCACCATGTCACTCGCGATCCTCGACTCGTTCACGACGCCCGAACGCAATACCATGCTCGCGATCCTCGTCCTCATGGCGATCGTCGCGATGACGGGAGTCGGACTACTCGGTCGGAGCCGCGCATGACCGCACTCGACGTAGCCGTCACTCGCCACATCGACGAATTCGACTTGGACGTCGCCTTCACGGTCGACTCTGGGATCTCGGTCCTCTTTGGACCGTCGGGCGCCGGAAAGTCCTTGACCTTGGCCCTCATCGCGGGCCTCCTTCGTCCCGACTCAGGAACGATCACGATCAACGGTCGAGTCGTGACCGACTGCGCGAATCGTGTCTACGTGTCGACCCAAGACCGTCGGGTCGGCATGGTCTTTCAAGATGGCCTCCTCCTGCCCCACCGCACGGTCCTCGACAACGTCGCGCTCGCGGTCCGCCAAGCGAGTGGTCGCACGGCACGGCGCGCGGTGGCACGCTCGTGGCTCGAGCGAGTTGGCGCCGAGCAGTTTGCTCGCCGGCACCCCGGCTCGCTCTCGGGTGGCCAACGCCAGCGTGTGGCGCTCGCGCGCGGCCTCGTCGGCGACCCGGCTCTGGTACTTCTCGATGAGCCGCTCTCAGCGCTCGATGCGACGGTGCGCAGTGAGCTGCGCCAGCTGATCCGTGACGTGATCATCTCGTCGGGGGTGCCGGCCATTCTCGTGACGCACGACGCCGACGAAGCCGACGAGCTCGGCGACGTGGTCATCGCGTACGACAACGGACGGGTGAGCGGGCGGCGCACCATCGAGGCCGCCGTCGACCATAGGGACCGGCCCGAGACGCCGGAGAGCTCCGAGCCAACGTGACCGGGTTGATTCCCCACTCGTGGTTGAACGCGCTCGGTGTACCTCCCTGGGTCTGGAACCCACTTCGGATCTCGCTGCACGCCGCCGTCGAGGCGACGATCGTTGTCGCCATCATCGGCGTCGCCGTCGGCTACGTCCTCGCCAAAGGACGCTTCCCAGGACGTGGAGCGATCGAGACGGTCCTCAGCCTGCCAATGGCGCTGCCGCCCACGGTCATTGGCTACTACCTGCTCACGAGAATGGGGGGACCGGGGCCGATTCGCGATCTCGAGGTCCACCTGTTCGGCCGTCCCCTCACGTTCACCTTCACCGGCATCGTCATCGCGCAGATCGTCGAATCGTTCCCCTACTGCATGCGCTTCTCTCGCGCGGCGATCGCGGGCGTCGACCCCCGCTTCGAACAGGCCGCTCGAGTCATGGGAATGTCGAGGGTTCGCATTGCGTTCCTCGTGACGCTGCCGCTCGCGCGTCGCGGCATCGTCGCCGGAATCGCGATGGGCTTCGGACGAGCACTCGGCGACTTCGGTGCGACGATGATCGTTTCGGGATCGGTACCGATGGCGACGACGATGCCGATCGCCCTCTACAACGCCGTCTTCTACGGCTCCCACGAGCAAGCGATGGTGCTCGCGCTCGTCCAGGTCGTGGCGTCGCTCGCGATTCTCCTCGGCGTGAGTCGCCTCGGTAAGGTCCGGCCGTGGTAGTGCGACAGGATCTGAGTTTTCATCGATGCCGTCGCCACGTTGACTACCAACGAGCGCGACGCCCTGAGCGTCATCGCGAAGAGACTGGTCAAGGGACGGTGACGATTCGAGTGAGCACGTCGTCAACAAACAAGGTGACGGTGGTCACCACCAAAGACTGACCGAAGAAGCAACGAGAAGAGCGCCCCGAAGTTCGGGGCGCACTTTCGTCACTACATTGTCGAACTGTCGCTTTCACTCACGGGTGGAAGATCTCTAGAGATCGAGAACACGGAGTTTTGACAGCCCACTGCGCGCGAAGCGGACCACCCGTGACTCTAGAAGCTACGCGCCTCGAGATCTAATTAATGGGTTCGAGCGGTTCATGAAAACCTGAACTTCTTTGTTTTCGAAACACCGCCGAGTATTCCTGGTCCGCCCGCAGTGCGGGCGATTACTGCTCAGATCGCGCGAACGTTCTGCGCTTCCTCGCCCTTCTTACCGGGGACAGCGTCGAACTCGACGAGCTGGCCCTCTTCCAGGCTCTTGTAACCATCGCCTTGGATGTTGGAGAAGTGTACGAAGACGTCATCACCTTGCTCACGCGAGATGAATCCGAATCCCTTTTCCGCATTAAAAAACTTAACTGTGCCTTGTGCCACGAATACTCAATTCTCAGGGCCACAAACCGACCAATTCGGTTGTGCGCCACCTCTCAGCCTACTCGGCAGAGGTACAGAACCCCCAAATTGTCACAAATCGCGAATTCTGAAGCGATGAATAGCCCAATTGCCACGTTTGTCACTCTTTGCGCCGCATCCGTTTTGGGTCGTCGCCTCGGGGGCCGTCGGGGTCATGCTCGCCATTGGCTTCTTGTTCGGCGTCGTGTTTCAATCCGCGCACGTTGTCGAAAACGCCGAGTTCGCTGAAGTCGGATCACGCCCGCGCTATCAGCGGCACGAGCACATCATCGAAGAGCGGGCGATTCTCGAGTCCGCACTCAAGGAGTTCGGGATCACATATTTCCCAAGCGAGGCGAACTTCGTCACGTGTGCCCTCTTGTCCGGCCCCCTTCGCGACGCCCTCGCACCCGAGGGCCTCTCCGTTCGCGACGGCGCCGGCCTCGGTCTACCTGGGTGGACGAGGATCACCATTGGCTGGGCTCCGCAGATGGCAGTTTTCCGCGACGTACTTTGCCATCACGTTGAGGCGCGCCAATACGATTGGACTCCGTGATCGGCGCCGCATTCAGACGATAATGACGCTCAGCCGATCTCTTTGACGATTCGACGAAACTCCTCCTCCGCATCAAGCCGCTTGCTAGCGGCCGCGAGCGTGAGCGACAGCGCAACGCGAGCTTTCAATCCGTCGAGCGCCCCCGCAGCGATCAGACCGCGACCAAGAAGATCGATCTCGGATCCCTCGAACCCATAGGTCGACGAGAGGACCACACCAGAACCAGTCCGAGAAGCGAGGACGACCGGCATCTCGTGCACTGTATCGCCGAGACGTTCGACCATCGTCGACGCGACGTGACCCCCGCCCATCGCCTCGACCACAAGTCCCTGATAGCCGAGACCCCCCAGCGCAGAGACCACGCGTCCATCGTCACCAAGCGCGCACCGCACGAGCGCGACCGGGGGCACTTCTTCGATACGACCAGGAATCGACAAACCACGGACTCTTGAGAACAGGTGAAGTTGGTCCTCTACGACGAGGCCCAAAGGTCCCGTTCGCGGTGAGGCGAAGGCCGCGGGATTCGTCGCGTCGATCTTTCGAACGAATCGCGCGGCGTGGACCTCGTCGTTCATGACCACGAGCGTCCCGAGTCCTCGCGCCCGCGGTGACGACGCGACAATGGCGGCCGCGCGCACGTTGGCCGGACCATCAACGCCGACGAGCGATGGATTACGCATTGCGCCCGTGAAGACGATTGGTCGATCGGCGTCGATAAGAAGATCGAGCGCAAACGACGTTTCTTCGAGGTTGTCGGTCCCCTGCGTGACGACGACGCCCTCCACTCCATCTGCGAGGCACTCACGAATGGCGTCGCGGACCGCGAGCACGTCAGAGAACGTAAAGCTCGCCGAGGGCATTTGACGTATCGACTGTGGTTCGAGCACGGCGACCCCATGGAGATCGCCCGCCACGGCGACTATGTCGGCGGCGTCAAGGCGAGGCAACACTCCCGTTCCGACGTCGCTTGTCGGCACTGACGCAATAGTGCCTCCCATGCTGAGGAGGGCAACGCGTGGTGTTGGCGGTTTGGTGTCGTTGATAGTCACGATTGCTGACCGATGCTAGCGAATGAACGCGACGCACTGCCCTGGACTTCACCCTCAACTACCACCGGATTACCTGAGGTCTTTCGTTCCCTCGCCCAGACCGGCGTCCATGTGGGCCCCGGTCTGGGCGAGGGAATCAAACGATTAGACCCTCGACCCCGAAGGGAGAAGCTCGCTGTCGGTTACAAGCTCGATGACGAGGTCGAGGGAATCTTCTGCGCTAGCACCGTCGTAAACTCCTGCAGCCAGTTTTGGATCGCACTCACCTCTTGGATGGCGGCGATGGTTGAACTGGTTCCGCACAGCGGCGTTCCGGCAAGCTCGGTGCACACTGGTGGGAGTGACGAGACCGACGGAAGAGTCGACAAGGAGGGGAGAGTCGGAAAAGCAGGTAGGGAGGACAACGTCGGTAACGACGGAAGGGTTGGTAGCAGTGACCCGAGTCCCGGCAAGGCCGTTGAGGTGGATGCACCTGATGTGGTAGTCGTCTTCGTCGACGACGCTCCCGCGCTGGCAGCACCGACACCAATCGCACCCAGCGATATTGAAGCACCTAACAGTGAAGCGGCTATTGCACGATAACGTCCACGCATTTGCTTTCTCCTTATCTAGTGACGTACAACTTCACAAAAACGCTAAGCGCCGCTCTAGATGTGATTCAAAAAGAGCGACCATTTGTTTAGTGTCGACGTACCCTTCGCTCTTGGTCCAGAGTCCTTACGTTCACGACATTTTCGACGGTCGTCGAAAATGAGTGCACGTTACGATCTGTGTTCTCATACAATTCACATTCGACGATCAACGTCGACATCGTCAAACATGACGAAGGATCGAGCGCGCGACGGCGGTGGAGTGTGAGAATGCTTTCGAAGCCCGCCTCGCTAACCAGCTGTCATTCGATCTAAAGTCCCGGGTCGCCTTTACCGTTCTGAGCGAATGTGACCGCTTCCCCGCCTACCACGCGGCAACCTCGTCATTGCGAGTGATGCGGCTTTGACTTTGGGCCTGAGATCAATCGAGCCTTAGCGGGCACCGGTGTGAGGTAGATGTGCTGAATCATCGGCCAACGCTTGCGAAGCTCCTCATTCGTATGGATGATGGTCTCCTCTACGACCGCGGCTGAAAGGGTGTGGTCAAAGACCACGTTTCCGTCCACCACCACATTCATGGGGCCAACGACGACGGCGAAGAGGTCAGACACTTCCGCGATCCCCGGCTGGGCTGCGACCAGACAACGCATCTCTCGCATGGTTGACGGCGCAACCCCGCGTCCACCAATGAGGTCCCGGTCGATCTGGATGAGGAAGAACGACGCGGAGAGAAGCAGAAGACCGATGAGCCCGCTCGCAATCGTGTCGGGAGTCGCACTCCGCGAGAGCTGACTGCCCACCAGGCCCGCGGCCGCAATGAACGCGCCGGTGACCGCACAGCATCCCGCGACAATAACGGTGACCGACGCGGGGTCGGTGCTCAGTCGCAGGTAGGCCCGCGGCGTGAAATTGCGACGCGCCGCCTGATCGAGGAACGGTCGAAGTCCAATGACGACGGAGTAGGCGTCGAGCACCGCAGTGATACCGAGTACGGAATAGGCAAGGAGATACGAATGGACCAGCATCGGATGAAGCGCCGATCGAACGGCTTCGTCGAGCACGAGACAACCGCCACCAACGAAGAGGCCGAGTGCTGCGAAGAGAGACCAGAAGAAACGCTCTCGCCCGTGTCCGAGGGGATGCCGCTCGTCCGGATCTCGCACGCTCGTAAGTACTCCTACGAGCAAGAACACGACGACCGCAACTTCGGCCACGTTGACTGCGGTCTGAGCCCGAAGGGCAGTCGATCTCGTTATCAATGCTGCGACCGCGAGGCCCGCCACCTCGATGCAGTTGACAACGAGAGAGGTGATGACCCCTTTCGTCTTGGTTTCGGCTTCCGTGCCTTCAGGCATGTGAACCGCCTACTCCGCTCGAATCACGCGAGCACCCAGATCACCGGAATCTCCGTGCGCCCATCTCGTCTCCAACCGCGCTGCTCTTACACGCTGTAGTTCGGGTCTCCCTCCGCCGGAGTCGTACTCGTGTAGAGGTAACTGTTGAGCGCGTTTCGCCGGAGGCCTCGACCGGGAAAGTCATAGGCGAGCACGACGGCGATGCGGTCCTCGGTGCCGAGGACGGCTCGCACACTGTGCAGGGTCGTGTTGCCACGCATGATCACGAGCGTTCCTCGACGCGGTTCGATCAGCCTCTGTTGTCCGAACAGTCGGCGGACGAAACGCAGGCGAACTATGTCGTCAAGGCGCTGTTGAATCCGCGGGTAGCGCCCGTCGCGAATGAGAATCCTAAAGTTCGGGAATATCTCGGTCTCTCCGCCCGGAACTTCATTCAGGTAGATGAGGGCGGTCGCGGCATTGCGGTCGTAGTGCCATCGGTACTCCCCGCCCGGCGGGGTGACGTTGATGTTGCGGGCCGCGACGGCGTCTTCAATCGGCGCGAGTCCCGGTCCGCAGGTACGCAAGAGCGCCGCCTCTACACGCCTGGTGACCTCGTCAATCTCGGGGAGGGCCTCGGCGATCCTCGTCCCGTCTACGACCTTGTATCGGAGCGATCGCTCCCGCACCTTTCGCTCGATGAGTGGAAGGCCCTTTGAGCTGTCGAGCGCCTGCACCGACTCGCAGTACTTCTCGCACTCTTCGTCACTGAGGAAGTTTGGCAAGATCGCCACTCCCTCCTTCCAAAACTCGGTCGCCATTCCACACCACCTTTCGCACTCGTTCGTCGAAGCCCGACCACGTATGGAGACGAGCCATGCTCTCGCGCAGCGCCTCTTGACGGTCACGGTACTCCGTCTCGCTCCACGCGAGCACCGTGGCGATCTCGTCTCGGTGCTGCTCGGGCGCTTCGGGTTCAACGATGACGCAGTGCTCGAGGACACGATCGTCGACGCCACTGGCCCGCGTGGTGATCGGCACGCACCCTGCGGCGATCGCTTCAAGCACGGTTCCCATCTGTCCCTCGACCCACGTCGGGATGTAGGCGTAGCGGCAGGACTCGAGCAGCTCGCGGTAGCGCCGTGAAGTCGAAGGAATCCAGCCATAGACCTTCACGGCCTGCGCACCGGAAGTGGTGAGCCGTTCCGGGTAGGGCTCATCGATCCGACCGATCACGTGCAACTGCGTCGCCCCTGCCGGAATGCCCTTCCACGTCTCGATGACGTCGAGGAAGCCCTTGCGCAGCCCGCACGTCGTGGCCGCGTAAATGAACTCGCGGCGCCGCTCCGCTGTCGAGGCCCGAGGTCCGCTCTTGAGTCCCGGGGCGTAGTTGACCAGCTTGATCTTCGAGTGCCAGCCGGCGTCGAACGTGTCGAGCGTCGCGTGATTGCCCACGAGGATCACGGCGTCAGCGAGCTCAATCGTGCTCTCGTGATCAAAGTGCTCCGGCGGCAGGTCCCAGTCGGGGAATGGCACCTCGTACCGCGCCGCGGCTTCGCGTAGCCGTCGTGCGGCTCGCACAGGATCGGAGAGGACGTAGACGGCTACCTGACGATCGAAGTCGTTGCGGCGACAGACGTCGGCGAAGGCCCAAAAGTGCCCTACGAACACATCGGCCGAGGTGCCGATCGGCGGCTGCGCGTAGTCCCAGTAGTCGACGGTCCCGCGTTCGGCGAGGATGCCGTATAGTCGCTCGGCGATCCACCCGGCCGAGTGCCCAGGGCGCACCGCACGTCCGTCGGGGCTGAAGTAGTCAGACCAGTACGAGAGACTTGAGCGAATAGCGCGCAGCGTAGCAACTGCCCTTATCCAATGGCAAGGGTGACCAGCCGCCTCGCTCCTGCTTGTTCCGCCGCGCGCACGTCACCCTCGGTCCGGGTGGGCGTGAGAGTGCAGCAGATTCTTCACCGTATTCTCTTGGGCGCCCTGTAACGAGATGGCGTCGCCCGGATACCTATATACCGTGCAGTGGGTAGTGGCGCTTCGCTACCATGAGCGTCACAGCGGGCAGTGTCGCTCGTCAGATACGGGAACGAGTTCTGCGGGGCTCGAAACTGGGCCGCACACACGTAGGCCAGAGATGGGAGTGCGATGACGGTGGGTACTGGAAGACGGGGGACACTGCAGCCCGACGTGCTCGCCGCCCTCGCGCAGGACGTTCGCGAGGGTCTTAGCTCGCGACCGAAGTCGCTGCCCTCGAGATGGCTATACGAGGGAGCCGGATCGAAGCTCTTCGAGCAGATCACCGAGCTCGATGAGTACTACCCCACCCGAGTTGAACGGGCCATTCTGGCCGAGCACGCGCCAGAGATCGTGTCGTTGTCGGGGGCCAGCCGAGTGATCGAGCTCGGGTCGGGGACGTCGGAAAAGACCAGACTGCTGCTTGACGCGTTCACCGAGGTCGACCGGCTCGACGCGTTCACCGCAATGGACGCGGCAGAGCAGGCGCTGCACGCCTCGATCAAAGAGCTCGCGGCACGGTACCCGCGAACCGCCGTGTCGGGAGTCATGGCAGATTTCAGCGGACATCTCTCTGGCATGCCGGCCGGCCCGGGCCGGCTCTTGATGTTTCTCGGCGGAACGATCGGCAACCTCGGGCCAGCAGAGCGGTCGCGCCTGCTCATTCAATTCGCCGACCTCTTGGACGACGGGGAGCACCTGCTGCTCGGCACGGACCTCGTTAAGG
>JBAUSF010000112.1:0-1529 GCA_049581565.1 Acidimicrobiales bacterium
CCGGCGAAGAGAGCTCGCACAGTAAAAGATCGGGGTCGAGCCCGTTGCGCAGGAGTGATTCGGCCTGCACATTTCCGGCGGCATCGATTACTCTGTGCCCTGCTCCTTCAAGAACCATCCTCGCAAGCGTGCGGGTTGGGGCATCTTGAATGATGTTCAAAACCAATAGCAACGATCTCACGGGTCCTCTTTCCAGGAAAGCTCGATTTCCGCGCGAATGCACTAGTGAAGCAAAGCAAACTGGTGTCGGCCAGATTCCGGGCGGCGCAAAGCTGAGTTTGCAATGAGTCCGCTGCAGGCCCTTGTATGTTGGTATAGAAAGCTTGCGCAGCAGGGAGAGATTTTCCATGCAGCCGCAATGAGGGAGTGAGAACGGGAAAAAGTCTCGTGAGCGGCCATGTGCACTGAACATTGGGGGCGGAAAGCGTGACTCAGTAAAGCACCCAACGATTCAACGCCATGCGTTCGTCAGTTGCCCTTCGGCAACCTCCCAGGCAGCAAAGCAGTCAATTCGATAAAAAACCGGCTCGCCGAGTTCTTCGGCGTCCGCGAACGTACAGTGGTTACTTGACGATATGAGAGATGTGATTGGGTGTCAATGGCACAATGGTCATGAGCCGTGCGCCCCGGTAACGCACCAGCGTAACCTAGGGGTTAAATCTTTGCAATTAGAAGAATTGCACGCCGATTCTCCGCATTTCCATAGGGCCTGGGGCGTCGCTCGGCTGTGAGATGGCCAGCTGTTCTTTACCCGCAGAATGTGGCGGCACCGAATTGCGAGCGGACGGGTCCACCCGACGCGCAGCCAGCCCTCCTGGGAATCGCGTAAGGGGCCGGCCAGGCTCAACGAAGAATTGTTGGCCAGATGCGTCTTGGGGCTTTTCGCCGCCATGGGCCACAGGGCGAACTGCTGTCGTCTCCTGTTTCAGGATTATCGGGATACCGCTTCGGTAACCTCGACTTGAATTCTTCGGTTTTGTTGTCGACGCGGATGGCGTTGCGCTGAGGGCTGCTGTCAGGATACGATCTGTGCTTAATGGCCGAATGCAGGACGGGCAAAATCGGCAAGTTTGGGAAACTTACCAGAGAGTTCGCATAAACACTTCTGATTTGATTATTTTCATTGATTTTTGCCGGGCGCACCCGCCTTTGAACTCTATTCTCTTGGAAGCAATCCGGAAGTAGCCGGGCTAAGCCTTGCTGTAGCATTGCTGTCTTTTTGTCTCAAGATAGCTTCGGTTAATTGTGCATGCGGACGGTCGGCCTTAGGTGGCCGCGGTAATGAGTTTTGCGTGAGTATTGATCAGATCCTCTTGGGAGCGCCGAGATGTTAAGCTGCTTGACAAACTTACCTGTCAAATCACAAAAAGTTCGCGAATCTATGCGGCGTAAGACGCGAGAACGATGTCATCGGCAAGCGACAACCCAAATAGCTGGTGTTTTTCTTCAATGTTCGCTCACGTCGAGGTGCGACTGTATTCCATCTTGACAAAACAAATTGTCTGCTAGAATTGCGCCTAAGTTCACCC
>JBAUSF010000113.1:0-1668 GCA_049581565.1 Acidimicrobiales bacterium
CTTTCGAGCGGGGTAGTTCGTGCCATAAAAGTCTTTAGTAAACAGTTTTCAGCTCTCAGCCATCAGTTCTCAGCCTCAATTTCCCGGCCGAACCCTGACACCTGACGGCTGACAGCTTCTTTCCTACCACCGGTAATGCGCGAACGCCTTGTTGGCCTCCGCCATCCGGTGAACGTCGTCTCTCTTCTTAATCGCGCCGCCGCGCAAATTGGCGGCGTCATTCAACTCGTTCGCCAGCTTTTCCGGCATCCCCTTTTCCGGACGGGTACGCGCATTCAGGATGATCCAGCGAATGGCTAGCGAAGTGCGCCGGTTTTGCGGCACCTCGATGGGCACCTGGTAGTTGGCGCCGCCAACGCGCCGCGTCTTGACTTCGAGCAGCGGCTTGGCATTCTCCACGGCCTTCTTAAAAGCCTTCAGCGGATCGTCGCTGGTGCGGTCGCGCAGCTTATCCATGGCGTCGTAAAAGATGCCCTGCGCTACGGTCTTCTTACCCTGCCACATCATGGAGTTGACAAACTTCTCCACCAGCGTGGAGTTATACACCGGATCCGGCAGTACTTCACGAACAACGGCTCTTCTTCTGCGTGGCATACGATTTCCTACGACTTAGGCCTCTTGGCTCCGTACTTCGACCTGCCCTGCTTGCGATTGGCCACCCCCGCCGTATCGAGAGCGCCGCGAATCACGTGATACCGCACGCCGGGAAGATCCTTCACGCGGCCCCCGCGGATCAGCACAATCGAGTGCTCCTGCAGGTTGTGCCCGACCCCCGGGATATACGTGGTGACCTCGATTCCGTTGGTCAGCCGCACACGCGCCACCTTCCGGAGGGCCGAATTCGGCTTCTTGGGAGTAGACGTATATACGCGCGTGCAAACCCCACGCTTTTGGGGACAGCTTTCCAGCGCCGGACTCGATGTCTTCCACAAAGGCGGTTTCCGCCCCATACGCACAAGTTGATTAAACGTCGGCACGAATTTCTCTCTCCGGTAACACGGCTCGGCCCTGCCATGGATCGCAACGCGCCAGGGCCGTTCGGTCGCAAACGCCCGCTAAAGGGCTTTACGATGAAAATCTAAAAGTGGTGCACCGCGACCCCCGAAACCCACTCACCGAGTCCGGAAAAATGTCAGGTCGCAACAGCGAGGATTACTGCTTCGGACAGGCCCTTGTTCCATCCGGCGAAACCGGGTTGACAGCGGGGCCTCACCCCCGGCCGGGCCTGCCAAAAAGACAGGCGGTAGCACGGGAGCAGAAAGCGCTCTCGCAAAACTCTTTGATAATAACCGAAATGAGTGGAAGAGTGCAACTATGATTATCCGCTCGCCGGAAATTGCCCGAGAAGAGCCCGCCACCGCCTTTGGCTGCGCGGATCTTCACCCAGATGGGTGCGTCAAAACCCGCTCCGTTTGAATTCCTGACCTCTCTTGTCCAAATAACAGGCCGTTTCAAATCTGGCACTTAGCGTGCATACGGACGAAGCGATATAATCAGACCTAATTAATCTCAATATGCAACTGACGCGCGCCGCAGATTACGCCATTCGGGTGATGATCCATCTGGCCGGGAGTCCTCCTGGAACGCGGCTCAGCCGCGCTGAGTTGGCCGAATCGGCGGAATGTCCCGAGCAGTTCCTGTCCAAGGTCTTGCAAGGACTGACCCGCA
>JBAUSF010000114.1:0-1871 GCA_049581565.1 Acidimicrobiales bacterium
AAACTCAGTCCCGCAACCCATGCCGTCATCTCGCGTCCGGCCATGAAAAAATCGTTCGACGTATTCGCGTACCGGCGCAGGTAAATGCCGATACCCAAAACCATCAGAAAGTAGAGAGCAATGATCAGAATGTCGGAAGGCGCAAGCGTGATGAGACCGCCGGCTCCCGACCAGAGAATTACGGCCGTGAGTGAACTCGTGATTGCCATCGAACCTTCCTTGTACAGCTTTCGCCTTGGGTTCCGCTGGGGTTGCGGAGCATTGCGCTTTTCTCTATGGCAGGGGACTACTTCGCTTCGAAAATCTTCTCCATCAAAACCCACTTTTCGCCGGCCTGCGCAAAAGGTAGCGGCTTCTGATACTTCCACATCAGCTCTTCCCACTTCTGCATCTCGGGATCGCTGCCGTCAGCCGCGCGTTTCGCGTCCAGTGAAAAATCGTCCGTTGTCTGCACAATCATGAATAGGCGGTTGCCGGCCAGGTAAATCTCCTCGCTCACAACGCCATGACCGAGAGCCGACTCAAGCACATGCGGCCAGATTTTTTCCTTCTGGTGATACCGCTTGTACTCCTCAATGAGGCCGGGATCGTCGTGCAAATCCAGCGCAAAACAATATGTCTTCATCGGTTCCGACCTGATCTGCGATTCACAGCCGCATTTGAAAGTCTGGCTTTGAAAGGGCACGACTTTTGTCGTGCCGTCAATGCCCCAAAATCACTGCGGCTTTAGCCGCCGAGGGAGGGTTTTCATCCACTCGACGACATTCTTCTCAGCCCTTCTAGCGCTTGCCCCAGAACCTGTCCTGAGCTTGTCGAAGGATCTCGATTCTGACACATGGGAAACCGAACAAGTCGGCGATCTGAACTCCTACTCCGCCAGCACCATCTCCTCGCACTCGCGGAAATACCGGATGCTCGTCGCCACAAGTTTATCGAGCTTGCGCTTGTCTGGTTTCCCGTGCATCGCGGGGTAAGGATCGCCGCCCGGTCCCAGCGGCTCGAAGGTCACAAACCTGTCGCCCTGGTTGAAACCAATTGCATAGAGAGCGCGAATCATTGTCGCCAGGTCCATCGAGCCCTCGCCCATTGCGCACCGGTTGCTGTCCGCCATGTGCAGGTTCACAAGCTGATCGCCCGCGTCCACAATCGCATCGCCAATGTGCCGCTCCTCCGACTGCATGTGGTACACGTCGCCGTTAATGTGTCCCACGCCGGGATGATTCACCGCGGCCAGATACCGCTTCGCATCCGCCACGGTGTGCACCAGGCTCACCTCCGCTGACCGGATCGGCTCAATCGCAACCTTGATGCCGTACTTAACAAACAGGTCGCCGCGCATCGCCAGCGTCTCCGCCGAGCGCTCGAACTCCACATCGTCATACGCCTTCGGCCGTCCCACCGCGCCCGGAACTACCAGCAGATACTTGCCCCCCACTGCGCGCGTAAATGGAACCTCCCGGTCCAGATAATCGAGCGCCGCTTGCCGGTGGATGGCCCGATTGCTGGCCATGTCGTTATCGGCTGAAAACATCCCGCACACGCCGGAAACCTTCAGCCCGTGATCCGCAAGAACCTTCAGCGTCTCCTTCACCTCGTAACCCAGGCCGGGTCCGTAGTGATTGCCGTGCAATTCAATGTACGGCACCTTGTTCTTCTCCAGCCGCTCGGCCGATTCCGCAAGCGATTCTCTGCCGAATCCCCAGTTGCTCCACGAAAGCTTGATCCGATCTTTGAGCTTTTTCGGAGAAGTCTTCTTCAGCTCGCTGAAGCGCGCCCGGATCTTGTCGTTGCTCTCTTCAAAATGCTGCTTCCGCATCTCGTTCCCCTTCCCCACGGGTGCTCTTTCCTCTCACACCGGGGTGCCCCATTCA
>JBAUSF010000115.1:0-9542 GCA_049581565.1 Acidimicrobiales bacterium
CAGAGTCCTCGACTCGATCGTCGTTCGATGATGTCTCACCCCGCTACTACCGGAAGAGCCAGAAACGTTGTGATTTTGACAACGAGTGGGCGCTGAGGGACTCGAACCCCCGACCTGCTGAGTGTAAATCAGCTGCTCTAACCAACTGAGCTAAGCGCCCCGGAGTAGACCAGCCTAATGGGACACCCTGACGGCGTCTAAATATCGGTCTGGTCGCACATGAAATTGAGCAGCTCCTTCGTGGCGGCAAAGACGGGACGGCGTGGCACGCGCTCGATCGTGACAAGCTCGGCACCGTCGTACTCGCTTGCGAAGGCTTGCGACTCCTCGATCATGAGCAGTCCTCCGAGGTAGTCCCACGGATGGAGTGCGGAGCGTCGCGCGACACTGAAAACGTCGAGGGACCCGTCGGCGACGAGGCAGATCTCCAGGCTGGCCGCGCCGAGCGAGCGGTACTGCGCCCAGCCCAAATGCCGGGTGGGCAATCCGGAGAAGCTGACTATCGACTTCGAGAACTCCCGCTGACCACTGGGCGCGATTGCGACATTGTCACGAAAGGCGCCGGCGCCGCGCTCGGCTTCGTAGATGGTGCCGGTCGCCTGGTTCATCACGAGCGACGCCACGAGTTCTTCATTCTTGAGGACTGCGAGACTCGTCGCGAAGAAGGGCACCCCGTGGTCGCAGTTCGTCGAACCGTCGATGGGATCAACGACCACGGTGAACTCACCATCGCCCGAGACGCCCGACTCCTCACTCACTACTTGAAATCCCGCCCCGTGCAGCACGCGCAGTGCAACCTCGTCGGCTGCGGTATCGAGGTAATACTGCGTCGAGCGAATACCCGTATAGCCGTCATGTCGTCCCGATTTCACAACAGCGCCGATCTCGTGCGCGCACTCACGAAGGGGATCAAAAAGCGTCGAGTTCACGTAGTAACGGTAGTGGTCTTCGCGGCTAGCCTTGGTAGTGATGGCCGCTATTGACGTTGCAGGTTTCGTTGCCGACCTTAAGGACCACGCGGTCACTCACGGGTTTCACGTGCACGACGAGCGTCACTTCGTTGAAACGTACTCACTGCGCCAAGCGTGGGAAGTCGATCTACATCCCGAAGACGGATGTGGCGGCCCGGTCGACCTGCACATTGAACTTGACGTCGACCCGAGAACGCTGCTCGCCTTCGAAGACGCCGTACTCGGCCTTCCCGACGAGGTCGACCCGCCCGACGAGTTCCACTTCCCTCTGGTACTCACATGGAGCCTGCCGCCTATGCCCCACGGCCCCGATCTCCTGCGGCTCGCTATCGACCTCGCGCCTATTGGCGGTCTCGAGATGCCGCTTGAGGTGACCGCGACCGACGTATTCGCGTCGCCCACCGAGGCCAGCGAGCGACGCATTTCGATCGTGGCTCGAAGGGCGATTTCGCTGAGTCAGGTCGCCAAGGGCGAAGACCCGCTGTGCGACATCTTTGAGCGCGGACGGAGCGTCAGCGATTTCTTGCTCCAGTCCGCTGACTCGTGGCTCGGCTAGTCCGACTCACGACAGTACTGGCGACTCTGGCGGTAGCGAGCGCACTACTCGCCTCGTGCGGAAGCGGAGGGGCCGTTGCGGACGTCCGGCGTAGTTGTGTCGACGTGAAGCACGCGCTCGCCATAGAAAAGAAGAGCGAGCAGCCCGGGCTCACGAGCTCTCGTCGAGCATCGCTCGAAGCGAACGCGTTGAGCGAGTTACTCAAGGCAACTCCGTCGGCCGCGGCGGCCACATCGATTGACGGGAGTTGGAATCCGCTCATGACGACCATCAACGAGGCCGAACGTGTGCCGATTCCCCACCTCGTCGACTCACTCACCCGACTGTGCAAGGTGGCCGACTCGCCAAGCCCCGACCTCTAATCGTGTTCGGGCAGACGTTCGCGCAACCAGGCGAGCGAGTTCTCTTCGAGCATCGCGTCCTCCCAGCCTTCGAGTAGATCTTCGAGCGCCGCAAGCGAAGGGACCTTGCCGATCACGACGACCGTGAGATCGTTGACCGGCTCGTCGGACACGAGGAAATCCCCGAACATGTCCTCGGTCACGACTGCGTCGGGCTCGACCATCAGGTACAACTCACCCGTTGCCTCAACCCACGACAACTCGTACTCGTTGTCTGCCGAGTCTGTCCACTCACTGCCGAACTCGAACTCGGCGCTCTCGCGTCGGGCTTCGTTTTGCTCGTAGAAGGATTCGATGTCCATTGCCTAAGACTAGGCCGTCGTATGTGCGTTGCGCTGTGAACGAGAACGGCAACGCTCGAGGCGTGAAAAATGTCGTCCGTCTCGTTGCAGCGTGGGGCACCTTGAGGTGTGCGCGCCGCCGTCTACTGGTCGCCATGACTACCAACACCGACCTCCTCAACCAACTACGTTCGGAATGGCAGCGAGTGGGACGACGAACGAGCGCCCGCGCGGCCGCACGTCGTCTCGACGAGCGCCATCCCGACCTCGACCTCCGCCACCAAGCAGACCTGTTCGACGTGGTCTCCTTGCTCGAATCACGGGGCGGACGGAGCGTGCTCGAGCGAGCGCGAATCGTGCGTGCGCTGCTCGAAGAGGCGAGTGATCCCGACATCCATCGGGCCCTCCTTCAGACGCTGCTCCCCGGCGTCGTGAGCGTCTGTCGCCAACTTCGCTTCGGTGACGGCATCATCGAAGAGCCGAGCGAGACGCTCGCCGTTGCGATCTCGCTGCTGAGCGAGCTGCTCGTCGACTGGGCGGGTCAGTCGCGACCCTACGCCGCTCCGGACCTGCTCTCGGCGCTGCGCGGGCGCCTTCGTCGGTGGTTGCTGAAGGAAAAGGAGGCGACCAAGCGCCTCTCTTCCTTTGACGCCGTCGAGCGTCCCGCGCCAGAGACGTCCCCGCTCCTCAGCCGTCTCGAGAGCTTGCGCGGCCAGCACGATCGACTGGTGCGTCTCACGTACGCGCGCGTCTTCGAGGGTAGGTCACTGCGCGAGCTCGCCGCCGCCGACCACAGCGCACCCGTCGCGCTGCAGTCAGAACTGCAACACTTCGCCGTCCGATTTTTGCTCTAGCCATTACCAAAGGTTGTGAATGTTCCCCGAAAAGCCATCAACTGCTCCAGTACCCTGCAAGGACCAACATGAGACGCCCCCATTCACTCAAGAGCACGCACTGGGTGATGTGGTCGAGTCCTCTCTTGCTGTTGGTCCTCGTGTTCACGTTGACGGCGTCATCGAGTTCGACGCCGTTGCATCCCGCGTCCAGCGCATCAACGACAACATCGAACGTTGCGACGAAGAAGGCTGTGGCGCGCTCCACGAGTACGACACGCGCGACAACCACCACGACGACAGCCGGGCCGCCTCGAACGCCAAAGAGGCCTCGCGTCACGGTGGCGTCGCGGGTGGTCACCGCTCCCACCACAACGACGAGCGCACCGCCAAGCGCGAGCTCCTCGCGCGCGACCGCCTCGAACGCCGTGCCAAGCGCGAGCGCGCCCGCCGAGAGCGCCTCGAGCGGCGTGCTTACCGGTCAACTCACCCCCTCATTCGACGTGGCCGACCTTCCGCTCGTCGGACCTGGGAGCTGGGAAGTCGCCTCGAGCGGGCCGGTGGCGGTATCCCTGGAGTGTCCGGGCGCCGCGATTACGGTTCAGCTGCAGTTCGTGATCGGCGCACACGAGCAGTGCGAGGTGTCAATCTCGGCGAAGTCCCCTACCAGCACGGTGACGTGGCAGCTGACACCGACTCGCTGAGGCGTTCATTCAGCACGAGGGTCCACGGCATCGCGCTCGTACTGTACTTCCTCCTCTTGCCCTACGTGGTCCTCACCAAGTGGCGCGCGACTGCTGGATCAGACCACACGATGCTCGTGCGTGCGCTCCTCGTCATACTCGCCGTCTTCTGGCTGGGCTTTCTCTATCAAGTTGTGCGCAACGTCGCTCGACTGCGCCGCGGGAGCCGCGTGCGGGCGGGCGGCAGCGCGTGGCTCGCCGGACTCGTTGTAGCGCTGCTGGCATTGCTCGCCCCCGCGTCCCACGTCACGCTGAAGGACGTGGCCCCGATCACCGTTCCATTACACGAGACGCACGCGCGGCCCTCGACGCCGCGTCCAGTGAAGTCGCTCGCCGGTGTGGGCAGCCTCCCACTCGCGCTCATGGCAAAGCGCCGCGGCGATCTGCTTCGCCAACAACTCGACGAGACGACCGACTTCGACGTCGACGAGTCGATTGAGCTGCTTCGCGCGCGAAACCCCGAGCTTGTCGCGCAGCTGGCCGCGCTCATCGGTGACGAGCTCGATGGCGTCATCGATGTCAAGGAGAACGTGCCGACTGGCGCCCCCGCTTGCCCCGTCGCACCCCTCGTGGCGTGCGTGCTCGGACCGAGCGCCACGGGTACCCTGATCGGATTCGCCCACGAAGGTGGACGACTTGCGGTGGCGCCGTCGTGGAGCAGCGAGGACATCGTCCACCACGTCGTGGCGCTGCACGACGGAAGGGTCGTGTTCGCAAAGAGCGAGTCGGATCTGTTGCGCGCGCTCGCGACGAGAACCCTTCGCCAGAACGTCGTCGTCTTCCTCGGCGCCGCCAACCAGCTCGACGACGAGCTTGCGGCCTGCGCCATCACCGTGAGAGCCCACGTCAGCGACGGTGGCGCCTCCACATCACTGCCCGTCGCGGCGCCCCTGTCGAGCGATCTTCGCGTCGAACTGCTGCGAGCCGATCCGACCGTGGTCGGGTTGATCGAGGCCTTCGCCCCGACACTCCGTCGGCGCTGCGTCGAGATGGTTGCCTACCTCGCCCTCCACTGTCACGAGCCGGTGACCGGCGAGCGCCTTCGCACTCGGGTCCTCGCCCACGCCGATGTCGACGCCTCCCAGCGCACGCTCGCCAACACCGCGAGCGCCGTTCGACGGAGCCTTGGCACGGACGCTGAGGGACCACGGCTTCATCCGGTGACCTCCTCGGGGCTCTACGTCACTCACGGACTTTCGAGTGACGTGGAGGCGTTCTTTGCGCTCGTGGGCCGCGCCCGTCAGCTTCCCGTCGCAGACGCCTCGCCCCTCGCCCATGAGGCGTTGCTGCTCATCAAGGGTGAACCCCTCGCGAGCGCGCTCCGCGGATTCGAATGGTTTCTCGCCGAAGGTCACGGGGCGCGTCTCGCTCGAGACGGCGAATGGGCCGCGCTCGCGTTGCACCACACGGCACTCGAAAAGGGCAACTACGAGCTTGCGTTCTGGGCGATCCAACAGGGGCGCCTCATCGACCCCTACAGCGACGCTCTCAGCGAAGCGCTGACGAGGGTCCCGCGTCTACGCGAGTTTGGCGGCGATCGAGCCAGCCGATCGCAACACGAGCCCGTCGGCGCCCGCGGCGCTGTAGCGATGAGTTGGGCGTTCTCGCGCTTCACCCAGCAGGTCTCTCAGTAGCGTCGCGAACGGCAGCGGCGGGGTCACGAACAGGTACTTGGCGAGCGAGCCGGGAATCGTATTGATCTCGTTCACGTACAGCTCCCTCTCGCTCGCGAGAAAGTCGAGCCGCGCGACGCCGCGCACGAGAGCGATCTCGGCAATGAGTCGCGTGAGCCGGACGATCTCTTCTTCCCGGCCGGGCGGAAGGACGGCCGGCAGCTCGCGCGGCGCCGCCACCATTCCCTCGCCCGCGACGTACTTGTCGCGGTAGTTGAGGATCTCCGCGTCGCGAGAGCGTCGCAGTGGCCGTTCAATGGCTGATAGCTCGAGGCTTGGGTACGTGCGAAGCGCGATCTGCACGTCGGTGAGGTCCTCGCGGTAGGGCTCGACGACGCAGCCGTTGGCGAAGTGCGGATTGGTTGAGAGCCGGGCGCGGGCCGTCTGAAAGTCCGCCACGACATCAATCCCGATCGACGAGCCCCCGAAGCGAGGCTTCAAGATGTAGGGGCCGTCAAAGGGCAACGATTCGCCCTCTGCGCGAAGGAGCACGCGCGGCAGCGTCGGCAGGCCGGCCTCGGCGACGAGCGACGCGAACGCCCACTTGTCCATGCCGATCGCGGCGCCCGCGAGCGAGGGACCCGTGTAGCGCACGCCCGCCACATCGAGCGCGCCCTGGAGCGTCCCATCTTCGCCCGGACCGCCGTGCGTCGCCAGTACGAGCGCGTCGAGCTCGATCTTTCGTTCGCGCGCGAGCCGTCCGCCCGCCGAGTAGAACCCGCCGTCCTCGCCGAGTCGCAGGGAGAGCTCGCTCGAACCCTTCGGCACGCCGTCGAGAAAGCCCTCGGCTTCAACATCACTCGCCACGGAGTAGAACAAACCTGACTTCGTCCAGTAGATCCCCAACGTGTCGCGCTCGTCTTTGGCGAGCTCGCGTAGCGCCTGCAGGCCCGTCAGGATAGAAATGTCGTGTTCGGGCGATGGTCCCCCGAAAAGCACACCACTGGTCACCACTCACCTCGCAACGTCATTAAGACATCAAGGGTAGTGGTCGGGCAGGTCGTTCAAGAACAGCACGGCGTCACCCTGGCCCAAGGTCGCGCGAACCCACGCGACGGCATTCTCGCGCGTGTCAAATCGATGCGGCGGTCGCGACGAGCCCGCCGCCAGCGCGAGGGCATTCGTTCGCCCGACGACGACGAGATCCGCCGACGCCGCCTCGACGAGCTGTGCGAGACGGAGATTCTCGCCGTACTGGTCGCGACCTAGCTCCACGAGCCCGGGTGTTACGACGACCCGTCGGCCCACAACGTCGAGCGACGAGAGCACGTCCAGTGCGGCGGCGGCGCTCTCGGGATTCGCGTTGAACGTGTCGTCCACGACGACGGCACCCGAGGGGGCGGAAGCGACGTTCAGTCGATTCGCGACCGGGACTACGTGCGAGAGCCGTCCAACGAGCTGTTCACCGCTCACGCCGAGGGCGAGTGCTGCGCCGAGCGCGCATGCGAGATTCGTTGGTTGGACGCCGATGATTTCGTCGATGGTGGCGAGCGTCTCGCCGTCGACGACGACCGTCCAGCGCTTCGCGTCAGTGGCGACGCGCACGTCGGCGTCGGCGCGCGACGCGGCGGTGATGACCCGCTTGCCCGCGGCGCGCAGTGACCCTGGCCAACGCGCGAGACGTGGATCGTCCACGCTGAGCACGACCGTCGCCGCGGTCTCGGTGATCTCGCGTTTGGCCTCTTCGATGGCGTCGATCGAGCCCATCCGCTCGAGGTGTACCGGTCCGATCGCGGTCACGACGGCGATCTCGGGCTTGCACCACGACGCGAGCTCGCGAATCTCCCCGGGTCCGTACGTCCCCATCTCGGCGATGAAGATCCTGGTTCCGTCGTTGAGGTTCTCGTTGATCGCCCTCGAGAGCCCCGCGCGATTGTTGTAGCTGCGCGGTGAAGCGACGACGCCGTATTCATCACCGAGCAGGGCGCTCAGGTGGTTCTTCGTCGAGGTCTTGCCGAAGGATCCGGTGATCGCGACGATCCGGGGACGGACGCGATCGAGTCGCTTGACGGCTTGATCGACAAAGCGCTGTGCCGCGTGTTCTTCGTAGGGGCGCAATACGCGAGTCGTGAGATCGAGCACCGGCGGGACCGCGAGTACCATCGCGACCGCGCCGAGGAAGGGGTGCGGCGCGAGGGCGCCGAGTCCCGCGACGATCAGCGAGAACACCCCCGCGACGATCGCCGTGGCGCGCAGGCGTCGAGTCCAGGCGAGCGGGCTGGTCCGCCCGCGGACGCTGAGTCCCTGGGGGCAAAACAGGCCGTAGGTCACGGCCGCGACGACCAGCAGGTCCCACTCGCGCAGTACCACGGTGACGATCATCGCGAGGATCAGGACGTGACTCAGCGTGATCGGACGACGCGCTCTTCGAGCGCGCACCTTCGCGCTCGGCAGCTGCGGCGAGGACCAACGCGCCAGAAACCGCCTCAACGACGTCGGGTCGTAGTGCTCACGCTGGAGCACACGCAGCCAGCGCGCCATCTGGGCGCAGTACGCCAGAGCCAGGAGCGCGGAGAAGATGACCGCGAGGGCGGTCGTCACAGGCCGAGCGCCCTCAGCGCCGCGGCCGCGAGCTCCGTAGGCGCCTCGAGCGGCACGAGGTGCCCGACGTCCGAAATCTCGAGCAGGTTTGTTGGACCCGTGGTCAGCGCCGCAGCAGACTGCGCGATGACAAGGGGCACGTCGCGGTCGCCCGCCCCCCACAGAAACGTCACCGGCACCGACAACCGAGCGATCTCCGGCTCGTAGCTCTCGTTCACGCTCGCGACCAACACGTCACGCATGATCCCATGGGCGCGCCGGTAGTCGGTCGACCCGTATTTCTGGCGAGCCCGTTCGAGATACGCCTTGCTCAGGAGATGACGCCGCACGAGCCAGCGAATGGTTCGATAGGAAAGCGCCGCCCGTGACGAGCTCGGTGAGCGAAGGACGGGCGCTCCGGTAAGAACGACCGAGGAGAACAGTTCGGGGTGCTCGGCGGCGAGCACGACGGCGACCGTGCCGCCGAAGGAGTGTCCGACGAGCACGACTGGAGAACTCGCGATCTCCTTGATCGCGGGCAGTATGAGCTCTGCGTAGTGTCGAGCGCCACCGGGGACCTCGGGTGCCGGCGAGGCGCCAAATCCCGGCAGGTCGAGAGCGACAGAGCCAATTCCGCTCTCGGCCAGGACGTTCGCCGCGGCCGCGAAGTCCTGAGCCTGTCGAGCCCAGCCGTGGAGCCAGATCACCCGCACCTCGCCTGATCCGTAGGATTCTCCAAAAAGGCGCGAGTTGCCGTAGCTTCGAAGCACGACTAATAGGTTACTGAGGATGGTCTCGTTGCCCGGACCCGAGTCACGGGACCCCAGTAGCGTCATAGGCACCATGGACGAGGCAACATTCTCCCCCGAGTTACTCGTCGGGCTCACCCCAGAGCAGCGCGAGGCGGTAATGTCGCCCGCCCGGCGTCTCCTCGTGCGCGCGACCGCCGGGTCCGGCAAGACCCACGTGCTAACCCTGCGAATCCAACGCCGCGTTGCCGATGGCGAGGTTGCACCGGACCAGATCCTCGCCATGACCTTCACGCGCAAGGCCGGCGACGAACTACGCAAACGGCTCTTTCGCACGGGCATCCGCGACGTACGGGCCGGGACCTTTCACCGCGCCGCGCTCACGCTCGTCACCCAGTACCGCGAGGATCACCATCTTCGCCCCCTCACCCTCGAGCCGCACCGCAAGAAGCTCGTCAGCGCCCTCGCCGCGCAACTCCGAGAGAGTGGTGAGCTCAAGCTCGAAGACTGGCAACTCCCGCGTCTCGAGCAAGAGATCGGCTGGGCCCTCAGCCAGGGATACCAGGGACCTCAGTACGCAAAGAATGCGCGCCGCCTTCGACGCGACGCTCCCCTCCCGCCCGCACAGTTCGCCGAGGTCCTCGATCGTTACGTGGGGCTGTGTCGAAGTCGAGGCCTCATCGATTTCGACCTTCTGCTCAATGAAGCCATTTCGTTGCTACGAGACGAGCCCGAGGTCCTCGCGTCATTTCGCTACCGCAACCGGTCGCTCTACGTAGACGAGACCCAGGACATGAACCCGCTCCAGTTCATGC